>NZ_JAHBRW010000001.1:2646798-2991096 GCF_018398315.1 Chelatococcus sp. YT9
GTGCTCTGGCAGCCCGCTCATGAGGGTATTCTAGAGGGAACGCCTGCTGATCCCGGCGTTGCCTATCTCAAGGACAACGCTTGAGGTCTCATTCGTGAGCATCGGCTCTCGCTAACGCCGCCTATATGAACTGGCTGGTCCGGGCAGGCCCTGTGAAGGGATCGGCGCCGCAATCCGCGTCGATGTCGGCCCGCAACGCCTCCATCAATGTGACAACGCGGGCATCCCGCGGAATTTCCACGCCATCCAGGGACGCAATCGGAGAGATCAGTCGAAGGCTGTTGGTGGCAAAGGCCGCGTCCGCAGCCTTCAAGGCGGCCAGGGTGAGCGTCTGCTCGTGTACGGAAAGCCCGATGCTTGCCGCAAGGGAAAGGAGCACCCGCCGGGTGATGCCAGGGAGCACACCGTCTTCCACGGGGGGAGTGACGAGCGCGCTGCCGCAAAGGGCGAAGACGTTCCCGGCGCTGGTCGCCGCCACCGCGCCACGGGTGTTCAGGAGGAGAGCGTCGTCGCAGCCGTGCCGCGCGGCCTCCTCGAGAGCCAGGACATTGTCGAGATAGGCTAGCGACTTCATGCGGGAGAGCGGCGAGAATTCGTTGCGACGAACGGCGGCCAGATGCAATCGCAGCGGCTGAAAGGCCATGACCGGCTGCCAGGGTGCGAGCGTAGCGAAGACGCAGGGCGATGGATTGGGCGGCAACCGCAGGCCACGAGGTCCGGCGCCGCGGGTGACCGTGACACGGATCGCGGCGAGCCCGCCGATGTCGGCACTCGCAGCCGCATAAGCCGCGAGGGCGAGAACGGCCTCCTCCGGCCGCGTGTCGATTGGGATGCCGATCGTATCCGCGCTGCTCTTCAGCCGTGCGAGATGGTCTGCGAGACGCCACGGCTGCCCGCCGACGATCAGCACGGTTTCGAACAGTCCGTCGGCCAGAAGAAGGCCACGGTCGCCGGCTGCAACCATGAGCATTCCGCGTTCGTGGAGCGCGCCATCGTGCCACAGCATCGTCAATGGCTCCGGTTCTCGTGGGTACGCTGCGCCAGACCTAGGAAATTCCGAAGAATGGCGTGGCCGTGGGGCGTCAGGATCGATTCCGGGTGGAACTGGATTCCATAGGTCGGTGCTGTCCTGTGGGCCACCGCCATGATTTCGCCCTCCGGCGAGCGCGCATTCACCAGGAGGGGGCCGGGCTCATCCAGTTCCACGACAAGAGAATGGTAGCGCCCAGCCCGGAACGGTGTCGGCAGGCCCGCGAACAGGCCGCGCCGGTCGTGCAGGATGTCGCAGGCGCGACCATGCATGGGGTGGCGCGCTCGCGTCACTTGTCCGCCTAACGCGGCGCCGATGCATTGATGCCCAAGGCAGATGCCGAGGATCGGCACGTGCCCATTGAGTTCGCGCACAAGCTCGAGAGATATGCCCGCCTCCGCGGGCGTGCAGGGACCGGGCGAGATGACCACCGCCTGCGGAGCAAGCGCCAGCACGCCGCGCACGGAGATGGCATCATTGCGCACCACCCGCGTTTGAGCCCCCAATTCCTGCAGATAACGCGCCACGTTGAAGACAAAGGAATCGTAGTTGTCGATCACGACGATCATGGCGCGGCCTCATCTACATCGTTCGAGGCCGTGGGTTCTGCAAAAGCGGCAAAGATCCGCTCTGCCTTGGCGAGGCTTTCGGCATATTCAGAAGCAGGATCGGACAGCGCGGTAATCCCACCCCCTGCGTGGACCAGGGCCTCGCCCTCGGCCAGCATCACCGTGCGGATGAGGATGTTAAGGTCAGCTTCCCCGTTGAAGCCAAGAAAGCCGATAGATCCGCAATAGGCCTCGCGCGCTTCGCGCTCGATCTCCGCAATGATCTCCATGGCGCGGATTTTCGGCGCACCCGTCACCGATCCGCCGGGGAAAGTGGCTCCCAAAAGCTCAACGATGCCGTGGCCAGCGACGAGCTGGCCCGTCACCACGGATACGAGGTGATGGACGGACGCATAGGTCTCCAGACCGCAGACACTGGGTGTCGCCACGCTGTGGGGCCGGCAGACACGGGAGAGATCGTTGCGCAGGAGATCGACGATCATGATGTTTTCGGCGCGGTCTTTTTCGGAGGCTTCCAGCCGGGAACGCGCCCGCGCATCCTCAGCCGGATCATTGCTGCGCGCGGCCGTGCCCTTGATCGGCCGAGCCTCGACATGTTCTCCGCTCAGCTTCAGAAGCCTTTCCGGCGAGCTGGAGGCCAGGGTGAAGCCGTCGCCGGCGATGTAGGCACCGAAAGGTGCCGGATTGGTCGCGCGAAGGCGACGGTAGAATGGCCATGCGGCGAAGCCGGTCGGGAGAGGTGCCCGAAAGCGTTGTGCAATATTCGCCTGGAAGATATCGCCTTCAAGGATGAGATCAATGACGGCGGCAATCGCCATCTCGTAGTCGGCCTGCGTGAAATTGGAACGCCATGCGTCGCGGGTGACCGCGGCATTGGCGGGGTGCGTGGTGGGAGACGCATTGACGATCAGGGCGTTGACGGCTTCGGCGCGGGCTCTGGCGCGTACCGCGCGGGCAGCGGGGTCGGTTTCCGGCCACCCGGTCGAGATGATCGAGGCCTTTCCCGCCAGATGGTCGAAGGCAACAACCACGTCATAGGCGTGGAGAGCGGCCGCGGGAATGGGCTTGGACCAGGCAGGTGGCACGGCAGCTCTGGGCCGATACTCGAGAACCTGTCCGAGAGTGTAAGCGAAAAATCCCGCAAAGCCGCCCTGGAAGGGCGGTAGATCCCCGCGGTGGGGCGTCGCGAACCGCTTGAGGAGCTGGCCCAGCAGGTTCAACGCCAGAGGGGCAGGAACTTCAGTCGCCTCCCCGCTGTCGGGGGCCGACCAGCTGGCCTGTCCGTTCTCGATGAGGAAACGTCCGAAAGGGTCCGCGGCCACATAGGAGTAGCGTCCGAGCGTTTCATGCCGCATGGCGCTATCCAGAAACGTGAGATGTCGCAGGTGACCAAGGGCGTCCGCCACCGCGACCGCCTCCGTCCCGGGCGCGAGCGGCAGGACATAGGGGAGGGGCGCGTCGTCGCGTGACCGCTCCGGAGTTCCGCTCTTTTGGTCAGAACCACTGCCTTGCTTCACGACACGCTCGCCTGTTTCTGAAGACCGCCTGCCGCATCTCGGCAAATTCTAGAGCATCGCGGGCAAAAGTGTATGCGGCTTCTCGATAAATCGGGTGCTTCATCAACGAGATAGAGTGCATCCCGATCGTGCTGCGGACGCCGATCTAAGGTATGCGCTTGCCGTCACGATCGAAACTCTTGAGATAGGTGAGGAGATTGCCGACGTCCTCATCCTTCGGCAGGCCAGAAAAGATCATCTTGGTGCCACGCAGGAAATCGCGCGGGTTCTGCAGCCAATGCTTGAGATTGGCGTCATCCCAGGTAATGCCGGACTCCTTCATGGCGGGCGAATAGGTGTAGCCCTCGACGCTCGCGGCGGGGCGCCCTATGACGCCATTCAATTGGGGTCCTACTAAATTCCGCGCGCCTTCTCCGACTTGATGGCACGCGCGGCACTTGCGGAATACGGCCTCACCCGCCGCGGCGTCTTGGGCATGAGCCGGAGCGGTTCCGGGGAGGGCCAATGCAACAACAACGATCGCTATCGATGCGAAGGCCAGCGTACCACCCGACCGGGCACACCTCACGCGGCGACATTTCCCTGAATCGCGCGCATCGCCGGCAATTTTCATGGTGTCATCCTCTCAATTCCCGCGATGTCCACCTCAGCAAGCCAATCAGCCACAGGCCGCCCGCCGATGACGAGCGTGGGTGCGATTTCCGCCAGAGGTACAAGCACGAAGGCACGCTGGGTGAGGTGAGGATGCGGCAGGGTCAGGCTAGCGGTTGCTATTGCCCGGTCGTCATAGGTCAGGAGATCGATGTCGATGACGCGCGGTCCCCATCTCTCCAGCCGCTCCCGGCCCAGTTGTCGCTCGACAGTCAGGCATTGCGCGAGGAGAGCCTCGGGCGCGAGCGCCGTCTCGACCCGGGCGCAGGCATTGACGAACCAGTCCTGGTCCAGCTTGCCCCACGGGGGCGTGCGATAGTCGCCTGAGCGCGCCTTGACGGCGACATCCATCGCGCCGGCCAGCAGGTCTAGGGCACGCGCGATCGTCGCACGCTTGTCGCCGAGATTGCTGCCGAGGCAGATGTAGGCTTCAGCCACCGCGCACCCGCGTGATCTTCACGGCGACGCTGTCAATGATCGCCGGCACGGGAGCCGAAGGCTTCTCGACCTCGACGCTGATGCGCTCGACGCGCGGGAATTCCGCCAGTGCCTCGTCGGCTACCGTTTGCGCCAGCGCTTCGATGAGACGAAAGCGGCGGCTCGTCGCGACACGTGTCACCAGGGCGGTCATCTGCCCATAGCAGACCGTCTCGTTCCAATCGTCACTTTTGCCGGCAGGCTCAGCGTCGAAGCCGATATCGAGCGATACATAGAAGCGCTGCCCGAGCTTCTCTTCTTCGTCGTTATTGCCGTGATACGCGAAAACGGCGATGCGCCGGATGAGAATGTGGTCGAGGGGCCGTGTGGTCATGGCGCACTCCTTGGGGTGGGTTCCCCGGTCAGGACATCGAGGCGCGCGGGGTTCTGCACCGCATCGAAGATCCGGCAGGCGTCGCGGTGGGGGGCGACGTCGTGGACGCGAATAATGTCGGCTCCATTGGCGAGCGCCAGGACGTGGGCGGCGAGCGAGCCGGCGAGGCGTTCGCCGGCGGGCCGGCCGGTCACGAGTCCAATGGTGGACTTGCGCGACGCACCGACGAGGAGAGGGCAGCCGAGCACCCTGAGCTCCCTCAGCCGCTGGAGAGCGACCAGGTTCTGCGCCGGCGTCTTGCCGAAGCCGATGCCGGGATCGAGGATGACATTGCCCCGCGGGACACCGGCTCGGTCGGCCAGCTCCAACGTCCGCATGAAGAAGGCCTTGATGTCCGCGATAATATCGAGAGCGGGATCGATCGCTTCCCGATTGTGCATCGCGATAACCGGCAGCCCGTGCGCTGCCGCCACGCCTGCCATGGCAGGATCCCGCTGAAGGCCCCAGATGTCATTGATGATGGACGCTCCCGCTGCGATGGCAGCCTCCGCCGTCCTGGCCTTGTAGGTGTCAATCGAGATCGGCAGCTGGTGCCGCGCGGTGATCGCTGTGATGACAGGAATGACGCGGGCGATTTCCTCCTCCGCAGGGATTTCCGTGTGGCCCGGCCGTGTCGATTCCCCGCCGACATCGACGATGTCAGCGCCCTCACTCACGAGACGGGCCGTCTGTGCGACCGCCGCCTCATGGGTCGCGAAGAGGCCGCCGTCGGAAAAGGAATCGGGCGTCACGTTGAGAATGCCCATGATCAACGGGCGCCGGCCGAGATCCGGAAGAAGAGGGCGCTTTGGACCAGTCGCGTGCACCATCAAACGGTCTCGGTCACCTTGTTGAGGTGGGGCGGGCGGTCGGGATCGAAGCCGCGCTCGCGGGCCACCGCGTCCGCCAGCGGATAGAAGCTCTGGATCAGCGCGATGGGTGCGGCAAGCGGATCGATCCCAGCCGCGAGTGGCAGGGTCACCACACCGCGCTCCCTCAGTCCATCGCCGGCTGGCCCGGCGATGATCACGGGTACGCCGCGATCCCGCAGACGGCCGATGAGCTCGCGGGTTCCCTTCAACGTCTCGTCGGGCTGGCTCAGGACGAGGACGGGGAAGTCGGGACCAGCGAGTGCCTGCGGCCCATGCATCACCTCGGCCGCGCTGACGGCCTCCGCATGCAGGCCGGCCGTCTCCTTCAGTTTGAGGGCCGCTTCCTGCGCCACGGCGAAGCCCGTGCCGCGTCCGACGACATAAAGATTCCGGGCCGCGATAAGGGGCGCTACTGCAGGGTCCCAATCTTGCTCCAGCGCGCTCCCGAGCGTCTCCGGGAGGGCGGCCACGGCCTTCTTGAGCGCTGCGTCGTCGCTCCAATCCGCGGTGATCAGAAGACCCGCGGCGAGCGAGGTGATGAACGACTTCGTGGCGGCCACGCTGCGCTCGGGGCCGGCCTGCAGCGGCAGAACCACCTCGGACAACGCCGCCAGCGGCGAGGTGGCATCGTTGACGACCGCGACCGTGGTCGCGCCTTCCTCGCGCGCGCTTTCGGCGAGATGCAGGAGGTCCGGGCTGCGGCCGGACTGGGAAATGGCGAGGAACAGCGCGTCCGCGACGCGCAGCTTGGCCTGGTAGACAGAGCTGATCGACGGCCCGACGGAAGCGGTGACGACACCGAGACGGATCTCGAAGAGATATTTGGCGAAGGTCGCCGCGTTGTCGGAGCTGCCGCGGGCGCAGGTCACGGCGAAACGGGGCGGAGCGGCGCGCAACCGCTGTCCCAGCGCTGTCGTCAATGCGCTGTTTTCGGCGATGAGGCGCGCGACGGCTCCCGGCGCCTCGCGGCTCTCGCGCAGCATGGCGGTGTCACGATTGGCGGCATCGGAGATCATGGTCGGGTCCCTGGTGATAGGTCGTCCTGGAGCGCTGCGCCATCCCACGACGGGCGGGCGTGCTGCCGTGCCATCAGGATAGCGCCATCGATGGCGTCGGCTATGGGGGTGACGACGTGATGACGCGATTGGGGAGAAAGCCACGGAAGAAGCGGGCCCGCGAGCCCACCTAGCAAGGCGACGGTCGGCGCGCGGAGTGCCACGAGCCGCGCGATCAGCGCATCCGCGTCACCGGCTGCGGCCGTGACAATGGCGCTTGCCACAGGATCCCCGGCGGAGGCATGGGCGATGATTGTCGGCGTATGGCTCGCGAAATCCCCGGGCGTCGCTGCGTCCGCCCAATCCACGATCGCCTCGGCGCTATTGCCGAAGGCGCCAAGCAGTTCATCCGTCAGGGCCGAACGCGGCCCGAGTTGATCAAAGGCCAGCACGGCACGCCGAATACCTTCGCGGCCAATCACCGCGCCGCTGCCACCGTCCGAGACGATGGAGCCGTAGCCGCCGACGGAATGGCGTACACCCCGGACGACGGCGAAACCGCAGGACCCGGTGCCGAGGATGAGAATGGCGCCATCTGCACCGTGGGTAGCGCCAAGCCACGCCACGTAGGCATCCGTGTCGACGCTGACGCTCGCGAAAGGATGCGGCAGTGCCTTGAGCAGCGCCAACGGCTTGGACTGCGCCGCGCCCGCGAGACCCAATCCGGCGTGCATGCGAGGGAAGGCGTCGTCAGGAAGGCCTCCGGCTCTCGCTGCCTCCCTTGCGGCGTCGAGGATAGAAGCCATCACCCTGTCAGGCCCGAGGCGGACATTGGCTGGACCGCCCCGGCCCTCGCCGATGAGCTGCCCCTTCGCATCACGGATACGCGCCCGGCAGTGGGTTCCGCCGCCATCGACGCCGATGAAAAGCGCGTCCGTCATGACCGTCCACTGACCTCCGCCACCGAATCCACCCCGTCGCGCGCCGACGGGTGGCCGGCAGAACACGGCGTCATGGCCTTCATGTCAAATGGTCATTCCGCCGCCCCGGTGGCAAGATCCAGGGCAAAGTTCTCTTGCCTGCTTTGCGTGCCAGAAAGATCCGGGTTGCAGCCGCATTCTAAATGCGGAGGAACGCGCAGGCTTCACTCCAGCGGTGGCTTGATCGTCGTCGTGCCTTCCAACCACGGAGGGGTGGGCAAGCCCTTCTGACGGAGGAAAGCGGGATTGAAAAGCTTGGACTGGTAGCGATTTCCGTAGTCGCAGAGCATGGTCACGATGGTATGGCCGGGGCCGAGATGGCGCGCGAGGCGTATCGCACCGGCCACATTGATGCCGGTTGAGCCGCCGAGGCACAGGCCTTCGTGCTGCAGCAACTCGAAGATGACCGGCAAGGCCTCGGCGTCCGGGATCTGGAATGACAGGTCAACCGGCGCGCCTTCCAGGTTCTTGGTAATGCGGCCCTGGCCGATACCCTCGGTGATCGAGGAACCTTCGGACTTCAGTTCGCCATGGGTGTAGTAGTTGTGCAGCGCGGCGCCCATGGGGTCGGCGAGTGCGACCACGACCTTCGGATTGCGCTCCTTCAGGGCAAGGCCCACGCCGGCCAGTGTGCCGCCGCTGCCGACAGAGGCGATGAAGCCATCGACCTTCCCGTCAGTCTGTGCCCAGATCTCCGGCCCGGTCGTCTCAAGATGCGCCTGCCGGTTGGCGACGTTGTCGAACTGGTTGGCCCAGACGGCGCCTTCCGGCGTCTCCGCGGCCAGTTTCTCCGCCAGCCGACCAGCGACCTTCACGTAGTTGTTCGGGTTGGCGTAGGGCACTGCCGGCACTTCGATGAGCTCCGCTCCCAGCAGGCGCAGCGCGTCCTTCTTCTCCTGCGATTGCGTCTCGGGAATGACGATGACCGTGCGGAAGCCAAGCGCGTTCGCAACGACGGCAAGCCCGATGCCGGTATTTCCCGCGGTGCCTTCAACGATGGTCCCGCCAGGACGCAACTGCCCTTTCGCCACGGCGTCCTTGATCAGGTAAAGCCCGGCCCGGTCCTTCACGGACTGGCCGGGATTGAGAAATTCAGCCTTGCCGAGAATGGTGCAACCCGTCAGCTCCGACGCATGCTTGAGGCGGATCAGCGGCGTGTTGCCGATGAGTTCGATCACGCTAGGGACAAAGGACATGGCAAACAGCCTCACGGTGGCGTGCGACGAGATCTTCATGCAGATAGGATAGCACCGGCTCATTGTCCATGGATGCGCGGGGAAGACTTCTAAAAACATATTCTGTATGTATTTTTGGCTTTGCTGCGACTGCCATGGGACAGATGAAACAAGTGCGGCTAAGGTACGCTATTGTAGGCGTGCGGCATCCAAGCCGCGCTGGAAAGTGCAGGGAGAACCACTATGGGACTGTTCAGCTTCATCAAGGAAGCCGGTGAAAAGCTCTTCGGCGCCAGCGAGGCGAAGGCCGCAACGCCGGAGGAATTGAAGAAAGAGATCGAGAAGAACGGTCTCAAGGCCGATGGTCTCGAAATCGCCGTCGACGGTGATAAGGTCTCTGTCAAGGGCAAGACCGTTTCGACCGAAGAGGCTGAGAAGATCATCCTTGCGCTCGGCAATACCATCGGTGTCGCGAGCGTCGACAACGGCCTCGCCGTCGAGAAGGAAGCGGCTGCGGCTGTCATGTACACAGTGAAGAAAGGCGATACGCTCTGGAAGATCGCCGAGGCCAACTATGGCAAGGCCAATGGCGCCAAATACACCGTCATCTTCGAAGCGAATAAGCCGATGCTGAGCCACCCCGACAAGATCTATCCCGGCCAGGTCCTGCGCATTCCCGCGCTGTAGGACCAAGCGGTACCGGGGATGCCCTACGGATCACCATCGGGATCACCGGGCTTGTCCCGGTGATCCCGATCGGAAGGGCGTCTCACCTTATCGAGATGGCCGGGACAAGCCCGGCCATGACAACAAGGGAACGTTGGATAGGGATTGGTTTGGGTTGACTACGACAAGATGCGTGTCGCGCGGCCTCTTCCCTGGGATGCCACCCTCTACGTGAAGGTGCGTCCGTCAGGGTTGTCCAGAAAAGCGGCCGCTATCAATTCCCGCGTGTAGCTCTCACGCGCGCCCTTGAAAATAGTGTCGACGGACCCGCGCTCTACCACCGCGCCCTGTTTCATCACCAGGATTTCGTCCGACAGCGCGCGCACGACGGCGAGATCATGACTGATGAACAGATAGGCAAGGCCATATTTCGTCTGGAGATGCCGCAGCAGCTCGACGATCGATTTCTGCACAGACCTGTCAAGCGCGGAAGTCGGCTCGTCCAGCACGACGACCGTCGGCTTGAGGATCATGGTGCGGGCTATGGCGATGCGCTGCCGCTGGCCGCCGGAAAACTCGTGCGGGAACCGGTGACGGGTGACGGGGTCGAGCCAGACTTCCTCGAAGGCCTCCGCCGCGCGGCGGTCGCGCTCTGCCCGCGTGAGCCCTGGCTCATGCACGATCAATCCTTCCGTCACGATCTCCCCGGCAGTCAGCCGCGGTGAAAGCGAGCCGTAAGGGTCCTGGAAGACGAGCTGGAGGTGGCGGCGCAGCGGCCGCATGGCATGGCGGTCGGTGGGATGGATAACGGCGCCGTCGTAGCCCACCTTTCCTTTGGCGGGCACGAGTCCGAGGATAGCGCGGCCGAGCGTCGACTTGCCCGATCCCGATTCACCGACGATACCGATCGTCTCGCCGCGGCGAACAGTGAGATCGATGCCCTTCACCGCCTCGATGGTGCGGACGTCCGTGCCAAACAGGCCGCGCCTTTGGTGGAACGTGACACGCATGTCCTGCGCAGACAGGACAACGGGACTGTCTGAGGGGACCGGCGCCTTGCGGCCGGTCGGCTCGGCCTCGATGAGCATCTTGGTATAGGCGTCGCGCGGCTTCGCGAACAGCTCGGTCGTGATGCCGTGCTCAATCACCGCGCCATGGCGCATGACATAAGTGCGGTCCGCGAAGCGCCGGACGATTCCCAGATCGTGGGTGATGAACACGATCGCCATGCCGAATTCGCGCTGGAGATCGCGCAGGAGTTCCAGGATATGGGCCTGGACGGTTACATCGAGCGCGGTTGTAGGCTCGTCGGCAATGAGCACGTCCGGCTTGTTGGCGAGAGCCATGGCGATCATGACGCGCTGCCGCTGACCGCCGGAGAGCTCATGCGGGTAGGAGTCGATCCGCTCGGCCGGGTTCGGGATCTGGACCTTGGCCAACAACTCGATGGCCCGCGCCCGGGCAGCGCTCCGACTCAGGCCTGAGTGGGCCATGAGGGGCTCGATCAGCTGCCGCTCGATCTTGAACAGGGAATCGAGCGAGGTCATCGGCTCCTGGAAGATCATCGCGATCGTCTTGCCGCGATACCGGTTGAGCGCCTTGGCCGTCAGTCCCAGCAGTTCTTCGCCGCGATAGCAGACCGAGCCTTGAGCTTGGCCGTTCGCTGCCAACAAGCCCATGGTCGCCATCATCGTCTGGCTCTTGCCCGAGCCGGATTCACCCACGATCGCGACCGTTTCACCAGCGCCGATGTCGATGTCGATACCCTTCACCGCCTCCACGACGCCGTCGTGGGTGGCGAAGGCAACCCGCAAGCCGCGAATCGCGAGGATTGAGTTCTTTTCAGCGGGGCTCGGTGCCTCGCCGCGCCGCATCGGGAGTGTGGGCTGCGCAACCATCAGCGATCTCGCGGATCGAGGGCGTCCCGCAGGCCATCCCCGATGAAATTCAGAGCAAAAAGCGTGGATACGAAGAAGATCGCCGGAAAAATGATCAGATAGGGCGCGTTCTGGATGTTGTTGGCCCCTTCCGCGATCAGCACGCCCCAGCTCGTCAGCGGCGCCTGCACGCCGAGGCCGAGGAACGATAGGAAGCTCTCAAGCAGGATGATTTTCGGCACCATCAGGGTCATGAACACCACCACCGGCCCGAGCAGGTTCGGAATGATGTGCCGGCGCAGGATCGCCGGCTCCGAGACACCGAGCGCGTGGGCGGCTTCCACGAATTCGCGGCGCTTCAGCGCAAGCGTCTGCCCGCGGGTGATGCGTGCCATGTCGAGCCATTCGACCGCGCCGATGGCGACGAAGATCAGGACGAAATCCCGCCCGAAATAGACGACGAGCAGAATGACAAAGAAGACGAAAGGCAGCGAATAGAGCACGTCGACGATACGCATCATGACCATGTCGATGCGCCCGCCGAAGAAGCCCGCCGCCGCGCCGTAGCTGACGCCGATCACCAAGCTGACGAAAGTGGCGAGCAGGCCGACCAGGAGCGATACGCGCCCGCCGACCATGATGCGGGTCATCAGATCTCGCCCGGCGAGGTCAGTGCCCATCAGGAAGAGCTGGCGCTGGACCGTGCCTTCGACGACGAGGCTTTTGCCACCATCCTCCGTCGCCACCACCTTGGCGTCCCGGAACTGGTCGACGCGATCGATGTAGCGCGTGTTGCGGGGATCGATCGGATTGGGCGAGGTCAGAGTGACCCTGAAGGTCGAACCTGAGATCGAGAAGTCGCGCATGCCGATGCGAGCCCGATCCAGCGCCCCTCTCATCGCGTCTTCGAGCGTGTCCTGGGCCGGGTGCGCCTCAAGGCTCGGCGGCACGCCGACATAGGAGCGATAAACCTGATCGTAGGCATGCGGCGAGAGCCAGGGGCCAACGATGCAGAACAAGGTGATTGCGACAAGGACGATGAAACTGACAACCGCAGCGCGGTTACGCCGAAGGCGCAGCAACGCCAATGCCGCGAGGCTGCGGCCTTGCGTGAGGGGCGCTGCGCCGCCGGGAGCGAGAGCGGCGTCACTCATAGCGCACCCGTGGATCAAGGGCGGCGTAAAGCAGGTCCACGATGAGATTGAAGACCACCACGAAGCCCGCGAGCATCACCACCGTCCCCATGACGAGCGTGTAGTCGCGGTTCAGGGCGCCATCCACGAAATAGGCGCCGACGCCCGGAATGGCGAAAATCTTCTCGATGACAACCGAGCCGGTAACGAGGGCTGCCGCCGCCGGGCCGAGATAGGAGATGACGGGCAACAGCGCTCCGCGTAGCGCGTGGGTGACGACCGTGCGACTGGAAAGCCCATTGGCGCGGAGCGTGCGGATATGATCGGCGCGCAGGGCTTCGATCATCGCGCCGCGCGTCAGTCGGGCAATGACCGCCATCTGCGGCAGGGCAAGGGCGATCGTTGGCAGAATACGGTGGCTGAGGTCGCCACCGCCCCAGCCGCCGAGCGGCAGAAGGCCGAGCGCCAGACCGAAAACGAGTTGCAGCAGCGGCCCGACGACGAAATTGGGGACGGTGACGCCCACCGTCGCGACCGTCATGACTGAGTAGTCGCTGGCGCTGTTCTGGTGCAGGGCCGCGAGAACGCCGGCACTCACGCCGCCGAGCACCGCGAGAATCAGCGCGCCGAGGCCGAGGGAGATGGAATAGGGCAGGCCGCGCATGAGCATTTCACCCACCGTGAAGTCCAGCGCGGAGTAGCTGGGGCCGAGATCGCCCCTGACGAGCTTGCTGAGGTAGTCCAGATACTGGAGGAACAGGGGCTGGTCGAGGCGGTAAGCGCGCTTCAGGTTCTCAAGCACCTGAGGGGCTACCGGTTGTTCCATGTCAAAGGGGCCGCCCGGTGCGAAGCGCACGAGAAAGAACGCCACGGTGACGATGATGAACAGCGTCGGGATGGCACTCGCCAGTCGTCGCAATGTGTAGAAGAGCATGGCCCCCCGCTCCGTGAACAGAATATCCCCCGCCCGGTGGCGGGGGATAAAGTCCGGCTCAAGGTACTATGCTGATGTACCGGCTGCGATGCACGTTCTGCACGTTGTCCTCGTAACCGCTTACCTTAGGCGAGACGAGGTGGAGCGATGAGCGATAGATAAGCGGGATGACCGGCTCGTCTTTCATGATCATAGCTTCCGCGTCCGAGAGCATTTTCATGCGCTGAGCCTGATCGCCGGTCTCGTCGGTTTTCTTCAGGAGCGCGTCATACTCGGGGTTCGTGTAGCGCGAATAGTTGCTGACCGCGTTGTCGGACAAGCCGAGGAAAAGGAAATTCTGCGGATCAGCGTAGTCGCCCACCCAGCCGGCGCGGGCAATATCGAAATCACCCTTGTTCTGCAGGTAGGCGTAGTGGCTCTTGATATCGCTGTTCAGGAGCGTGACTTCGGCGCCGAGCACGGATTTCCACATATCGGCGACCGCTGTCGCCGTATTCTTGTTGCTGTCGTTGGTGTTGTAGCGGATCTCGACCTTGAGCGGCTTAAGACCCGGCCCGTAACCAGCCTCCTTGAGGAGCTCCTTCGCCTTGTCCTCGCGATCAAGCTGGGTCTCGCCGGCGCTCGCGATCTCAGGCGGCGTGTAGTTCTGCAAGCCGGGCGGGGTGAGACGATAGGCCGGCACAGCCGCGCCACCCCAGGTCTTCTCGGCAAGGAAATCGCGGTCGATGGCCAGCGACAGCGCGTGGCGCACGCGCGGGTCGTTGAACGGCGCCTTCTGCGAGTTGGTGGCGTAGTATTCAATGGAGAGATAGGGCGCGGTCCGCACCTGGCCGCCGAGCTTCTCCTTCAGGAAGGTGAGCTGGTCGATGGGGAACTGATAGTTGGTATCGAGCTCGCCTGCCATGAAGCGACGCACCGCGGCGGCGCTGTCCTCGGTCGGGTAGAAGATGACGGTATCGACCTTCACATCCTTGGCATCGAAATAGTTCGGGTTCTTGACGACCTTGATGTGATCGCTCGGTACGAACTCCGTGAGCTGGAAGGCGCCATTCGAGACGAGATTCCCCGGCCGCACGAAGTCCTTGCCGAACTTCTCGACGCTGGCCTGGTGCAGCGGCAACGCGGTCTGGTGCGTGAGGAGTTCCAGGAAGTAGGGGGTCGGCTGCTCCAGCGTTATCTCGAGCGTGCGGTCGTCGACCGCCTTTACGCCGAGCTCCGCGGGCGGCAACTCACCGCGGTTGACGGCGCGAGCGTTCTTGATCGGGTAATGCAGGGCCGCGTATCGGGCCGCCGTTTGCGGATCGAGTATGCGGCGGAAGGAAAACACGAAGTCCGATGCCTTGACCGGATCGCCATTGGACCACTTGCCGTTCTCGCGCAGCTTGAACGTATAGACCTTGCCGTCGGGCGAGATGGTCCAGCTCTCGGCAGCGGCCGGCGTCACCTTGCCGCGGGAATCATAAGCAAGGAGGCCATCATAGAGGTCGCGAAGAATGTTGGCTTCGACGTCGATCGACGTCTGGTGCTGGTCCAGCGTCTTCGGGTCGCCCGCGTTGCCACGCCGGTAGATGACCTCAGCCGATGCTCCCACTACGAAAGAGCCCGTCGCCAAAGCCGCGATCACGCCGATGCGCAAGTATTTCGCTAATGTTTGCCAACTCTTGTCCATGATGCCGCCCACCGTCTCCGATGGGCGGAAATCTGCGCCACGTCAGGCGCTTTGGCAACGGCTTTCATCAGACTTTCTCGTGATCATGCCCACCTGTTAGCCGCATTTATAGTTAACGTCACCGATTTTGATTTGGCGAGACTTGCAAGACCGGGATATGGCGTTCGTGGAGGCGCGCGAGACTTGCTCTGAAATCGGGGGCAGTGCGGCAACTTGCTGCTGCGCCGGTATGCGCATTGTCATGAGGGTAGGGATGAATCCGTTGATCGATCTCGAGTTCGAGGAGGTGAGGCGTGGTCTTGACGACGGCTCGATCCTGCTGGTCGACGTGCGGGAGGCCTATGAATATGAAGCAGGTCATATCCCTGGCTCCATTTCGGTGCCCCTGTCGACTTTTGTTCCGGCGGCTCTGCCTGAGGGAAGCGGCCGCCGGATCGTCTTTTCCTGCAAGGCCGGTGTCCGATCAGCGCAGGCCGTGGCGCTGATGCAGCAGGCGGGCTATCCGCTTCGTGAGCACTATCGAGGCAGTTTCGCGGATTGGCTGGCGCGGGGTGGAGCCGTCGCTTTCGGCCCGGACGGATGACGCACGCCCTCGGGTGTGGCGGCTCCCGCGCACAGCGGCCTTTGGGCAGGGCGCGCCAATGCACATGTTAGTAACGTTTCTCGCATTGTGCACTGCAGCGCCAATCGGTATTCATGTGCGCTCACGCACTTGTAATTTGGCTGAAGTGCGGCACGTATATGACGCAAATTTTTCGGGCGTGTCGTTTGCTGGGCTTTGAGTCACCGACCGTCGAGACAAGGCAGAAGTCATGCAAACCAGAATGTTTGCTCGTTCTATCTTCGCGGCGGCGCTCCTCCTCGCCGGCGGCATGTCGGCGTCGGCTCAACAGCCCGGCGGGGCTCCGCCGCCGGTCACCGTAGCGAAGCCGCTCGTCAAGAAGATCATCGATTATGATGAGTTCACCGGGCGTTTCGAGCCGATCGATGCGGTCGAGGTGCGTTCCCGTGTGGGGGGTTATCTCCAATCCGTCGATTTCGAGGACGGCGCCTATGTGAACAAGGGCGATCTTCTTTTTGTCATTGACCGTCGGCCCTTCAAGGCGACGCTGGATCAGGCTGAGGCGACCCTGGTTTCAGCACAAGCGAGGCTGAAATTCGCCCAGGCGGATTTGGAGCGCGCGCAGTCGCTTTCGCGCTCCGGGAACATCTCCGACCAGCTTCTGGATCAACGCCAACAGAACTTCCTGACGGCGAAGGCGGATATCGACGGAGCCGAGGCGGCGGTGCGCCAAGCGCGCCTCGATTATGAGTTCACCGAGATCCGCGCGCCGATTTCGGGGCGTATCGGCCGCAAGCTCGTCAGCGTCGGCAATCTCGTGACGGCCAACACCACGCTGCTCACGACAATTGTTTCCCGCGACCCCATCTATTTCTACTTCGATCTCGATGAGCGGTCCTTCCTTGCCTACAACAAGGTGTTCAACCTCGTCGACGACAGCATGACGAAGACACGTCCGGTCGAGGTGAAGATCGCGCTGACTGACGACCGTGAGCCGAGCCACACGGGCACGCTCGACTTCGTGGACAACCGGATGGATCAGGCCACTGGCACCATGCGCGCGCGCGCCATCGTGAAGAATCCGGATTTCAAGATCTCGCCCGGCCTGTTCGGTCGCGTCCTGTTTCCAGGTTCTCCGGAGTATGAAGCTGTGTTGATCCCGGATGAGGCGGTTGCGACCGATCAGGATCGACGCCTTGTGTGGGTGGTGGCGGATGATGGCACGGTCTCGCCGCGCATCGTGCGCCTTGGGCCGAAGTCGAGTGGCTACAGGGTTATCCGCGACGGTTTGAAGGGGGATGAGACGATCGTTGTCGTGGGCCTGCAGCGCGTGCGGCCGGGCGGCAAGGTCACCCCGCAGATGAGCACTTTGCCGCCGCAACGACAATAGCGAGGTCGTCGCCTCGCTTGGCAAGCGGGGTAGGCGGCAGGATTGACAGTCAAACCGTGCCTCTCCCGACAGGGCTGGCATAACGGCGCGGCGGGCCTTCTGGCCGGCCGATGGGCCGATCGTACGCTGGGAAAGTTTTTCCGATGAAGTTCACGCATTTCTTCGTCGATCGTCCGATCTTTGCGTCGGTCCTGTCCATCCTTTTGGTCATCGTCGGCTATATCTCCTATGTCGCCCTGCCGGTCGCGCAGTATCCCGAAATCGCGCCGCCGACGATCACGGTGCGCGCAACCTACCCGGGCGCGAACGCCGAGACAGTCGCGGCAACGGTCGCCACGCCGATCGAGCAGGAGATCAACGGCGTGGAGGACATGCTGTACATGTCCTCCTATTCCGCTTCCGACGGTTCGATGACCCTGACGATCACCTTCAAGATCGGCACGGACCTCGACCAGGCGAACGTCCTTGTGCAGAACCGCGTCGCCGTTGCCGAGCCGCGCCTGCCCCAGGAAGTTCGCCAGCTTGGCGTGGTTACGCGCAAGGCCTCGTCCGACTTCCTCATGATCGTCAATATCCAGTCGCCGGATAATACGTTCGATCAGCTCTATCTCTCGAACTACGCTCTGATGCGGGTCCGCGATTCGCTGCTGCGTCTGGACGGCGTCGGCGATATCCAGGTCTTCGGTGCGCGCGAATACTCGCTGCGCGTATGGCTTGATCCGAATCGGCTCGCTTCCTACGGCCTGACTGCCGGCGACATTGTCGCGGCACTGCAGGAGCAGAACGTCCAGGTGTCGGGCGGCGCGTTGGGCGCTCCGCCATTGACGGCGGACGCCAAAGCCGCGTTCCAGCTCACGGTGCAGACACAGGGGCGGTTCAGCAACGTCTCGCAGTTCAACAACATCATCGTGAAGGCGGGAGAGGCCGGGCGTCTGGTCCGGCTCGCCGACGTGGCGCGCATTGAGCTGGCTGCCCGCGATTACACCACCAGCTCCTATCTCAACGGCAAGGAAACGGTCGCCATCGGCGTGTTCCAGCGGCCGGGCACCAACGCACTGCAGGCGTCGAACGACGTCATCGCCAGGATGGAGGAGTTGAAGAAGGACTTCCCCGCGGGGATGGACTACGCGATCGTCTACAACCCCACGAATTACATCCAGGCCAGTGTCAACGAGGTCTACAAGACGCTGTTCGAGGCGGTCGTTCTCGTCGTCATTGTGGTGCTCGTCTTCCTGCAATCCTGGCGAACGGCCATCATTCCTATCATCGCCATCCCGGTATCCCTGATCGGCACCTTCGCGATGATGGCCGCCTTCGGCTTCTCCCTGAACACGCTCACCTTATTCGGCCTCGTGCTCGCGATCGGCATCGTGGTCGATGACGCGATCGTGGTGGTGGAGAACGTCGAGCGTAATATTTCGCTAGGATTGTCACCGCGCGATGCGGCTCATCGCACGATGGACGAGGTCGGCAGCGCCCTCATCGCCATCGCACTGGTGCTCTCCGCGGTGTTCATCCCCACCGCCTTCATTCCGGGCATCTCCGGACGCTTCTATCAGCAGTTCGCGCTGACGATCGCGGCCTCAACGATCATTTCGGCGTTCAACTCGCTTACCCTGTCGCCGGCGCTCTGCGCGCTTCTCCTGAAGGCGCACGATCCTCACCATCGATCGCGCAATCCGCTCGTTCGGGCCGGCACGTGGCTCGGCAACAAGTTCAATCGCGGCTTTGACCGCACGTCCAACGGCTATGCGCGCACTGTCAAGGGCATCGTCGGCCATAAGCTCGTGCTTGTGATCGCTCTCTGCGTCTACGGCGGCCTCATCGCGGCCACCGTGCACGCAAGCCGCATCGTTCCGACCGGCTTCATCCCGGCGCAGGATCAGGGTTATCTGATTATGGTCATCCAGCTGCCCCCGGGCGCATCGCTGGATCGCACCGATGCCGTCGTGCAGAAGGCAACGCAGATCGCGCTCGATGTGCCGGGCGTGGCCAATGTGATTGGTGTTCCTGGCATCGATGGATCGACCTTCACGGTGTCGTCGAATTCGGCCGTGGTGTTCACGCCGCTCGATCCGTTCGAGGAGCGATTGGCAAAGGGCCAGACCGCCAACAGCATCGCGGGTGTTCTGGTGGGCCGGCTGCAATCGATCCAGGAGGCCTTCACGATCGCGGTGCCGCCGCCGCCGGTGCAGGGCCTCGGTAACGCGGGTGGCTTCAAGATGCAGCTCGAGGATCGCAATGGCGTCGGTGTGCGCCAGGTGCTGGCCGCCGCCGGCGACATCATCGCGCGCGCCAACCAGGACCCCAATCTCGTCCGCGTGTTCACGACCTTCGGCGCCAACACTCCGCAGATTTATATCGACATCGACCGCACCAAGGCGCGCATGCTCGACGTGCCGGTGTCCAATATCTTCGAGGCGCTTCAGGTCAACTTGGGCTCGGTCTATGTGAACGACTTCAATGCCTTCGGCCGCATTTACCAGGTTCGGGCCCAAGCCGATGCGCGTTTCCGCATCGAGGCTGACCAGATTTCACGCCTGCAGGTCCGGAACAGTTCAGGCGGTCTCGTTCCGCTTGGCTCCCTGGTCGAAGTCAGCAATGTGGCTGGTCCCAACCTGATCCAGCGCTACAACATGTACACGAGCGTGCCGATCCAGGGTGACACGGCGCCGGCCGTGTCCTCCGGCGCGGGTATCGCCGCCATGGAGCGCATCGCCGGCGAACTCCTGCCGCCCGGTATCAGCTACGAATGGACGGATATCGCCTTCCAGGAGCAGCAGGCGGGCAACACCGCGATCTTCATCTTCGCGCTTGCGGTGCTGTTCGTGTTCCTGGTGCTCGCCGCCCAATATGAAAGCTGGACCCTCCCGCTCGCCATCGTGCTGATCGTGCCGCTCGCGGTGCTGGCGGCACTTGTGGGGGTGATGCTGCGCGGCATGGACAACAATATCCTGACGCAGATCGGTTTCGTGGTGCTGGTCGGTCTGGCGGCAAAGAACGCGATCTTGATCGTCGAGTTCGCGCGGCAGTCAGAGCAGCATGGCAACGGGCCCGTGGCTGCCGTTGTGGAGGCTTGCCGCCTTCGTTTGCGGCCGATCCTGATGACGGCGTTCGCCTTTATCCTGGGCGTTATTCCACTGGCGATCGCGCAGGGGCCGGGCGCGGAAATGCGCCAGGCGCTCGGCACGGCGGTTGTGTTCGGCATGACCGGTGTGACATTCTTCGGTTTGTTCCTCACGCCGGTCTTCTACGTCGTGCTGCGGTCGCTCAGCTTGTGGTTGCGGCCGGCGAGAAAGTCGGGCCCCGAGGAACCAGCGACGTCGACGCACGCGTGAAGCCATAGGAGGAAAAGGCGATGACGGCACGAAAGTTCGGTATTGGACAACCTGCCCGTCGCTTGGAAGATCTCCGCTTCATTACCGGCGTGGGAACCTACACGTCCGATATTCTGCCGGCGGGTACAGCCCATGCCGTCGTTCTGCGCAGCCCCCACGCCCATGCGCGCTTCAGCTTCGAGGATCTGGAGACCGCACGCGCCATGCCGGGCGTGCTCGCAATCCTGACGGCTGCCGATATTGCCGACCTTGGCGAGCTGCAATGTCTCGCGAGCGTGACGAACCATGACGGCTCACCGCTCAACCGTACCTCCTATCCCGTGCTCGCGCGGGACGTGGCATTGCATGTGGGCGATGCGGTCGCCTTCGTGGTGGCCGAAACCGAGCTGCAGGCCCAGGAAGCGGCGGAGGCGATCGCTGTCGACTGGGAGCCGCTGCCGGCTGCCGTTGATATCGACGCCTCGTTGGCGGAGAGCGCACCGCTGGTGAGGTCAGAGCTCGGCAGCAATGTCGCGTTCGAGACCAGAATTGGGGACGAGGCGGCGGTCGATGCCATTTTCGCCAAGGCCGACCGGGTGGTCAGCCTCGATATCGTCAACAACCGGCTCGTTTCCAATTATATGGAGACACGGGCATGCCTTGCCGAGTACGACACGGCGGAGGGACGCTGGACGATCACTCTCGGCAGCCAGGGCAGCCATGACATTCGCGACAATCTTGCGCAAAACCTGCTGAAGGTTGAGCCGGCGCGCATCCGCGTCATCACGCCGGATGTGGGAGGCGGTTTCGGCACGAAGATTTTCATGTATCGCGAATATCCCCTCTGCGCGGTGGCGGCGCAGCGGCTCGGTCGACCAGTGCGCTGGGTCGCTGGGCGAGGGGAGCATTTTCTCGCCGACACCCATGGCCGCGCGAACGCCACGCGGGCCGAGATGGCGCTCGACAAGAAGGGGCGCTTCCTCGCCCTCAGGGTCGACCTTCGCGCCGATATCGGCGCCTATCTTTCCCAGTATGCGCCCTATATTCCAACCGAGGGTGTCCGCATGTCGCCGGGATGTTACGACATCCCGGCTTTCTTCGGTCGCGTGCGCGGTGTCTACACCAATACCACGCCGGTCGATGCCTATCGGGGCGCAGGCCGGCCCGAAGCGGCCTACATGATCGAGCGACTCGTCGATCATATCGCGCGCAGCATCGGCTCGACGCCCGACAAGATCAGGGCGCTCAACTTCATCAAGCCGTCGGCCATGCCGCATCGGACCCAGACGGGGCGTCTCTACGACACGGGTGAGTTCGAGGGGCATATGCGCCAGGCGATGGAGAACGCCGACTGGGCCGGCTTCAAGGACAGGGTCAAGGCGTCCCGGCGCGCCGGGCTCCTGCGCGGTATAGGACTTGCGACCTATATCGAGGCTTGTTCAGGCGGTGGTGCCGAATCGTCCACCGTGAGCCTTGAGAAGGATGGTTCGTTCAAGGTGACGATCGGCACGCAATCGAATGGGCAGGGCCACGCGACCGCCTATGCGCAGATCGTGTCGGAACATTTTGATGTGCCCCTCGATCAGGTTTCTGTGCTTCAGGGCGACACCGACGCCATCGCCACGGGCAGCGGCACGGGCGGTTCGCGCTCAATTCCGGTAGGTGGCGCGGCACTCGCTCGCGCCAGCGGCGATCTCGCCGACAAGCTCAAGCGGCTGGCTGCTGAAGCGCTGGAGGCGGGCGTCGCCGATCTCGAGATCGAAGATGGGCGTATCCATATCGCCGGCACGGATCGCGCGATGACGTTGAGTGAAGTTGCGGCGCTTCCCGCCGCAACGTCCGCCGCCGTGACCTCCGCCGAGGCGTGGACGCCGCCCGAGCCGACCTATCCCAACGGCAGCCATATCTGCGAGGTGGAAATCGATCCCGACACCGGGGTTGTCTCCATCCAGCGCTATACGGTCGTCGATGACTTCGGCCGAGCCATGAACCCTCTGCTTCTTGCTGGACAAGTCCATGGTGGCGCGGCGCAGGGGATTGGGCAGGCACTGCTTGAACGCACGGTGTTCGATGCGGACGGCCAGCTCGTCACCGCGTCGCTGATGGACTATGGCGTGCCGCGTGCCGATCTCATCCCGTCGTTTTCCTTCACGACGCGAAACGTGCCGTCGACCACAAACGCGCTCGGCATGAAAGGCGCCGGTGAAGCAGGGGCGATCGGCGCCTGCCCGGCGGTCATCAACGCGGTCGTAGATGCGCTACACCGCGCGGCGGGCATCATGCATATTGATATGCCCGCGACACCTGATCGGGTGTATGCCGCCCTGGCGCAGACGGACGCTGCTGCGGCTTAAATGCCGCACCTTGGGGTTGTGAGTGGTTTTCACAAGGTCGTCATTAGAATACGTCCAATTCGATGTTAATCATGAGCCGTGGTCCGTATCTCGCGGGAAAAGCTCATGATTCGAAGTGCTTTGGTTGCTGTGGGTCTGGTGCTCGGGGTGACTGCCGGGATTGCTCAGACTGATCCGATTGCCGAGCGGCAGCAGGAGATGAAAGACAACGGACAAGCCTCGCGCATCGGCGCCGGCATGGTCCGCGGACAAGAACCCTTCGATCTTGCGAAGGCCCAGCAAGTCTTCAACACCTATATCCACACGGCTGACAATTTCGGCAAGTTGTTCCCTGAGAGCTCGAAGACGGGCAAGACTGCGGCCTCGCCGAAGATCTGGGAAGACCGTGCCGGCTTTGACGCCGCCCTGGCCAAGTTCGGCGACGAGGCCCGGAAGGGTTTGGCCGAAACGAAGGACCTCGAGACCTTCAAGGTCGCGTTTTCGGCGATAGGGCGCAGCTGTGGCGCTTGCCATGAGAGCTTCCGCGTCAAGCAGAACTGACGTGTGAACGCCGCCCATGTTTGCTGGCTGCGGGAACGCGAGCCGGGGGCGGTAGCCCATCTCGACTGTGGACGAGCTCGGGGGCTAATCTCCCGAGCATCGGACCTATTGGGGATTACCCATGAAGCGGCTTCTGAGCGGTTTGATCCTGCTTGCGATCATCGGTGCGGCCGGCTTCTGGGTGCTGACGAGTCCTCGCTGGCAGTCTCAAGATATAGGCCCGATCCCGACGGATGCGCCAAACCTGGAGAATGGCCGCGCCCTTTTCATGGCAGGAGACTGCATGGGCTGCCATGCGACGCCGGGGCAGGACGACAAGTTGCGGCTCGGCGGCGGACTCGCGCTGACGTCCGATTTCGGCACGTTTCATGTACCCAATATCTCCCCCAACACCCGCGACGGCATCGGCAACTGGACGGTCGAGCAGTTTGCGCGCGCGATGCACGCCGGGGAGGGGCCGAATGGCCAGCATCTCTATCCGGCGTTTCCCTACGCCTCGTTTCAGCGGATGACGGCGCGTGATCTGCGCGATCTCTTCGCTTTCATCAAGACCCTCCCTGCTGTGCAAGGGAGTGCTCCGAGCCACGATCTCAAGTTCCCGTTCGCAATCAGGCGCGGCATCGGCCTTTGGAAAATTCTTTATCTCGACGGGGAGGTGTTCAAGCCTGATCAGGCCCGTAGCGCCTCCTGGAACCGCGGGGCCTATCTCGTGGAAGGCGTCGCTCACTGTGCCGAATGCCACAGCCCCCGTGACGCGCTCGGTGGCATCATCCCGGATCGCCGCTTCGCTGGCGGCCCCAATCCCGAAGGGCGCGGGTATATCCCCAACATCACACCAGATGAGGCGACTGGCATCGGCAAATGGTCGAAGGAGGAACTGGTCGAACTTTTAACGACCGGCTTCACACCCACCTTCGATTCGGTCGGCGGCAGCATGGCCGCCGTGGTCGCCGGGACCTCGCAGCTGCCCCCCGAGGACCGGGAGGCGATGGCCGAGTATATTCTGTCATTGCCACCGCGGACCGCGACCCCGAGGGCGAATTGATTTTTGCGATTGTGGCAGCTGCGGCCCAAGGCGGTGCCTGGGCCTAATCCATCACGGCCGCTTTGAGGATGCAGACCATGACCGCGCGGGACGGACCATCGCTCGTGCAGCGTACCGTATGAGGACGGTCGCAACGGTAGCGCAGGCTCTCACCGGCTCGGGCAGACTGGAGGATTCCTGCCACCTCGACGGTGAATTCTCCCTCGAGAACGGACAGACATTCGATGGAGCCCCGCTGGTGGGCATCGGAATCGAGCACCGCGCCAGGCTCAGCCTGGATATCATACCACTGGAGCCATTCGACGGTCTTGATCCATCCGATGATGGCAAGGCGCATGCGTCCGTCGTCGGAGACCAGTATGGGGGTGTCGGCCCGCGATGATTTCTCGATGAAGGGCTCGTCATCGCCGGATGCGAGGACGCGCTCGATAGAGACATCAAGCGCCTGGCTCAAGCGCCAGATCGTGGCGAGTGTCGGGTTGGTCTCGTTGCGCTCGATCTGGCTGATGATGGATTTCGCAACGCCGGACTGCTCCGCGAGCTCCGATAGCGACAGATTATAGGCCTTGCGGAGCCGCTGCACCGTCTTGCCGAGTTGACCGGACAAGAGCTGCGCGCCAGCTTCCATTTCTCGCGTGCGATCCTTGCCCTCAACGGCCATCAACCTGCCTCATGATTTCGGAATAGCGAACAAGCGTTTGCTATGACGGACGCAATGTGACCGTGTCGAGCGGATCAATCAAGCATTGTTCGCCCACCACCGATGAAAGTGATGGACCGGGCCATGGCCTGAGCCGATGGTGAGCTGGTCTGCGGCCGCGAGCGCCGCCGTAACATAGGCCTTGGCCGCGCCGACGGCCGCTGTCAGATCGAGGCCTTTGGCGAGCCCCGCCGCAATCGCGGACGACAAGGTGCAACCGGTGCCATGGGTGTTGGTGCTTGCAATGCGCGGCGCGCTGAAGCGATGAACCGCCTTGCCGTCGAGCAGAAGATCGGTGCTTTCAGGGCCGTCACCATGGCCGCCCTTGATCAAGACGGCTTCGGCGCCGAGCGCGAGAATGAGTTGGCCCTGCGCGATGACATCATCCTCGTTATGAGCCACGGGCCTGTCCACAAGGGCGGCCGCTTCGGGCAGATTCGGCGTGATGATACGGGCTTGCGGAATGAGGCTTTGCCGTAATGCGGTGATTGCATCGGCTGCGAGCAGCCGGTCTCCGCTGGTCGCGACCATCACGGGATCCAGCACAACCTGCCGCTGGCCATGGCGCGCGAGCCCGGCAGCAACGGCCTCGATGACGCTTGCCTGCGACAGCATCCCGATCTTTACCGCGGCGACGGCCAGATCTGAGAAAACCGCATCCATCTGCGCGGTCACGAACGCCGGCGGTATGTCGTGAATGCCGCTTACCCCATGCGTATTCTGGGCCGTCAAGGCGGCGATCACACTGGCCCCATAGACGCCCAGCGCCGAAAAGGTTTTCAGATCGGCCTGAATGCCCGCGCCGCCACCGGAATCGGAACCAGCGATCGTGACCGCGATCGGTGTCATGAATTAAACCTCCATCAGGCCACTTCGCCGGCTGTGTGCCGGGCCTCGCTTCCTGGCCTCAGGCCTGGCGCGCCCGCGCCGTGAGGGCCTCGTCGACGATAGCGCGCAGCCGGGCGGTCGCGGCCTTGACATCCTCCTGCATGAACAGCGCGGATATCACCGCGACGCCGTCGGCGCCAGCGGCAATGACCGCCGCGGCGTTGGACACGTCGATCCCTGCGATCGCGCCGACGGGCTTGTTCGGCGCCGCAGCGCGGGCGACCGCCGCGACCTGCGCAAAGCCACGCGCGCCGAGTGGTAGTTCCGGATTGGCCTTGCTAACGGTCTCGAATACGCCTCCGATACAGCCATAATCCAGCGGTTGCCCTTCCATCCCGCGCGCATCGGTTTCCGTCTTCAGCGTCAGCCCGATGATTGCCTCTGGGCCGAGGAGGCGCCGTGCGTCCGCGACGGATATGTCGGTCTGGCCAACATGCACACCTTCGGCCTCGGCCGCCAGCGCGACATCGATACGGTCGTTGATGAGGAGCGGTACACCGGAGCCGGCGATTGCGGCGCGGATGGCGCGTGCGTTCTCAACGAGATGGCGGGCTTCGCCATCCTTGTCCCGATACTGCAGCAGCGTGGCCCCACCATCGACGGCCGCGCGGGCGAGCTCCGGCAAGGACCGGTCCTTCGTGCGTCGGGGGTCGAGGATCGCGTAAACGCGAAGGTCAACTTGTGGCATCACTACCCTCGTTGCTGCCGGTATTCACATCGTCCTGCGACGCAATCCCCGAAGGGGAGCAGTCGCGACCGTTCGGTCATGGCAAGAAGATGGCGCGTTGGCAAGCCGCGTGGGCCGCGTGAGGCGCCCGGGGATTTCGAAGTCCGCACGGAGACGGTTTAGGACCGGGCGATGATCGGCGTTAAAAAAGGCCGCGATGGGTTATCCATCGCGGCATCAAGGCGATTGAGCAGGGAGGTCAGCTCAAACGGTATGGGTTGGTCCAGCCTTGCGGGCGGCGCGTTCGGCGTAGCTGTGATGATGCTGGCGCCACACCAGGAACACGCCCGACGCGATAATGATGCCCGACCCGAAGACGACGGCAGGAACGGGGAGTTCCTCGAAGATAAACCAGCCGATAAGGCAGGCCCAGATCATCGTGGTGTATTCGAAGGGCGCGATCAGCGACGTGTCGGCATGCTTGTAGCTCATGGTGAGCAGGATCTGGCCAATGCCGCCCATGACGCCGATGCCGACGAACAGCGCGAATTCACGCGGCGAAGGCATGACCCAGTTGCCGAGCGCGATCGTGGCTAGTCCTAGCGTGCTCATCAGAACCACGAAATAGAACACGATGGAGCCGGTGCGCTCGGTATTGACGAGCTTGCGCACCTCGATGGTCGTGCTGGCGTTGCAGAGCGCCGCGAAGAGAGCGAACATCAGGCCGATGGTGACAGCCGGAGAGGCAGCCCCGGACATCAGCGCGCTCGAAGCGACATGCGGGGTCAACATCACCAAAACGCCGATGAAGCCGATGAAGACCGCGAGCCAGCGATAAGCCTGCACCTTCTCTCGCAAGAAAATCGCCGCGAGGACGACCACGAGCAGCGGCGCGATGTAGCCGATGGCGATCGCGTCCGAGAGCGGCAGCTTGGCAAGGGCCGCAAAGCCCAGAAACATGCCGCAGCCACCGATCAGGCCACGCTTGATATGCCCGCCGATATTCTTCGTCCGCATCGACGCCATGATCTCGCGGCGGAAGCCGAGCCACACCAGAAGGGGCAGGATCGTGAAGAACGAACGGAAAAAGACGATCTGGCCGGTCGGGAAATCCTGACCGACAGTTTTGATGCCCGCGGCCATCAGCGTGAAGAACAAAGCTGATACGACCTTGAGCGATATACCGAGGAGGGGGTTCACGGCGGGAGACCAGATATGTGCAGCTGCTGCCTTCATACCGGGCAACCCCTTGGGAGCCAATATCGAAAGCAGCAGGTCAGCTATGCGTCCGGCGCGATGGTGTGTATTTCCTCAAGTTACTTTTAAGAGGAAATTAATGGATCTAGGTACGGTGGAAGAACAAATATGGTTTATTCTTGTTAATCCTGCCAATATTAAGTCATAATCTCGCCGCCATCTGGACGGGTCGAGATTGCCCCTTGTTCAGGCATCGCCCCCTGGCTCGTCACGAAACTGCAATCGGAATCAGGTTTTTGATAGCTCGCACGGCCGGATGAGGACCGTGCTCCGAGCAAGCTTACGCGGAAGGCCGGAGCCTTGCGGAACGACGTTGTGCGAACGAAAGCCCTGTTCATTTCTGATGTGCATCTCGGTACCAAGGGATGCCAGGCAGATCTGTTGCTCGATTTCCTGCGGTTCCACGACGCCGATACGATCTATCTCGTCGGCGATATGGTCGACGGGTGGCGTCTTAGGCAGAAGTGGTATTGGCCCCAGGCGCATAACGACGTCGTTCAAAAGATGCTTCGTAAAGCACGCAAGGGCTGTCAGATCATTTATATTCCAGGTAATCATGACGAGTTTCTTCGTGATTACGTTGGGTCAAACTTCGGTGGCGTGTTGATCATGGAATACGCGATCCATGAAGCAGCCAATGGCAGCCGATATCTTGTCACGCATGGCGACCAATTCGACATGGTCGTGCGCCACGCCCGCTGGCTCGCCTTCTTCGGTGATCGCGCTTATGGCTTCGCCCTGTTCGTGAACACCTATCTCAATGTCGCGCGCCGTCGTCTCGGCCTGACCTACTGGTCCCTGTCTTCCTGGGCAAAGCTCAAAGTGAAGAACGCAGTGAATTACATTGGCCGCTTCGAGGAGTTGCTCGCCTCGGAGGCGCGTCGCCACGAGGCCGACGGCGTCATTTGCGGCCATATCCACCACGCCACGATGCATGACGACTATGGCGTCCGCTACATTAATACCGGTGATTGGGTGGAATCCTGCACCGCCCTGGTCGAGCACTATGATGGCCGTTTCGAGATCGTTCGCTGGGGCCGATCGCGAGAGCCCAACGCGATTGTCCCCCTTCAGGAAGTGGCCGCCTGATGCGCGTTCTCGTTGCCACGGACGCCTGGCACCCGCAGATCAACGGCGTCGTGCGGTCGCTCGAGAATGTCGCGCGGGAGGCTCCTGCACTCGGCGCGGAGATTGTCTTCCTTACACCCGACATGTTTCGGACCTGGCCGATGCCGAGCTATCCGGAGATCCGGCTGGCGGTCGCCTTTGCCTCCTCGGTCCGGCGCAAGATGGCCGCGTTCAAGCCCGATTTCGTGCATATCGCAACCGAGGGACCGATCGGCTTGGCCGCGCGACGCGCCTGCATCAGTGACGGGCAGTCCTTTACGACGAGCTATCATACGCGCTTTCCCGAATATCTCGCGGCCCGCTTGCCGGTGCCCACGGGTTGGAGCTACGCCGCACTCAGGCGCTTTCACAACGCGGGGGCCGGCATCATGGTGAGCACGGGCACGATCGAGCGGGAACTCGCCGACAGGGGGTTCGGCCCGCTGATGCGCTGGTCGCGCGGGGTCGATGCATCGCTTTTCCGACCTCGGCCTGATGCCGCGCGACCTTTCGCGGGGCCGGTTTTCCTTTACGTCGGACGCGTTGCCGTCGACAAGAACATCGAGGCCTTTTTGAAGCTCGATCTCCCCGGAACAAAGGTGGTGGTGGGAGACGGCCCGGCCCGACCTGCCTTGCAGGCGACCTATCCTGAGGCCCGCTTCCTCGGGAGCCTTACCGGCGAGGCGCTCGCGGACATCTATTCCGCCGCGGATGTCTTCGTGTTTCCCAGCGCGACAGATACCTTTGGAATCGTGCTTCTGGAGGCGTTGGCGAGCGGCTTGCCCGTGGCCGCGCTGCCGGTTGCGGGCCCAATCGATGTCATCGGCTCGTCGGGATGCGGCGTGCTCGATCATGATCTCAGAGAGGCTGCTCTCGCGGCGCTCGAGATCTCTCGCGCGCGCTGCCGTGACTATGGGCTCACCTTCACGTGGCAGGCCAGCGCCCGCCAGTTTCTAGACAATATCCGCCTGGCACATGGCGCGGCATCAGGCGACGACGGGCTAGCCATCGCTTCTTGAAACGGTCTGGTGTCGTAGTCTTCAGGTAAAACGGCGCAGCTTTTCCGAAGTGCTCATCGTGGTGAGCCCGGCCAGGATCTCGCCCGGTGAGCGGATGGATTTACGCTGTCCAGCCGCCTGCGATGACGCTTGACGTGCCACCAGCGCCTCCAGTTGCTCGCGGATGCTGGCCGTGTTGTGCATCCCTGTCCCCTGGTCGGCAGCTTGTTCGGCATTGTTCACGACGAGCCGCACCGTCTGAGGCAGGTCCGGTTCGATGGTCGGCTCTCGGCGCAAGGCGGGCTCGGGTTCCGCCGCGGCGTCACAAGCCTCCACGGCCTTTGCCAATCGCTGGTCGATCTGGTCCATCAGGCGTGTCAAAAGCCGGAAGCGCTCGCTGATCGCCATGCTGTTCGCGGCGACCGCATAGAGGCTCGTAAGACGATCCCGAACAGCGCCGTTGACGATATCCTCGTATGTGCTCCCGGCTGAGTTCTTGCTCCAGGCCATTTCCTGGATCAGCTCAGCGGCATCCATGATCGCGGCCGTCGTTTTCTCCTGAGCGCGCGCCAGGGCCATGAATGGATCTTCGCTGGCGTCCCGATCGAGCACCGGCTGGCTTCCTGGTGAAAGCGCGATTTCGATACGCGTACGCTCGATCAGGCGTTGAAGTTGGACAAGCCGAAACCGCTGCCTCTGGCGTACATCGTCTTTGGCGTCCGCGTGCTCCGTGCGGCGACTGCTGCCCTGGAGGCGGCTCAGTGCGTCAATCAGAGCCTGGAGATCGGCGTGGCGCTGGCGGCGCACATATTCCGCCAGAAACCAGCGTCCGCGCTCGGTCTCGGTGAGGGCCCGGGCGATTGCATCGTAGGTCGGTGACGACTCGATGGGACTGGCTTCGGATGTCAGCATATGGTGCTCAGGTCGTTGGGCGCGTCGGCGTGCAGGCTCATTCGGCCAACGATACGAGCGTCAGCTTAAAGGATCCTTTTACGGTGGCGGCAGAGTCGGATTTTTCCTCACCCCCAGAGTTCCCGCGTCGGCGGACTCACGATGCTGCCTTCATAGCTGAGACCATAGGGGCGATCTTCCGCAAGGAGGAGGGGACCGTCGAGGTCCACGAACCGCGCCCGCGGCGTGAGGAGCATGGCCGGTGCCATGGCCAGCGAAGTCCCGACCATGCAGCCCACCATAATGCCGAAACCCCGCGCCTCCGCCTCGGAAACGAGCGCCAGCGCTTCGGTCAGCCCGCCCGTTTTGTCGAGCTTGACGTTGATGACGTCGTAGAGCCCCGCAAGCCGGCTGAGATCCTCCCGCGTGTGCAGGCTTTCGTCCGCACCAAGAGGAATAATGCCGCGGTGTGCAGCGAGATGATGATCCTCGCCCGCGGGCAAGGGCTGTTCGACCAGCGCGACGTCCGCACGCCGGCAAGCCGCCACGTTCTCGGCCAGCGTGTCGGATGTCCAGGCTTCATTGGCATCGGCGATGATGAGAGCATCAGGAGCCGCGGCCCGCACGGCGGCAACGCGTGCGGGGTCTCCGGCACCGCCAAGCTTGATCTTGAGGATGGGCCTTCCGCTGCGCGCGGCCGCTTCGCCCATAGCCTGTGGTGTATCCAGGCTGATGGTATAGGCCGTCGTGGTGCGGGGAACGCGGGTGATGCCGGCGAGGACATGGGCCGGAACCCCCGCCATCTTCGCCTCGAGATCCCACAAGGCGCAGTCCAGCGCGTTGCGGGCGGCGCCCGCGGGCAGGGCCTCACGGAGGCTTTCGCGATCGAGCCCTCCTTCTACGGCCGCGCGCTGGCCTTCGATGGCCGCGGCGACACCCTCGACACTCTCTCCATAGCGGGCATAGGGCACGCATTCGCCGCGCCCGTCATGAATGCCGTCGCTGATCGTTGCGGTCACGACGACCGCTTCCGTGCGCGCACCGCGGGAGATGACAAATTTTCCCGCGATCGGGAAGCGTTCGATGGCCACGGTTAGACGGCGCGACATGACTGACCTTCTGGTGAAGCGGGTGTGGTAAGCACGGCCTTTTTGCCGTGATGTTGCAACGATGCAGCTTTACCACTTATTCCGCCGGTGCGGCATGGGTTTGCTCGACATCGCGGGGTATCGCCGCTATCGGTGATTGCATATGCCGTAGATGGGAATCGCGACGTCCGCTGGGTGCGGAGGTCAGCTGGCAAGACAGGTGCATGAACGCAGGACCCACCGCCGCGACCGAAGAGGCTGGTAGCGAACTCAGAGCGACGCTCGCCGGACTTTGGACGGCACCTTACGCTGCCGATGTCGAGAAGGAGGCGCAGACCCTGCTTGATGCAAGCCAGGGCGCTGGGCGCGTCATCCTCGACATCTCTGGCATCCAGCGTCTCGACACCCTCGGCGCCTGGGTGCTTGATCGCACGCGTCATGAGCTAGGCGACCGCGGCTTGCATGCGGATTTCGTCGGCGCGCGGCCCGAGCAGAGCATTCTCCTCAACGAGATCGCCTATCGTAGTGGCAATGAATTAACAGAACGCCGGAAGTCCCGGCTCGTCGATTTTCTCGCAGAGGTCGGCGGCGCCGTGGTCAATGCCGGACGGGACATGGTTCGGGGCATCAGCTTTCTCGGCGAAACCACCGCGGGGCTCGCGCGCGTTTTCGCCAATCCCCGGCGCTTCCGGTTCACAGCCCTCGTCAATCAGCTCGAGCAGGTCGCCTTCAAGGGCGTGCCGATCATTGCGCTCATTTCGTTTCTGGTGGGCTGCATCATTGCCCAGCAGGGCATTTTCCAGCTGCAGCGCTTCGGCGCTGTTACCTTCGTGGTGGATCTGGTCGGTATCCTCGTGCTGCGTGAGCTCGGCGTGCTGCTCACCTCCATCATGGTGGCCGGCCGGTCGGGGAGCGCGTTCACGGCGGAAATCGGCTCGATGAAGATGCGCGAGGAGGTGGACGCCTTGCGTGTGATGGGGCTCGACCCTATCGAGGTTTTGATTATCCCCCGCGTGCTCGCCTTGATCATCGGCTTGCCGCTGCTCACCTTCATCTCGGAGATGGCGGCTCTGTTCGGCGGCGGACTGGTGGCGTGGATCTACGGTGGCATCAGCCCTGAGATTTATCTTGCCCGCCTGCAGTCGGCGATCGACTTCAACACCTTCCTCGTTGGCATGATCAAGGCGCCGTTCATGGCCCTCGTGATTGGTCTGATCGCTTCGCTCGAGGGGTTGGCCGTCGAGGGATCGGCTGAATCGCTCGGCCGTCAGGTCACGGCTGCGGTCGTGAAGTCCATTTTTATGGTGATTGTCGTGGACGGCCTGTTCGCGATGTTCTTCGCCGCGATCCGCTTCTGAGGCGCACATGGACCAGCAGCTCGCATCGACCAACGGCGGAACGCCCGAGCAGGGCCATGCCGATGCCGCGAGCGGCCACGCTGGCGAGCCTAACCGCGAGGTGGTCATCCGTGTCCGTGACCTGGAGGTCGGCTTTGGCGAAAAGATCATCATGAAAGGGCTCGACCTCGACGTGTATCGCGGCGAGATCCTGGGATTCGTGGGCGCCTCGGGCATAGGCAAGTCCGTCCTGACCCGCACGATCCTGGGCCTTGTTCGCAAGCGCCACGGCACCATCGAGGTTTTTGGTGAGAATCTTGACGAGCTCCGTGACGCATCGCGGCGCGCCGTTGAGCGCCGATGGGGCGTTCTCTTCCAGCACGGTGCGCTGTTCTCGGCATTGACCGTGAAGCAGAACATCCAGGTACCGATGCGGGAATATCTCAGCATGTCGGAACGCTTGCTGGATGAACTCGCCATGCTGAAGATCGAGATGGTCGGCCTGAAGGCCGATGCCGCTGACAAATACCCGGCTGATCTTTCCGGCGGCATGATCAAGCGTGCCGCGCTGGCACGGGCGCTGGCGCTCGATCCGGAGATCGTCTTCCTCGACGAACCGACCTCCGGCCTCGATCCGATCGGCGCGGGCGAGTTCGATGATTTGATCGCGACCTTGCAGAAGACCCTGGGTTTGACAGTCTTTATGGTCACCCACGATCTCGACAGTCTTCATTCGGTGTGCGACAGGATTGCAGCACTGGGCGAAGGACGTATCATCGCTCAGGGGCCGATTGAGGCTATGCTGGCATCTGACAATGCCTGGGTGAAGGCATATTTCCACGGCAAGAGAGCGCGCGCAGTAATGGGTGATAGTTAGCTAGCCATGGAAACACGCGCCAACTACGCTCTCATTGGTCTGTTTACGCTTGCAGTCGTCACAGGCGCGTTCCTGTTCGTCTACTGGTTCGCGGCGTTGGGTAGCGGCGGTACGCGCGAGTCCTACCGTGTCGTCTTTACAGGATCCGTGTCCGGTCTCTCCCGAGGCGCTTCGGTGCTGTTCAACGGTTTGCGGATCGGTGAGGTGCGCAGCATCAGCCTCCTGCCTGAAGATCCGCGCCACGTCGTCGCCATCGTCGATGTCGATTCGGGTGTGCCGATCAACTCGGATACAAAGGCGCGTCTCGAGTATCAGGGCTTGACGGGCGTTGCCTCGATCCAGATGACGGGCGGCGATCCCAAGGCGCCGCCGCTCGTGGCATCGGCTGGCCAGCCGATGCCCACGATCTACGCCGATCGCTCGGACTTCCAGGATCTCCTGGAGACGGCGCAGCGGCTGGCGCGCCGCGCCGACGACGTGCTGAACAAGATCGACAGCGTCGTGGGCGATGCGCAGACGCCAATCGCCAACACGGTCCGCAATGTCGAGAAGTTCTCTCAAGCTCTCGGCGACAATTCCGCCAACATCAACCAGCTTCTGTCGAGCGCGGGCGATACGGCGAAGAGCTTGTCGAGCCTGTCGACCAGCCTCGACGCGGCGATCAAGGCCGTCGATACGAAGAAGATTGCCGACATCGTCAACAATGTGGACCGGTTCACCGCCGCGCTCGGGAATAACTCGGGCGACGTGCAGACGATCCTGCGCAATGTGAATTCACTGACCGCCAAGCTCGACCGTGCGGCCGATCAGGTCGAAGGTGTGCTGAAATCGGCCCAAGGTCTGCTGAGTTCTCCCGACGGCAAGGGAGCGTTCGACCAGGTTGCCGAGGCCGCACGCGCCATCCGTACGCTCGCTATCAACCTTGACGCGCGAACCGCCGAGATTACCGCGGGCATCAAGCGCTTTACCGGTCCCGGACTTGGCAATGTCGAGGCGCTGACGAGTGACGCGCGCCGGACGCTCAACGACCTGAACCGCACCTTGCAAAGCGTGCAGCGTAATCCCCAGCAGTTCATCTTCGGCGCCAAGCCGAATTTGCCAGCCTATAGTGGCCCGCGCTGATGGGCCGGTTCCCCTCACTACACCAGCGCTCTGGAGACGTTATGATGGGTTCTGCGAGCGAGCCGCGTGGCGGCAGTACCCGGCGACAGGCCATTGGTCGATGCGGATGGGCCCTTCGAGCCTTGTCGCTGATGGTAACGCTTGGGTTGGGCGCTTGCGCCTCGCCACCGCCACCCACCTTCGATCTCACCGCGCCGAGCAGCGGTTTGAGCGCCCGTGGCGGACGTCAGCTCGCGGTGACGGAGCCTGTCGCGCTTGAGACCCTCAACAGCCAGCAGATCGTGGTTCACGATCGCGCGGGGGCCGTCTCGAGCCTCACCGGCGCCCAGTGGAGCGACAGGCTGCCGGTCCTCGTGCAGACACGCCTGATCCAGACGTTCACGAATGCCGGCCAGTTGCGCCGGGTTGGGCGGCCCGGCGATGGCACTATTGCGGCTCTGCAATTGGCCACGGAATTGCGCCAGTTCTACATCACAGCGGGCACCGGCGAGGCCGTTGTCCAGATCGCAGCGCGTATTATCGACGCCTCGACCGGACAGGTGGTATCGGCCCGGGTGTTCACCGCCAAGGTTCCTGTAGCCGGTACCTTGTCGGGCCCAGCAGGCGCCGCGGCGTTAAACGAGGCACTCGGCATCGTTCTCAGGGACATCGTTCGCTGGGCGTGATCCAGCGCGCGCCGTTGTCATCGGTTAGCCCGATCCTCCGTGGACTCCACGATTCATTGACAAGTCTGGCGGATCCGCAGTGATGCGGGCATCAGCCTGAGCGAGTGGATGCGCGGGCGGAACTCTCGCGGCCCTTCCATCACGCGGTCGTTGCCGAAGAGAGCTCCCATTCTGATTCCGGAACCGGTGCTATCCAGTTGATCCCAGATTCTTTTCCGGGTTGGCCACACGCTGGCGCGCCGTGGCTCATTGGCACGCCAAGTCGATTGAGGGGGCCCAGTTGAGACTTGGCACTCTGGTCTTCAGAGATTGATTCAAAAGGGCACGGCGATGCCGTGCATCGCTGATGGTGTACGCAGCATCTGAATCAAAAACGGGCCCGATCCTGTTGATCGGGCCCGTTTTTTCGTGGCTGTATCAGTCGAAGCGTCCGGTGGCGTGGGCCAGCATCGTGTAGACCTTGCCCGTCTCAGACGTGAGATAGGTCTTGGTCATCACCGAGTCTCTGTCCTTGCGTGAGACCTCGGCGAGCAATCGCTCAAACTCCTCGATGTAGCGGTTCACCGTATCCCTGAATTCCGGATCACGACGATACTTCCGGCGGATCTCCTCGAAGGTCTGTTGGCCCTGGAGCGTATACAGCCGGCGGGTGAAAACGTTGCGCTCGCCGCGCTTGTAGCGCTCCCACAGCTCAAGTGCCGCGTCGTGGTCGATCATCCGCGCGATATCGACAGAGATCGAGTCCAGAAGCTCGATCGTATGCCGTGGGGAGCGCTCGCCGCGCTCCTGAGGAGCAGGCGGCGGAGCTTCCGCGAGCTTGGCAGCAACGTCTGCTCCCTTGGGCGTGGTGTCATCGCGCGAGGCACGCACAAGAAGGTCGGACAGCCAGCCACGTGCTCCCGTCTGGTTGGCCTCACGCCCAGGCGTAGGCGTAGGTGCCACCGCCTCGTCCCGGCGGGGCTGGGCCAAGCGCGCGGCCGCGTCCGTGAAACTATCGGCGACGGCTGCAGCCGAGGACCGCGTCTGCGCGGCTGGTGGCGGAGCACCTGTGCGAGGGCCTGTGGCTTCGGGTGGTGGAGGAGCGTTACGGCGGGCGGGCGCTTCCATCCGAGGGGCGACATCACCCCGCTGGCTCGTGCGAGGCTCTGCCACGTCGAGCGACCGGCCCTGGCGGGACACGATGTCGGTCAATTCGTTGAGCGCCTTGATCTGATCGGCCACCACACGCCGCATCGCGGTGGCGCTCTCCTGCGTTTCTCGCGGAAGTTCGACCATGCCGCGCTGCAACTCGCGGCGCGTCGCCTCGAGTTCCTGGCGGATCTCGCCAGATACGGACCGCATGTCATCCGCGATGCCATGGAAGCGTTCGGTCGCCTTGCCGAGGCCTTCGCCCATCTCCTTGAGGACCTGTTCGTAGGCTTTGCGCAGCGCCGCGGCGGTCTGCTCGCGCTCGTGATCGGTCGTCGCACGGATCTGGTTGAATTGTTCGGTGAGCGCTTGTGTCGTCGACTCAGCGTTGCTGGCCAGGAGCGCTCCGATCTGGCGAGCCTTCTTCTGTGCATCCTCCAGGGAATCGACCAACAGGGCGTTGAACGAGCCGGTGATCTGCTCGATATCGCCGGTGCGTTCCGCCACGGCGCCGAGCAGGTTCTCCAGGGTGGCGCGGCGTTTCTCGAGGGCAGCCCCGAGCCGGGTTTCCACGCTATCAAGCGTCGAAGCCGCCGTCGCGAGCGCCTGGACGTGATCCGTCGTAAGCTGGGCGACCGATTGACCCTGGGTTGCGAGCTGCTGGGCCAGCGTATTGGCGGTCTGGACAGAGCCGCTCGACACTTCGCGCAACGCTTCCACCTGTGCGCCCACCTCGCTGGTGGCGCGCTGCGCCTCCTGGGTCACGGTGTTCAGCACGCTTTCAAGCTCGCGCACGCGCTGGCCGAGCCCTTCCTCGACGCTTGTGAGATTGGTGCTGGCACCCGCCGTCAACTGCTGCAGGAGCTGGTTGGCCTCCGACAAGCGGCCAAGCACGCCATTCAGCTCGCCACGGAGGCGATCGTTGGTCGCGACCAGAGCCTCGATGGACTGGCTCGTACCCGCGTCGATAGCCTGACGCAGGCCTTCGCTCGACGCCGCAAAGAGTTCCGTCATGTGTTCGCTGCGCTCGCGAACGGCGTCGGCCACGGACAGGCCCCGGGCTTCCAGCGTCCGGACCACGGCCTCTCCGATGGAGGCGAGCTCCCGGGCGATCGCTTCGCCCTGGTTGCCGAGGTTCGTGACGAGGCTGGTGCCCTTCTCGCCGAACAACAATGACAGTTCAGCCATACGATTGCCCAAGCTCGAGTCGATGGCTTCCGACCGCAGCGTCAGCTCTTCACTGAGGCGGCGGCCCCGCTCGTCCAGGGTTGTCGACACGGAATCGAGGCGGTCAACGACGCGCTCCTCGAAGCGAGCAACACGCTGGTCGAGCGTGGAGGCGATCTCCAGAGCACGGCCGCCGAGCGTCTGGTTGATCTCTTCCGCCTTGCGCGAAAGGATCTCCGTAAGGGCCTCGCTCTTCCCGGAAACCATGCTGCCGATCTCGTCGGCCTTGGTTTCCAGGGCATTGGTCACCTCACGCCCACCTTCTGCGAGGACGCGGGCGATACCGCTGGTATGGCGGATCAGTGCCTCGCTCAAGGCGTTGGCGCGCGCGCCGAGGCCTTCGTCGATGCCGGTGATGAGGGTGTCGAGATTCTTTGCAATCTCGCCGCTCTTCGCCGCTGACCGCTGCTCGATCGCAGTGATCTGCTGCTCCATGACTTCGGCCGCGGCACGGCTGCGCTCGATGAGCGCGTTACCGAGCTCTTCACCGTGGGTGGCGAACAGGTCGCGCACAGCGGTGAGCTGCGCCTCGACCACCTCGGTGAAGCGGCCGGTATCGCTCGCGATGCGGTCCACCAGCGTGCTGCCGTGGATGACGACGGTTTCCTGCAACGTTCCGATGTGGTTCGTCAGCGTCGTATCGAGCTTCTGACCCTGGGTTTCCATCAGTTCCTGCAAGCTGCCGATGCGCATGCCCAAGGTCGCGATAAGCTCCTGCCCGCCCGTATTGACGAGGTTCTCGAAACTCGCAAGGCGTGACGCGAGAGCGAAGTCGAGCGAGCGCGAACGCGTGTCGACCACGTCTTCGAAACCGGCGATGCGTTCGCCAATGACGGTGTCGAGCTGCCGCCCGCCCGAGACCACCGTGTCCGTGAAGGCCGCAAGCCTGCTCTCGAGCGTTGAATTAAGGCGATCGTTGCCGCTTTCCAGGCTCGTTTCGAGCACGGTCAAGCGGTCATCGAGCGCTGCGGTCAGGCGGCCGGCGCCGCTCTCAACCGACGTCTCGAGTGCCGCCAGGCGCGCGTCCAGCGCAGTGGTGATGCGTCCTGTGCCGCTCTCGACCGTTGTCTCGAAGGCGGAAAGGCGCTGTTGCAGAAGCTGGAGCAGCTGGCCGCCGCCGTTCTTGACGCTGTTGTCGAATGCTGCAAGCCGGCCCTCGACGGTCGTGGCAAGATGCTCGCCTCCATCTGCCAGCGTCTTGGCGAAAACGGCGATGCGCTCGTCGAGTGCGGTGGCGAGATCGCTGCTCCCGTTCTTGATGCTTCCGTCGAAGGCTGAGAGACGTTCGTCCAGTGTGGACGCAAGGTGAGAACTCCCCGCCTCGATCCCCTCGATGAAAGTCGAGATCCGCTCGTCGATGGTGCTCGTGAGCGCGCCACTGCCATCCTTGATGTGGCTGCTGAGCAGAGATAGGCGCTCGTCAAACGTGCTGGCGAGCTTCTCGCTGCCATCGCTGAGCGTGGCGCCAAAGGTGGCGAGGCGGCTATCGAGCGTGGATGCAAGCTCGTTGTTGCCGGTCTCGACAAGGTCGCCAAAGGCTTGCAGCCGACCATCCAGCGCCGCTGCGAGCTTGTCGCCGCCGCCGTGGATCGTGGTGCTGAAAGCTGCAAGTCGTCCGTCGAGCGCTTCCGCCAGACGGTCGGTGCCATCCTCGATGCGGCTGTTGAAGGTCTGCAGACGGTCGTCGAGCGTGGACGTGAGCTTCTGGCTGCCCTCCTCGACATGACTACCGAACGCGGCAAGCCGGCTATCGAGAGTTGCAGCGAGCTTTTCGCTACCCTGGTCAACCGAGGTGTCCAGCGCGGCGAGCCTCTCGTCCAGGGTCAGCGCGAGCTTGCTGCTGCCGCCCTCGATCCGGTTGCTGAAGACCGTTAGTCTGTCATCAAGGGTCGCAACAAGGCGCGTGCTGCCCTTGCCGATGGTATCGCCAAAGGCGGCCAGACGTGTGTCGAGGGTATCGGCAAGACGGGTCGTGCCCTCTTCGACGTGGCTGTTGAACGTCGCGAGGCGACCATCGAGTGCTTCAACGAGGCGCGTGCTGCCATCGCCGATTGCGTCGCCGAAGACGGCCAGACGCGTGTCGAGGGTATCCGCGAGGCGGGTGGCGCCATCCTCGACGTGGCTGTTGAACGTGGCGAGGCGACCATCGAGCGCCTCAACAAGGCGCGTGCTGCCATCGCCGATCGCATCACCGAAGACGGCCAGACGCGTGTCGAGCGCCTCGGCGAGGCGGGTGGCGCCGTGCTCGATGCGGCTGTTGAAGGTGCCGAGTCTTGCATCAATGGTTGTTGCAAGCTGTTGGCTGCCGGTGTCAATCGCCGCGCTGAAGGAGGCGAGGCGTCCATCAAGCGTAGCAGCGAGCTGTTGGCTCGTCCCGTTGATCTGATCGCCAAAGGTGGACAGGTGTTCGTGGAGGGTGGCCGCGAGCTGTGCGCTTCCGGAGCTGATGCCGGAATTGAGCGCGGCAAGCCGCTCGTCAAGGGTGGAGGCGAGCTGGCTGCCGCCCTCGTTGACGCTGGCGCTGAGCGCAGCCAGGCGTCCGTCGAGCGTCGCGGCGAGGCGAGCGCCCCCTTCGTTGATACCACCGTTGAGCGCGGCGAGGCGTTCGTCGAGCGCATTGGCGAGCTGCTTGCTGCCTTCGTCGAGACGCAGCCCGAATGCGGCCAGGCGCTCGTCGAGCGAGGCAGTGATCTGCTGGCCGCCGGTATTGATGCTCGTGTTCAGGGCGTTCAGGCGGCCTTCGAGCGTTGCGGACAGATGCTGCGTGCCGGCCTGGACGCTCTTGATGAAGGTGGTGATGCGGCCGTCCAAGGTGGTGGAGAGCTGCTGCCCCCCCTCGGCGATGCTGGCCTTCAGCGTATCGATGCGTCCAGACAGCGCCTGGGCCAGTTGCTCACCGCCGGTCTGCAAGGCGTTGGATAGCGCCGTCAACTGCTCCTCGATTGTGGAGGCCAGCTGTCCGCTGCCGTCCTGGACGCCGGACTGGAACGCCGCAAGCCGGCTATCAAGGGCCGCGGTCAAGTTGCCACCGCCAGTTGCGATGCTTGCCTCGAAGGCCGCAAGCCTGCCCTCGAGCGAGGATGCGAGCTTACCCCCGCCAGCTTCGATGCTCTGCTCGAAGGCGGCGAGACGTTGCAGCAGGGTCTCGTCCAGGTTGCGGCTACGCTCGTTGATCGTGCGTGCAAGCGTTTCCGCGTTGCGGGCAAGCGTGTCGTTGACGCGCGAGCCCTGCGCCGCGACGGCCAGCACGATCTCATTGCCGGTGCCGCTGAGCAGTTCCTGCGCTTCCGTCGTCTGGTTGGTGATGGCCGTTTTGAACTCGGCCGTCCGATTCACGAAATCTTCTGCGAAACGCTTGGCGCTGGCTTCGAAGGCGCCCTGGGCGCCGCTTGCCTGCTCGCCGATCAGTTTAGCGACCCTGTCGCCCGTGGCAGACAGCGTCTCTTCAAGCGTGCGGCCGTTCGTCTCGATGGTGTCATGGATGCGATCGCCGGTCGAAGCGAGGCGATCCGCCAGATTGCCGCCGCGTTCGACGATCGTTTCGGTGACGCCACGGCCGACCTCCTCGATCCGCTCCGTCACTTCCGTGCCGCGCAATACAATGGTGCTCGCGACTTTCTGGCCGGCGACCGAGATGGTCTCGTTGAGTTCGCTGCCCTGCTGGGAAATGGTCGTCGCAACACCCGCGCCCACTTCCTCGATGCGGCGGCTGACCTCCGCGCCACGCTCGCCCAAGGTCGCGCCAAGCGCCTCGCCCGTGGTCCTCAGCGTCTCGTTCACTTCGCTCGCCTTGCGCGCGATGCTGTCGGCGATTTCGGAGCCGGTTGCGGCGAGCTTCCGCGTAACTTCGACGGAGCTTTCCTGGAGCCCAGCATTGAGCTTGTGCCCGGTCTGCTCGATGGTCTGCGAGATTTCCAGCCCCTTCTTGTCGAGAAGGGCCGTGACCTCGTTGCTCGCGTTGGCGAGGCGCACGTTCACGCTCTCGGCCGTGGCGCTGAGACGGTCGACGAGGCCCGTTCCGCGGCTCTGCATCTCGTTCAGCATGCGATCGCTGATCTGGTCCAGCGTCTGGGCCATCTGCTCGCCCTTGAAGCCGAGGGACTCGGCGGCCTTCGTACCCGCCGTCGTCACAGCTTCCACGAGATTGCGGCCCGCCGTCTCAAGCTCCTGGGTGAGATTTTCATGGGCGCCTGTGATCGAGCCACGCACGCGGTCCGCGTTCGCGACGATCGCCTCGCGCTGCGCGACCAGTTCGTCGATCAACGTGCGGATACGGATCTCGTTGCCCTGATAAGCGCGTTCGAGTGTCGAGATCTCGCTGCGGACGAGTGTCTCCAGTTCGCCGGCGCGGGCAAGCGCGCGCTCGACGCCGTCACCGATGGCGGCGACCTCACGCCTAACCGCCTGCGACAAATTGACCACAGCCTCCGATGCCAGAGTTTCCGGCTGTGCGAGACGGACGGCCACGCCTGTCATGGCGCGCGCGACATGCCGCATTTCCTGCGTCCGCAGGCTCAGAATGGCCAACACGAAGAACAGGAGGACAGGACCAATGAGCAACACGCCCATAAGGCCCCAGTCAGTCGGGGCGAGCGTCGTGAGCACAGTCTGCACGCCATTGGCAGAGATGCCGTAGCGCGCGTTGAGGAAGGCGCCCATGGCGACGAGCCAGCACAGCGACGCCAAAGCCGCGAACCAGAGTGGCTCCCGCGAAGGCTTCTGCTGCAGGGTCTGGAGCAAGGCGCCGACGGACTGGCGATCGTCGTTGGCGACGCGGGACGGATCAGGCGCGATGACGGCAGCGGGGCGAGGGGGATCAATATGGTTCGGTCCGGGGCGGGCCGGCTCTGCGGGCGTGGATTCCCGGCGTTTGCCCGCGAACATGTCGTCGTCGCGCGTGTCAGGTAACCGCGCGTCCTTGGTGTCCTTGGCATCGGCGGTCTTCGCCTGGGAGCCCGGCGCCTGCATGTCCGCCACATTGAGCGTCAACGCCTGTTCCAGCGCCGACAGTGCTTCCTGCGTCGGATCAACGAGTTTATTTTCTTTGGCCATGTCGCCGCCTCGCATCGCCCCCAATTCCATGCGGCGATCAGGGTGCCTCCTCCCCGACCTTGCTGAACGTGGCCGCCGCTATCGGCAAACATTCAGCAAATACCGCCGTTTACCATGAGAGCTTAACCCCCCGCCGCCGCAATTGAAACCCGAGGCAAGAGGCAATTGAGAGTTTCGTTAACGGCTTTTTTACCCCTTTTGGCACTCTCGATCCACGCCGCTGTCGATCACCGTAGAGGTTGCGAAGAATGTTGATGGAGCGGCGATAGCGCTGCATGGTGCCCCAGTCGGTGTGCAATATCTGCACGAACAATGAGCGTGTGATGAGTGAGCGATTCGGAGAGGCCTCTCCGGCCAAAGATGCTGTGGATATTGACGCGGCCTACCTCGATCAGCAGACGGGAGGTGATAGCGAACTCGCATGCGAAATCATCGGCCTTTTCCGCGACCAGCTCCGGCAGCAACACGCCGTCATCACCGGTGAGGGCGACCTTCGTGCGCGGAGTGATGCCGCCCACACCTTGAAGGGCTCTTCCCGTGCGATCGGGGCGTGGAAGCTGGCAGCCATCGTTCAGGACATCGAAGATGCACTGGCGGATCCGGCAACGCCGGAGCTGAAGATTCTCTTCCGACGGTTCGATGCGGCCATCACGGCTGCGGACACTGCGATGCAGGATATCCTTGCCCGCGCGATCTGACTGCGCGGCCTCGCCGGCCTTCACCTTTTCTCGTCTTGCGTGCCGAAGGACAGATTATGACAGCCGTGACTTTCGTGGATGCCGCCGGGACGGCAAGGACCGTTGAGGCGGAAGTCGGCTCCACGGTAATGGAGACAGCCATCCGCAACGGGGTGCCCGGCATCGATGCCGAATGTGGCGGGGCCTGCGCCTGCGCGACGTGCCACGTTTACGTCGAGGAGACCTGGTGGGATCGGGTGGGGCCCCCGGAGGGCATGGAGGAGGACATGCTCGACTTCGCCTCCGATGTGCAGCCACGGTCACGTCTGTCGTGTCAGATCAGGGTCACTCCCGATCTCGACGGCCTCGTTGTCCACACGCCTCCCCGCCAAGGGTAAAGGCACCTTTCGCGATGGGCTTTATTGTTGCTGTTTGTCGGCATCCATCGGATATCGTCACCCATCTGGTCAAAATGCAGATACGGTGTTTCGCCGAGAGATTTTCGTGCCCTGGCGTGTCCAGGGCAAGGGTTGCCGGTCGATAGTCCGGGCGATGGAGCCGCGGCCGGGTCACAGTGACGGAGGCAATGAATGTACAAGAATATTCTGGTGCCGATCGACATCTCCGATGCCGGCTTCTCGCGCCATTCCATCGACAAGGCGGTGGCCTTCGCCAGTGCAACGGCTGGATCGGTGCGCCTTATCTATGTCAGGTCGATCCTGCCCGTGACCTTCATGGAGTTCGTTCCGCCGGACTTCGACACGGAACAGCAGGAGACCGCCGAGAACGATCTTGCGGCGCTCGCAAAGTCGATCGTGGCGCCGGAAATCGCGGTCAGCCACGTGGTGCGCTTGGGCTCTATCTATAATGAGGTGCTGCAGGAAGCCGAGGACATGAAGGCGGATCTCATCATCGTCGGCTCGCACAAGCCGGCGATGTCGACTTATCTGCTCGGATCAAACGCTGCGACCATCGTTCGCCACGCCACCTGCTCGGTGCTGGTGGTCAGGGAGTAGACGGACGCGATAGTCCCCGGGCTGAGACCTGGCGGGTCTCGGTGTAGCGAGAAAAGGATCGCAGCATGATGGCGCCGCGATCCATTTTTTAGTCGCCGCGTCAGCCGCGGTGATGCGGGCCGCGCTCAGGACCGCCACGGCGGGGGCCGTGCTGATCCATCATATCGCGCGCCATCACGTCGAAGCGCCGCTTCTGCCCGGCGTCCAGGCTCTCATAGAGCGGTGCGGCCGCGTCGGCGAGCGTCTGCATGGTTTTGGCGCGCTCTTCCATCATCGTGGCCCCCCGCCGGAGGCGCTCGATCATGTCCGGGCGTTCCTTCTTCCCACGCTCTTCGCGCGCCTCACGCCATTTTGCCATCCGCTCTCCGCGCTGCTTTGCGATATCCCGCACCGCCGTCTCGAGTGCTGGCCAGGCCTTTTCCTGCTCCGGCGTCAGCTTCAATCCGGCCTTGAAGCCCGCGAGGCGTGCATCGAGCAAGGCACCGCGATCTTCTGCCGACAACCGCATCGGACCGCGTGCGTGATCCCGACCCTGGCGGGTTTCCTCTTGGGTCGCGGTGCTTTGGGAAGCGCCGGGCGCGTTGGCGGGCTGCGCATAGCTTGCCGAGAGGGCGCCAGAACCGGCGACGGCCAGTGCGGCAAGGGCGGCGATCATCGTCTTCTGCATATCACTGTCTCCTTCGAGAGAAGGAAAGAATGTGATGTATCGTGTTGGGATTCAAATTAAATTTCTGTAAGTCTATGTCGCAATATCGCCACAGAACTTAAAACTCCGTTATACATTTAAGAAAGACGCCGTACACTGAAAGTACATAAGAATATGTACTTCAGCATCTTCCGTATTTTTTGTTTCAGTTTGTTTCAATCTGTGTCTTGCGTGTGAGTTCCTGCTCTGAATTCTCGTCACGGTGATGTGTATGCTGCCGCTGGCGTGCCCTCTTGCGCTACAAATGCAGATATTGCCAATCTCTTGGATCCGCGAGGTCGTTCGCTCTCGTGGGCATGCAGGATCTGCCGCGGCTGGTCGTGCGGTGGAGGATCGAAGAGGATGGTGCCATTCGCCCGTCTAACCCCCTGATGCCGCGCGCGGCAAAGCTCCCCTGGTGCGACCGTGCGGGCCGGCTTTCGCCGCTGAAGCTCGCGACCTTCCTTTGTGTGCTCGCTCCTGGGGGCTGGATCGCGTTGTCCTGGGCGATGGGATGGTATGCCCCCAAGCCCGTGACCGAGGCTATTCACCAGAACGGGCTATGGGCAGTTCGGTTCATGCTCGCGTCACTCGCCGTGACGCCGCTGCGCCGGATAGGCAACTGGCCGAAGCTCATCCTTATCAGGCGTATGCTCGGCGTTGCGGCCTTTGCTTACGTCGCGATCCACTTCACGCTCTACTGCCTGGACCAGAGCTTCGATCTCGGCCGTGTGGCGAGCGAGATCGTCTTGCGGATCTATCTCACGATCGGCTTCGTCGCTCTCATCGGGCTCGCAGTCCTCGCCGCGACCTCAACCGATGCCATGATCCGGCGACTGGGGCGCCGCTGGCAGACGCTGCATCGGGCCATCTACGTCATAACGCCGCTCGCGCTCATCCACTTCTATCTGCAATCCAAGATTGATGTCACAGAAGCCGTGTTGATGACGGGCTTTTTCGGGTTGGCCTTCGCCTATCGTCTTATGCATCGCTTTGCTGTCCCCCTGCGAGGGGTGCAGCTCGCAGGCGCGGCTGTGGTCACGGGGGCCTTTACCGCCGTGGTGGAGACCATCTGGTACGCGGCGACCACGGGAGCGCCCTGGCGGTTCGTGCTCGAGGCGAATCTGGATGTGGGGACGGCGATCCGTCCCGCGTGGTGGGTCATGGTGGTTGGCTTCGGTATAGCCCTGCTCGCCGTCGTGCGTCTGCCGCAGCCCAGAAAAGCCGCGCCTCTCCCGGTCAGGGCCGAGGAGGGAACCGTATCATCCTGATCACCAGCGTCTCCAACGAACCGCCCCCTGACCCGGCCACAAAAAAGCAGGCACGAAGCCTGCTTTTCGTTGATGAGCACTATCGGACCGCCCGGCGGCGTCCTCAGTACCAGAAGGGGTCGCCCCAAGGGCCGAAGTCGAAGGCCGTCTGCTGGTTGATCATGGCCGTCATCTGCTGCTGATCGGCGAGGTTCTGCTGGAAGGCCATCTGGCGATAGGCCTGGTAGTTGGCCTGGGTGCCGTAATAGAGGCAGCGGCAGATCGTGGGATCGGCGTAGAAATAGACCGGCTGGTTGTTCTGATTCTGCACGAAGAACTTGTGCGGCGGGAACTTCTTGAGGGAGGCGATCTTCTCCGGCGTATCCGCCAGCCGCATGTTGAACCCGGCCGCAGCCAGCATGTTTTCCTTGTCCTGCACGGCGGTCACGCAGGCACCCAGCATCAGGGCGATGCCCATCAGCACCGCAATCGAAGCTCGTTTCACGGTTACGTCTCCCTCGTTACGCATTGCTTCGCGGCCGAGCTCGACGGCTAGCGCCAGCAGTGGCTCGTCCCCGATCGGCACGCATCCTGCCGGCCGCGTGCAACTTATGACGCAATTCCGCTGCGGATGCAGCAAAGAATAGTCACCGTGTGGCCATTATCTACGCGGCCCTTTTCGTCTCTATGCTTGTTCTAATGTAGCGAGCGCTTGGGCAATATCTGTGACGAGATCATCCGCATGCTCGATACCAATCGACATGCGGATGGTCGCATCGGAGATGCCGATCCGTTCTCGCAGTTCCCGTGGCACGCCCGAATGGACCGTCGTTGCAGGGTGGCAGACGAGCGACTCCGTTCCGCCCAGGCTGACGGCGAGTTTGACGATCCGCAGCGCGTTCAGGAAACGGAAGGCTTCATCCTGACCGCCGGCGATGTCGAAGGCGAAGGTTGTCCCTGCCGCCGTGCATTGCCTGAGATAGACGTCGCGCTCCGGACTGCCTTCGGGGAAGAAGGCGGGGTAATAGACGCGGTGGACCTTGGGGTGATCCACCAGGAAGCGGGTCACGGCTTCCGCGTTGCGGCAGGCAGCGGTCATGCGCAGCGACAGTGTTTCCAGCGACCGGCCGATCATCCAGGCGGAGTGGGGATCGAGCTGGTTGCCGATCGCGCCCCGCAGGAGCTTGATGGGCTTGACCCTGTCGCCTGCGCCAACGACCGCGCCGGCAACCAGGTCCGAATGGCCGCCCACATATTTCGTGAGCGAGTAGATCACCAGATCGACTCCATGGCGGAGCGGCTTCTGGAAGAGCGGCCCGAGCAAGGTGTTATCGCAGACGATCAGCGGACGCGTCCCTTGCTTCTCCGCGATCGTGTCGGCGGCGCGCGCGATGAGGGCGAAGTCGACGAGGGTATTGAGCGGATTGGACGGGGTTTCCACGAAGATGACGCTGACTTTGCCCGCAGTGCCGGCCTGACCTTGCTCACGGGCCGCGAGGGCATCGGCAGTTGCTGTGGCGACAGCGTCCGGCGAGACACCGTCGCTGAAGCCGACCGCGCCGATGCCGAAAGAACTGAGGGTGCGGGCGATCAGCGTCTCGGTGCCGCCATAGAGCGGCTGTGAATGGAGGATTACATCGCCGGGTCGCATCACCGCGAGGAGGGTGGTGGCGATGGCAGCCATCCCGCTGGAAAAAATGGCGCAGCTCTCCGCTTCCTCGAAGATCGCCAGCCTGTCCTCGACGATTTCGCTATTGGGGTGGTTGAAGCGGGAATAAACGAGGCCGCCTGTCGCACCCTCTGGCGGTAGCCGGCGGCCGGCCGTGTAGTCGAAGAAGTCGCGACCGTCCTCGGCGGTCTTGAAGACGAAGGTCGAGGTGAGGAAGACCGGCGGCTTCACGGCCCCTTCCGACAGGGCAGGGTCATAGCCATAGCCGAGCATTAATGTTTCGGGATGGAGCTTCTGGTTGCCGAGGCGGTCCTTGTGATAGTCCGACGCGCTCATGAGCTGATCCTCCGATCGCCGGCACCCGTTGCCGATGTCGCCCTAACGTACGCCCTAACAAAGGGTTGTGCATGGCAGTTCCTGCTTGGTTCCGCCCGTGGAATAGATTTCCGGTGGACTGTTTGGCACGGCAGATCTTTTCGCGCGCGGCGATCCGCCGTAACGTGGCGCCATGCGCCGGCTTGTCCTTCTACGCCACGCCAAATCCGACTGGCCTGATGGCGTGACCGATCACGAACGTCCCCTCGCAGCCCGCGGTCGTAAGGCCGCGCCGCTGATCGCCAGCTACATGGCGGCGGAGAAGCTCCTGCCGGACCTCGTCCTCGTGTCCTCCGCCAGGCGGACGCAGGATACCTGGGCGCTGGTATCGCCGGTGCTTGCTGGCGGTTCGCGATCCGATGGGATCCCGATGAAGACCGAGCCGCGCATCTACGAGGCGCGGGTCGAGATCCTACTGGCGGTACTGCGTGGCATCGCCGACGACGTGAGCACGCTTCTCGTCGTAGGTCACAATCCGGGCATGGCGGAGCTGACGCTGCTTTTGTCAGGCGGCGGCGACAGTGGTCAGCTCGCCGATCTACAGCGCAAATTTCCGACAGCCGCGCTGTCGGTGATCGATTTCCCCGGGCGGTGGGGAGAGTTGGCCCCGTTCAAGGGGCGCCTCGACCGCTTCGTCACGCCGAAAAGCCTTGGCGGTGAGGATGACTGATCGTCCTCCATTGCCTATCTCTATGCTGTGAGCGCTTCATCCTTCCTCGACGGAACCGTCGACGCCCTTCGCAATCTCGGCCATTTCGCCGCCACAACCGTTTCGCCACGGTTGCGCCTCGGCGTGACGGGTCTGTCGCGCTCGGGCAAGACGGTTTTCACGACGGCCCTCGTTCATCATTTGCTGGGCTCCGTCGCCATGCCGGTCTTTCGTGCTTCTGCCGAAGGGCGCATTCGCAAGGCCCGGCTCGATGATCAGCCTGACGACACGGTCCCGCGCTTTCCCTTCGAGGAACACATGGCCTCGCTCGCTGAGCCGGAGCGGCGATGGCCGGAGTCGACGCGAAGGATCGCCGAGCTGCGCGTCAGCATCGATTACGAGCGAGCTGCCGGATGGCGCAGCGGGCCGGCGACACTCGCCCTCGACATCGTCGACTATCCCGGCGAGTGGCTCCTCGACCTCGCGCTCCTCGACAAGAGTTTTGCCGAATGGTCGCGGGAGACTGTGACAGGCAGTCGCCGGCCAGAGCGCGCCGATATCGCGGCGCCTTGGCTTCGTGCTCTCAATCGCGATCCGGCTGGTGCCGTCGGGGAGGCCGATATTGCCGAGCTCGCAGGGACATTCACCGATTATCTGAAGGCTTTGAGGGCCGGTCCCGAGGCTGTCGCGACGACGCCACCAGGCCGCTTCCTGATGCCGGGCGATCTCGCCGGTTCGCCCGCGCTGACCTTCGCGCCGCTCGATCTGCCGCCGGGCTTCGTCACGCCGCCACGCAGCCTCGCGAGCCAGATGGAGCGCCGCTACGAGGCTTATAAAGCACAGGTCGTGCGGCCGTTCTTCCGCGAGCATTTTGCGCGGCTCGACCGTCAGATCGTGCTCGTCGACGTGCTCGCCTCGCTCGATGCGGGCCCTGCCGCACTCGCCGAGCTGGAGACGGCTCTCGATCAGGTGTTGCTCGCCTTTCGCGCGGGCCGCAACAGCTTCCTGTCCAGCATCTTCTCGCCGCGCATCGACAAGGTGCTGTTCGCCGCCACCAAGGCAGACCATCTGCACCGGGCCGATCATCAGCGGCTGGAAGCCATCCTCAGGCTGCTCGTCGACCGCTCGATGCGCCGCACCCAGGGCGCGGGCGGCACCGTCGGCACGGTGGCGCTCGCCGCGATCCGGGCGACGCGCGAGGCGACGGTCCGCGAGGATGGCGAAAACCTCGCGGCGATCGTCGGCACGCCGGCAGCCGGGGAGGAGATCGACGGCCAGATCTTCGATGGCGAAACCGAGGCTGCGATTTTTCCTGGCGAGCTGCCCGACAATCCCGAGACGGTGTTTTCAGGCGGTTTTCCAGCGGGCGCCCTGCGCTTCCCGCGTTTCCGGCCGCCGCGGCGTGCGCGCGATCACGGCGGGCGCCTCGCGCCGCTGCCCCATATCCGGCTTGATCGTGCGCTGGAGTTCCTGCTGGGCGACAGGCTGGCGTGATGGAAGGGACCTAATCCTATGTCCGATAGCCGCCCGCGCGCGCCAAGGGCGTTTCGTCTCGATGACCCGGCCGTGGCGTCCTATGGCCCGGGCGCCGACGCTGGCGAGGAGCTAGCGCGGCATGGCACCCGCATCGTCGTCGCCGAGGAGGACGCGCCATTCGACGAGGCGGAAGAGATCGTTATTACCCGCCGACGGCGCAAAATCCCGTGGGGCGCGTGGCTTGCCTCTGCGCTTGGCGGGCTCGCCGTTCTGGGGCTCGCGCTTGCGCTCGAGCGACTGATACGCGACCTGTTCAGCGCCTATCCGGCCCTGGGCTGGATCGCCGTCGCGCTGGCGGCACTGGCGGGCATTGCCTTTCTCGCCATCGTGCTGCGCGAGGCGCTCGGCATTTTCCGCGAGCGGCGCATCGAGTCGCTCCGGGCGCGGACCGAAAAGGCAATTCTCGCGAGAGATGATCGCGAGGCGGTCGCTATCGTGACGGCGCTCTGCGCGCTCTATGCCCATCGCCCGGAGACCGCGCGCGGCCGCGCCGTGCTCACCGGCATGGCCGATGAAATCGTTGATGCGAGCGACCGGCTGACTGTCGCCGAGCGCGAGCTACTCGAGCCCCTGGACCGGCAGGCCCGCCGCATCGTGGCCAATGGGGCCAAGCAGGTGTCGCTGGTGACGGCGGTGAGCCCGCGCGCCATCGTCGATATCGGCTTCGTGCTGTTCGCCTGCGTCCGCCTGGTGAGGCGGGTCGCCGCCGTCTATGGCGGCCGGCCAGGACTGTTCGGCTTTCTCCGGCTCTCCGGCAACGTGCTGTCGCATCTGGCCGTCACAGGCGGCGTTGCAGTTGGGGACGACATCGTCCAGCAGGTGCTTGGCCTCGGGCTCGCGGCGCGCATTTCCGCCAAGCTCGGGGAGGGGGCCTTGAACGGCCTGTTGACGGCACGGGTCGGCATCGCGGCCATCGCGGTCTGCCGGCCAATGCCTTTCATCGGGGTCGACGAGCCACGCCTGCAAGACGTGGCGGCTGGCCTCTTCGACCGCGCGGCGGACGCGCCGACCAGTCAGACTTGACAGCCGGCGGAGGAAATGGGGCGGATCAGTCGGCGAAGCGCGGCACGGGGGCGCCGGCAACGTCGACGGGCATGCTGAAGACGCTGCCAGACAGCGGATAGCGTGCTTTCGCCTCCTCGCTCAGGTTGGAGCTCAGGCTCGTGAAATAGAGCGTCTTGAGTTCCGGGCCACCGAAGCACGGCATGGTCGGACGTGGCACCGGCACGGGGATGCGCGCCAGCAGGCCACCGTTCGGCGCGAAGCAGTTAAGGCACCCGGCCGAGACGCCGCAGCTCCAGTAGTTGCCGGCGCTGTCGGTGGCGGCGCCGTCGGGCCGTCCCTCCTGCTCGCTCAGGGTGCGAAAGCGCTGGCGGTTGCCGATCGTGCCGGTCGCGGCATCAAAGTCCCAGCGGTCCACCCAGGCAGCACGTGAATCCGAGTGATACATGATACGCCCGTCCGGCGACCAAGCGAGGCCGTTGGAGGTCGCAAGGCCTTCGACCTTCCTCTCGACGTGGCCGTCGGCGGTCACACGGTAGAGCGCCGCGACAGAGGGGCTGTCCGGCGGGGTCATGCTCCCCACCCAGAATGCCCCGTCCGGGCCGACCTTTCCGTCATTGAGGCGCGATGTGCCGGGATTGGTCTCAACCTGCGCCAGATGTGCACGCTCTCCGGTATCACGATCGAACAGATAGACATCGCGGCTAAGAGCCACCACGAGCTTGCCATTTCGTGTCAGCCCGAAGCTGCCGACGGGATCGGCGAACCCCCAGCGCAGGCGTTCGCCGCTCTTGATGTCGAGCGCATAGATCGCGGGTTCCATGATGTCACACCAAAGAAGATGTCGGCGCTCCTCGTCCCAGACGATGGATTCGCCTACCTGGTGTGACATCCGGGCAATGCAGGTGATCTCGGTCATAGAACTTGTTTCCCTCCCGCGGGCCTGTCGCCGCCCCATGCGTCGTCGAAGCTCACACATCCGTTACCGCTCGTCCAAAAGAGAGACGGGATGAGGCTGCCGGTCAAGTCGTCACACGGGGCGTTCCGCTCGGCCTCCTGTCGCCATGGAAACACAGCTCGGGATAATCGACAGCCTAACGACGGGCGCGATTTGTTAGCGGTCTAAAATTGGTTGACGGTACCGACGTGCTTCGTGACATAGACACTCTATCCATTTGATCCGATTGAGGGTCAGAATCAAAGGCGGGTTGGCGTTCGCGGCTCGGTGCAGCACCTGTTGCGGCCGGAATGAAGTCATGACAGCCGCGCGCCAATGTTTCCCGCCACAGTATGTGCCGGGAAGCGGGGGGATGCTGCCGGTCCATGCTGTTTAACTCTTACGCGTTCTTGCTTGTCTTTCTGCCTGCCGCGCTCGCCTTGCATGCGCTGGTTGAACGCTTTCAGCCCTCCTGGCGCCTGCCGCTGCTTCTCGTTCTCTCGATCGTATTCTACGGCTATTGGGATTGGCGTTTCATTCCGCTGATCATTCTGTCTATCGTGATCAACTGGGCCATCGCGAGGCTTTTCGCGTCCACCCGGCGCGAGAGCCTGATCGTCATTGCCATCACGGCGAACCTCTTCGTCCTCGCGCTCTTCAAATACGCCGATTTCTTCGCCGGGCTCGCCAATACGCTCCCAGGCGTGTCAATTCCGATGCTCTCGCTGGCGCTGCCGCTCGGCATCTCGTTCTTCACTTTCCACCATGTGATGTACCTGACAGATCTGAGGGCGGGGAAAACCAAGCCGTTCGATCTCGTGCGCTATGGACTCTACATCGCCTTCTTCCCGCAAGTTCTCGCCGGTCCGCTCGTGCGCTGGAGCGAGATCATGCATCAGTTCGACGAGCGACCTTATCAGCGCAGCGATGCGGCCGAGCGTTTCGCGCGCGGGATCATGCTGCTGATCGTCGGCTTGGCGAAGAAGGTCCTGATCGGCGACCAATTGGCCGTCAACGTCAATCCCGTGTTCGCCGCCGCTGAACTCGGATCAGTCACAGTCGCCCAGGCGTGGCAAGGCACGCTCTCTTTCGCCTTCCAGATCTATTTCGATTTCTCCGGCTATACCGACATGGCGCTCGGCATTGCGCTCATGTTCGGCGTGGTTCTGCCGCAGAACTTCGACACGCCCTATCGCGCCCTGTCGCTGCAGGATTTCTGGCGCCGCTGGCACATGACCTTGTCGCGCTTCCTCCGCGACTATCTCTACATCGCCCTCGGCGGCAACCGGCATGGCCTCGCGTTGCAACTGCTTGCCCTGTTCGCGACGATGACACTGGGTGGCCTGTGGCATGGAGCAGGGATGACCTTCGTGGCCTGGGGTGTCGCTCACGGCGTGGGCCTAGGCGTTGGTGTTCTCTGGCGCCGGGCGGGGCTGCCGATGCACCCGATCGTGGGATGGTTCCTGACCTTCCTGTTCGTCGTGCTAACCTGGGTCCTGTTCCGTGCCGAGAGCTTCCAGGGCGCGCTCCATATGTATGAAGGACTGCTTGGCCTTGCGCCGCTCGGTTCCGGCTTCAAATGGCGGGCGATCGCCTGGGCCGCCGTCTTCGCCATGATTGGTCCTACGGCCTGGGCGCTTGTCCATAAGCCGCAGCCCCATCCGCTGCTCGCCGTGGCGCTTGCGATCATGTTCATCGTGCTGCTGCTGAAGATCGGGGACAGCGAGTCCTATGAGTTCATCTATTTCCAGTTCTGAGCGCGGGGGCCAGGATTTGGCGCGCTCCGGCGTTGCGGGCTGGAGCGGGCCCTGGCGGCGCTTTGCGATGACCTTCATGGTCACGTCCTTGGGTGGCCTTGTCGCCATCGTGGTGTTGATGTTCCTGATCGATCCGTTTGACACCGGTCGTTCGCCCGTCTCTCGTTCGCCCGGGGTTCCGGCCCCGGATGTCGACAACGCAGCCACGAGCCGACTGGAGAACGCCAGCCGCGGGCGTGATCCCGCTTTTGAGGCTGCCATCATCGGGAATTCCCGCATCCAGGCCCTCGAGCCGGAGACGCTGAGCCAAGCCACAGGGATCCCGTTCGTCTCGCTTGTGATCCAGGCCAGCCGTTCCCGTGAGCAACTGGCCGTCCTGGACTGGTTCATGCGAAATCGCGAGACAGCGCCAAAGGCGATCATCATCGGGCTGGACATGCCCTGGTGCGACGACCGCGTTTCGATGAGCCCGACCGATCCCTTCCCATTCTGGCTTTATGATCGGTCCCGTGTGGCCTATCTTGAGGGGCTTCTGCGCTATAGCGTGCTGGCGGAATATGTTCCGCGTTATCTCAGCTACCTCTTCGGTCTGAGGGACCGCGCGCGACCGGACGGCTACTGGGACTATGAGCCGGTCTATAGGAAGCTGGGATACGACAGCCCTGAGCGACGGCAGAAATTGCAGGGGCCGGACGCGGAAGTCGAGATCAACCTCACGGGACGATTCGGGGCAGCGGAGGCGCTCGCAGAGCGTCTCGCCAATCTGCCGCCGGAGACCGCCGTCTTTCTCGTTCGCCCGCCTGTATACGTGACGGGGCTTGGTGCACCGGGGAGCGATCAGGCGAAGACCGACGCGGCTTGCCGGGCGATCCACGCAGCCTTGGCCGCGGGACGGGCGAATACCCATTTGATTGATTGGCGGGTGGACCGGCCCGAGACCCGCAACCCGGACGGCTTCATCGATCACACACATTATAGAAAGACAGTCGCCAATCTGATCGCAGCAGAGGTGGCCGCGATCCTCAACAAGGCACGTGTCCCGGGCACCTGATCAAGCCGGTTTGGCGCGCTGTGTTTCCTGGAAAGTGGAAGGCATGGAACTTACGGGTACAGAAACGCAAAGGGAGAGGCTGGCTCGCCTGGGACGGCGCCTCGGGCTGCCGATGCGTCATGTGTCTTCGGCGAGCTGGCGGCGGTTCGTCGTGATTTTCTGCATAGGCTCCTTCGGCTTTCTGTTCGGCGTTCTTGCGCTCATGCTGTTGGTCGATCCCTTCGACACCGGGCGGTCACCGGTCCGTCTCAAAGAGGGCGTGCCGCAGCAAGGACCGCGAACGGCTAATGTGAGCCGGGGCCGCGATCAGGCCTTCAATTCGGCGATCATTGGCAATTCACGCGTGCAGATGATCGATCCAGCCGTTCTCAGCGAGAAGACCGGCATTCCCTTTGTGGCCCTTGTGGTTCAAGGCGCCTTGCCGAAAGAACTGCTGACGACGTGGGACTGGTTCATGGCGCATCGGGCGGAGCCGCCAAAGGTCATGGTGCTCGGCATTGACGGCGTGTGGTGCTCAGACGATTTCTCGAAGCAGGCCAATCCATTTCCCTATTGGCTCTACAGCCTTTCCACGCTGGACTACTTGCAAGGCCTGTTCCGCTCTTCTTCCTTAAGCGGCCTGCGCAATTATTTCTCCTACGTGATCGGCCAGCGCCCGCAGGCGCCTCCAAACGGCTTCTGGAACTACGAGAACGTCTATGGCGTCGGCACGCCCGAGCAACTGGCGCATATGCGGCAGGAGCTGGACAAGCCGCAAGGCACGGCCGACGTCAATCTCGGCAATGATTTTCCAGCCGCGCAGGCTGTTGCGGCGCGTATCGCGACATTGCCTGCCGATACGAAGGTCGTTCTTGTGCGCCCTCCCGTCTACATCACGGGCATGCCCGAGCCGGGAACGCCGGCAGCGAAGGCGGAAACGGTGTGCCGCGACATCTTTGCAAAGATCGCGGCGGAACGCCCCAACACCTATATCGTGGATTGGCGTCTCGACCGTCCGGAGAATCGGGATCCCGGTAATTTCTTCGATCATACCCACTATCGCAGGAGCCTGGCCGAGCGCCTCGAGGCCGAGATCGTTGCGATCATCGACGGCAACCGTGTTGCGCAGCCTTGAGCAAGGCCTGCGACAAGCTTTTAAAACGTGTTTATTTCCAATGGTTTGCTGAGGTGTTGGCCCGGTCTCGCCCCAAGCGCTTAAAGTTTTTGCCACCCTGCACCAAAAGGTGACTGTAATCCGCGTTGTCGCCGGGGCCTTCGGCCGCTATATAGGCGGCGCCTCACGAGGGGCTCAGGGGATAAGAGCAAAGCCACGCATGTCGGATATCGTAATCGACGAGAGCTACCGCCCGTCAGAAGACGAGCCGTTCATGAGCGAGCGTCAGCGAGAGTACTTTCGGCGCAAGCTCCTGAACTGGAAAGAGGACATCCTGCGGGAAAGCCGCGAGACGTTGGTCGCGCTGCAAAGCGAGAGCGAGAACCATCCGGACCTGGCCGATCGCGCCTCATCGGAAACCGATCGGGCGATCGAACTCAGGGCTCGGGATAGGCAGCGCAAGCTAATCGCCAAGATTGAGGCGGCGTTGTTGCGTATCGAAGACCTGTCCTATGGCTACTGCGAGGAAACCGGTGAGCCGATTTCCTTGAAGCGGCTGGAGGCGCGGCCCATAGCGACGCTTTCGCTAGAGGCACAGGAGCGCCACGAGCGCAACGAACGCGTCTATCGCGACGACTGATTGTAGAGTGCTTCACAGCCCCTGCACGCCGAGCCGGGGCTGCTGCGATAAGGAGAGGCGCTTTCGATGCCATCGGAAGCGCCTCTTTTCTTTTCACATCGCCAGAAGCGTGATGCCCTAGGCCCGGTCGCCTATATAGGGGCCGTCTAAGGCCTTGAAGGGGCTGTCGAGGCAACTCCGCTGGAATTGCGGTCGGCTGCCCTGGGTTCCTTATCTGGTCGGTGGAGTGCGGCCGAGCAGGCGGGCGAATTCCGCTTCGATGTCGTCCACGGAAAATGGATCGACGGCAGGTTTCTGCGCCGCCGGTGCGGCGTCACTCTTGCCGGATGCGGGCTCGCTCACGGAGGGAGCGGGTTCGCGTGTCGGCGAAGGCGAGGTCGGGAAGGGCGGGGATGCCGAGGCTGGCTGCTGCGGCGCAGCAGGCTTTTCGGCGGATGTCGCCGACGGCGCGCCTGGCTCGGCGGCGGAGGGCCGCTTCATCATCGCAGACAGCTGATCCCACGGCGCATTCGGAGCCGTGGAGCGGGGGCGCGCAGGGGGCTCCGGCGGCTGCGCCACTGCACCGACCGAGCCGGCGGGGGGCCGGCCTGGAGGCATCCCACCGGGTCGTGATGGCGGCGGAGCCGGATGAACACCGGACGGGCCGGTTGGGGCCCGAGGCGTGGGCCCTTGTGGTGCGGAGGTTGATGTCGTGGTGGGCCGCGTTGCCGAGAACGGGCGCTGGAGGGCCTGTTCCAGTTCGCGCGCCATCGCCGACATCGGCTCGGAATCCGGAGCGGCGGGGTCGGTCTTGGTGGGCGCGGGCTTTACCGCTTCGGGACGAGGCGCCGCCGGTTTCTCCGCGAGTGGCGTCGTGACCGGGCGGGGCGGTGCGGCGGGATCCATGGGACGTATGGTTGACCCCGGTCGCGACGACGCGCCGGGCCGGGCCGTCAAATTGCCTATATCGGTCTGGGATAGTCGCTCCTCAAGTGCCTTCTCGGCTGCGGGAGGCACCTCCCGCCTGAAGACGTCCAGCGAATCGCGAGGTTGAGAATCACGGGGTCCGGGATCGCGTGACGGAGCGGCAGTTGCGGGCGATGCGGGTTTGCGTCGCTCGACCGGGTCCGTCTGGCGCAGATCCGGTTGCGGCGTGAAGCGAGCTTCGCCCCGGCGGTCGGAAGAAGGAACCTCGCTGCCCGGCAGGGGGGCGGACAAAGCCAGATCAAGAGGAAGCTGAGAGGCCTCCTCCATCGCCTGCTGCAGGTTGCCGACCGGCGAGAGCGCGCGCTGGCCGCCGCGCGAGATCCCACTTTCGACCACGATGTCGGTGGGGCCGCCGACCATGACGAGATGCTCGACATTGTCACGTCGCAGCAAGATCAGCTGTCGCCTTTGGTCCAGGTCGAAGGTGTCGACCACAGCAAGGCGAGGCTGTCTGCTACGCGACGAGACGTGATTCGCGCCTCCAGCGCGAGGCGCGGTGATGCGACGCAGGACGACAGCAAAGGCGACCAGAAGCGCGAAAATGATGATCAGCGCGATAAGGTATTGGACCGCCGCTGAGATTTCTAAGCCGAAAAAGGACTGCACCTCACGTCTCCCGTTGGTCCCACCACCGACATGCGGGGATACTTCGAGACGTTGTCACAGTACGTTTTTTGCGGCGCAAGGTTAACCCGCGGTTAATGCAAACCACATAGATTTTTGCCTCGTCATCCCTTCCCGCTGGCGCTTATGAGCGCAAACAGGCACAAGCGAACGGACGCGCCAGATCATGACCCGGGACGAGTTTCGATCGATTGAGGCGGGCGAGCCCGTCTTTCGATCCGAGATCGCTCATCGTCATGGGCGGCATCCCGGGTGTTCCCGCCCGCCGGGCGACGCCGGGCGGGAGACGACCGATGAGGTGCCGGAGCCTTTTCGTGTGGCTTCCTCGTTCAGCAACGAGGCTCGGCTTTGGGGCTAGACACGATGATCCTGCCCATTCATTGGAATAGGGACCTCTCGGGCAAGTGCCCGGGGGGCTGGGGAAGGGCTGGTGCGTCCAGCGCGCGCGATAGCGTACGAGAGGTCCGGGAATGAGCGATACGAGCGTGAACAGGTCGATCGACCGATCTGATCGCCCGGGCCATGCCGGCTTCGTGCTCCTGCTCGCGGTCGTACTGATCGGCGCGGTGGTTGCTTTGAGCTTCGTCGCCAGCGATGCGGCGCAGCCGCTCATCGTGGGTTTCCTGGCAATCCTTGCCATGGCCGGCGTGTTCAGCCTGTTCGGTCTTGCGATCGGCTTCGTGCAGCTCAGCGGTCGCGGCACGCGCAATGACCTAACGAAGCATCTCGTCGATACGGCGCCGGAAGGTATCATCGTTGTTGGTGCGGACAGCCGCGTGACCTATGCGAATGAGGCTTACCTGACGCTTTCCGGGAGCGCCAAAGGTGGAGATGTCCGCATCGTGGAGCGGCTTTTCTCCGGCAGCGCCGAGGTGTCGGAGGCGATCTATCGCCTCGCCCAGGCGGCCCGTGAATCGCGGGTCGCCACGGAGGAAATCCGGCTGCAGCCGGGCCTGACTGGCAACGACGCGGGCTGGTACCGGGTGCGCGTGCGCCCGTTGCCGCGCCCTGGCAGCCGTGCGGCAACGGTGTGGAGCGTCGTGGACGTGACCCGCGACCGCGAGCGCCAGGAGAACGTCTTCCAGGAACTGCAGCATGCGATCGACTATCTGGACCATGCGCCGGCCGGCTTCCTCTCGGTCGATGCAGCTGGCGACATCGTCTATATGAATGCGACGCTCGCCACCTGGCTGGAGCATGATCTCGCGCAGGTCGGGTCGGGCGGTCTGAAGCTCGGCGATGTTGCTCCCGCCAACGCGGCGGCGCTGATCGCAGCCGTGAAGGGCGCGCCGGGCGACGTTCACACGGAGATTCTCGATGTCGATCTGCGGCGGCGCGGCGGGAAGTCGCTGCCGGTACGGCTCTTTCATCGGGTCGCAATCGGCGCCGACGGCGCCATCGGGCCTTCACGCACGCTCGTTCTCAACCGCTCGCCCGGAGAGGACGTTGCCGAAGGGCAGCGAGCCGCCGAGGTCCGTTTCGCGCGATTTTTCAACAATACGCCGGTGGCCATCGCCACCGTCAGCCGGCACGGGGCGATCACGGGTTCGAACGGCTCATTCGCACGTCTTTTCGGCTCGGCGCTCGCGAAGAGCGACGGCGGAGAGCGCTCGCTGTTCGAGATGGTTGTGGAGCGCGACCGCGAAGCGCTGAGCAATGCGTTGGCGGCGGCCGCTGCCGGCCGCGACGAGATTACGCCCATCGAGGCGACTGTCGACGGTGAGGGCGGACGTTCGGCCCGGCTCTATATAACCGCGGTCGAGGACACGGAGGGGGACGGCGCCGGTGAAGTCGCCATCATCTACGCGTTGGAAACCACGGAGCAGCGTGTCCTCGAAGCGCAATTCGCCCAGGCGCAGAAGATGCAGGCGGTGGGACAGCTTGCCGGCGGCGTGGCGCATGATTTCAACAACGTGCTGCAGGCGATCATCGGCTACTCGGATCTCCTCCTCGCCAATCATCGCCCGACAGATCCGTCATTCCAGGACATCATGCAGATCAAGCAGAACGCCAACCGGGCCGCGAGCCTGGTGCGGCAGCTGCTGGCTTTTTCACGCCGCCAGACCTTGCGGCCACAGGTTATCCAGCTCAGCGACAGCCTGTCGGACCTTTCGCTCCTGCTGAAGCGCCTCCTGGGCGAGCATGTTACGCTGGATTTGCACCATGGCCGCGACCTCTGGCTGGTCAAGGCGGACGTGAACCAGTTCGAGCAGGTCGTGGTCAATCTGGCGGTCAATGCCAGGGATGCCATGACAGACGGTGGAACCCTCACCATTCGCACCGCCAACGTGTCCGCCGCCGAGAGCGAGAAGCTCGGTGAAAAATCCATGCCCGTGGCCGATTACGTGCTGATCGAGGTGGCTGACACCGGCACGGGCATACCAGCCGACGTGATCGACAAGATCTTCGAGCCGTTCTTCACCACCAAGGAGATCGGCAAGGGAACGGGCCTTGGCCTCTCGACGGTCTATGGCATCGTCAAGCAGACCGGCGGCTATATCTTCTGCAACAGTGAGCCGGGTACGGGCACGACATTCTCGATATTCCTGCCACGGCACCAGCCGGTCGTCGTCGAGGAGCCCGTGAAGATCCAACCCGGCAAGGCGCAGATGCCGGACCTCACCGGGCGCGGCACGATCCTTCTGGTCGAAGACGAGGAGGCGGTGCGCGCTTTTGCGGCGCGCGCGCTCGCCACACGCGGTTATACTGTGCTGGAGGCTGCGTCCGGCCGCGAGGCTCTCGCTGTCCTTGACGAGCGCGCGGCACCCATCGATCTCGTCGTTTCCGACGTGGTGATGCCGGAAATGGATGGGCCGACCCTGCTCGGCGAGCTGCGCGGCCGACAACCCGATCTGAAGGTCATCTTCGTGTCCGGCTACGCCGAAGATGCGTTCAAGAAGCACCTGCCCGAGGGCGAGGACTTCACCTTCCTGCCGAAGCCCTTCAGCCTCAAGCAGCTCATCGAAGCTGTGAAGGGCGCGATGGTCGGTCGCTGATCGGACATGTGGAGCGAGAAAGGTGGTCGAAGGTATGGCCTCGGAGCATAGGACTGCGCGGAAGATCGACACGGTCGCTGTGGTCGGGGCAGGGGCCTGGGGCACCGCCCTCGCCATGACCGCCGTGCGGGCCGACAGATCCGTGCGCCTGTGGGCGCGAGAGCCCGAGGTGGTCGCGAGCATTCGCAAGAGCCGTGAGAACACGCTTTTCCTGCCGGGTCATCACGTTCCCGAGGCCGTTGCCGTGGACAACGATCTCGCTGCCGTCGTAGGGGGCGCTGATGTTGTCCTCATCGTCGTCCCCTCGCAGTTTCTGCGTAAGACCGCGGAGACCCTGCGGCCGCTTCTCGCGCCGGAGACGCCTGTCGTCATCTGTGCGAAGGGCATCGAGCGCGGCAGCGGCCTCCTCCTCGCGGCGGTCGTCGAAGAGGCCCTCCCGGGCCATGCGCTCGCCGTGCTTTCCGGCCCGACATTCGCCGGCGAAGTCGCGGCGGGCATGCCGACCGCCATCACGGTGGCCTCTGCCGACGCGGCCATTGATCCGCAGACATCGCTCGCGGCAGCAGTTGCGGTCGCGCTCGGGACCCAGGCTTTCCGACCCTATGTGTCCGACGACGTCGTGGGGGTTGAGGTTGGCGGCGCGGTCAAGAACGTGCTGGCAATAGCCTGCGGCATCGCGACCGGGCTTGGTTTTGGCGCGAATACGCGGGCCGCGCTGATCACACGCGGCCTCGACGAGATCAAGGGTTTGGCGGAGGCGCTGGGCGGGCGACGCGATACGGTGACGGGCCTGTCCGGGATCGGCGACCTGACCTTGACCTGCTCCAGCGAACAGTCGCGCAACATGCGTTATGGCATGGGCCTTGCGATCGGGCGCGCGCCGAGCGAGATGTTCGGTGGGCGCCCCGTGGTGGTGGAGGGGGTCGAGAACGCCCAGTCGGTGACGGATCTGGCCCGCAGCCTGAATGTCGATATGCCGATCTGTGAGGCAGTCCGGGCCGTGGTTCTGGACGGGCAACCCATTGCCGATGTCATGGCCGCCTTGCTGACACGCCCGTTCCGGGCCGAGCCCCACGGCATGGACCTCAGCCTTGCGCACGCGCCGTCTGATCAGAAAGCCTGAGGCCGACTTCTGCTATCATTAGGCGCTCGGTGTGTGGGCGGACGGGCTTGCCGAGAGGCTCCGGCTGGCGCCCAGCTCTGCGCTTGTTTGGCATCCTTCTTCTTCCTTTTGCAGTCATCATGATGCGCAAGAGGAGAATGATGCTAGGGATACCAGGAAATGAGAACAAAAAAAGAACTTGCGAGCGAGAACAAAGAGAGTACATTCGAAGGGCGCGTTGGATTGCCCACAAGCTCTCGGCAAGCGCTGAACGCCTAAGCGTTGAGTTTCATTCTCGCCTCATGCCATAAGGACGATAGTGATGTCCCAGTCCAGCCTGCGACTCGTGGAAGGCAGCTCCATGGATAAATCGAAAGCCCTTGACGCCGCGCTCTCGCAGATCGAGCGCGCTTTCGGCAAAGGCTCGATCATGCGTCTCGGCAAGAGCGACAAGCCCATCGAAATCGAGACGGTGTCGACAGGCTCGCTCGGTCTCGACATCGCCTTGGGCGTCGGCGGCCTGCCACGTGGGCGCATCATCGAGATCTACGGGCCGGAGTCATCGGGCAAGACAACGCTCGCCCTTCATACGATCGCCGAGGCGCAGAAGAAGGGCGGTGTCTGCGGCTTCATCGACGCCGAGCATGCGCTCGATCCGGTCTATGCCCGGAAGCTTGGCGTGAAGCTGGACGATCTGTTGATCTCGCAACCGGATACCGGCGAACAGGCGCTCGAGATCGCGGACACACTGGTGCGTTCAGGAGCCATCGACGTTCTCGTGGTCGATTCGGTGGCCGCCCTGACCCCGCGGGCTGAGATCGAAGGCGAGATGGGCGATATGCAGCCCGGCATGCAGGCCCGGCTGATGAGCCAGGCGCTGCGCAAGCTGACGGCTTCCATTTCGCGTTCCAATACCATGGTCATCTTCATCAACCAGATTCGAATGAAGATCGGCGTGATGTATGGTTCTCCGGAGACGACGAGCGGCGGCAACGCGTTGAAGTTCTACGCATCCGTGCGTCTCGACATCCGCCGCGTCGGTGCGATCAAGGACCGTGATGAGACGATCGGCAACACCACACGCGTCAAGGTGGTGAAGAACAAGGTCGCTCCTCCCTTCAAGCAGGTCGAGTTCGACATCATGTACGGCGAAGGCGTATCGAAGGTCGGCGAGCTTATCGACCTCGGCGTCAAGGGCGGCATCGTCGAGAAATCGGGCGCGTGGTTCTCTTACGACAGCCAGCGTCTCGGCCAGGGGCGCGAGAACGCCAAGCAGTTTCTCCGCAGCAATCCCGATGTCGCCGATCGCATCGAGCTCGCCATCCGGCAGAACTCCGGCGTGCTTGCCGATCGCATTCTTGAGAATGCCGAACCCACGGCCGAGGATCTGGATGAGGGCGCAGCCTGATCGGCTTTGGATTAGGCGAGAGGGGCTGTTACGGGAAAGCGGCCCCACGACGCCGGGGCTGCCTTGCCCCGGCGGTGTTGCGCGAGGGCCGCGTTTTTCGGTGCTTCGTAGATCACGATGCAAAGTAGGCCATAGAACCTATCGACAGGTTGACGCGAGGGCTCTAGAAACACCGGCTGTTGCCAAGCTCATCGCTTTCCCCGTAAGTCCGCTTTTCGGGCGGGGCCTTGCCCTTGAAAGAATGCTTGGCAGCGAGAAGGCGGCGCGAGGCGTGCCGTCGCTGGTGTGCGGATGTGGACCGAATGAGCGGCGTTAACGAGATCAGATCGAGCTTCCTCGACTATTTTGCCAAGAGCGGCCACGAGGTTGTGCCTTCGAGCCCGCTCGTGCCGCGCAATGATCCGACATTGATGTTCACCAATGCGGGCATGGTGCAGTTCAAGAATGTCTTCACGGGTGTCGAGACGCGGCCTTACAAGCGCGCGACGACATCCCAGAAGTGCGTTCGTGCCGGTGGCAAGCACAATGACCTCGATAATGTCGGCTATACCGCCCGTCATCACACGTTCTTCGAGATGCTGGGAAACTTCTCTTTCGGCGATTATTTCAAGGCCGATGCGATCGAGCTTGCCTGGAAACTCGTAACCCGTGAGTTCGGGCTGCCCGAGAAGAAGCTTCTCGTGACGGTCTTTTCCGAAGACGACGAGGCTCATGGACTGTGGAAGAAGATCGCGGGTCTGTCCGACGACAAGATCATTCGCATCCCGACCTCCGATAATTTCTGGCAGATGGGCGATACGGGCCCCTGCGGTCCCTGTTCGGAGATCTTCTATGATCATGGGGACCACATACCGGGCGGCCCTCCCGGTAGTCCCGATGAGGACGGGGACCGTTTCATCGAGATCTGGAATCTCGTCTTCATGCAATACGAGCAGCTGGCGCCGGGCAATCGCGTGGTGCTTCCGCGACCCTCGATCGATACCGGCATGGGTCTCGAGCGCATCGCGGCCGTGCTGCAAGGCACGCACGACAACTATGCGACCGATCTCATGCGGGCGCTGGTTGTGGCTGTCGCCAATTTCACGGGTGTCGATCCAGACGGGCCGCAGAAGGCGAGCCATCGCGTCATAGCCGATCACCTCCGAGCGTCCGCGTTCCTCGTCGCCGACGGCGTGCTGCCGTCGAACGAGGGACGTGGCTATGTGCTGCGACGCATCATGCGCCGCGCCATGCGCCACGCCGAGCTCCTCGGCGCGCGCGAACCGATCCTCTGGCGCCTGGTGCCGGCCCTGGTTCGTGAGATGGGTCAAGCCTATGGCGAGCTGGTGCGCGCCGAGGCTCTCATCACAGAGACCTTGCGGCTTGAGGAGACCCGCTTCCGCAAGACGTTGGAGCGCGGCCTGTCGATCCTCGAGGATGAGGCGCGGGCGCTGAAATCCGGCGACAAGCTGTCGGGCGAGGTTGCCTTCACGCTCTATGATACCTACGGCTTTCCGCTCGATCTCACGCAGGACGCCTTGCGTGCGCGGGATATCGGTGTCGACGTGGATCGCTTCAACGCGGCCATGGAACGTCAACGCGAGATGGCGCGGGCGGGCTGGTCCGGGTCCGGCGAGGCGGCGACCGAGGCTGTGTGGTTCAGCTTGCGGGACAGACTCGGGGCGAGCGAATTCCTCGGCTATGACACAGAGGTCGCTGAGGGGGTGATTACCGCGCTCCTGCGCGACGGTGCCGAGGTGATGGAGCTGGAGGCCGGGCAGGAGGGCTACGTCGTCCTGAACCAGACGCCGTTCTATGGTGAATCCGGTGGCCAGGTCGGTGATACCGGGTCGATAGCCGGCGTCGGTTTCCAGGCCGATGTGCTTGATACACAGAAGAAGCTCGGTGATCTGTTCGTTCATCGCGTTGCGGTGAAGAGCGGTGCTTTGAAGGTGGGGTTGCCCGTCGAGCTGGCCGTCGATCATCGCCGCCGCCTGGCGATCCGCTCGAACCACAGCGCGACGCATCTGCTGCACGAGGCGTTGCGCCGGGTTCTGGGCGATCACATCGCCCAGAAGGGTTCGCTCGTCGCGCCGGACAGGCTGCGCTTCGATTTCAGCCATCCCAAGCCGATCTCTGCGGAGGAATTGTCGGCTGTCGAGACCATGGCGAACGAGATCCTTCTCGGCAACAGCGAAGTGGTGACGCGTCTCATGGGGGTGGACGACGCGATTGCGTCGGGGGCGCGCGCGCTGTTCGGCGAGAAGTACGGCGATGAGGTCCGGGTTGTCTCGATGGGCCTTGCGCCCGGTGATAACCAAGCGTTCTCGGTTGAGCTCTGCGGCGGAACGCATGTTGGGCGTACGGGCGATATCGGGCTCATCACCGTGCTCTCCGAAGGCGCCGTTGCTGCGGGAGTGCGCCGTTTGGAGGCTGTGACTGGCGATGCGGCGCGCCGTTATCTCAATGATGAGGCCAACCAGCTGAAGGCCTTGGCCGGCTTGCTCAAGGTGCCATCGGCCGATGCATTCGGACGCCTCGAGGCCTTGATGGAGGAACGTCGCAAATTGGAGAGAGAGCTTGCCGACGCGCGCAAGCAACTGGCGACAGGTGGCGGCGGCAATGAAGCAACCAAGACAGTCGCTGGCGTCACCTACATGGGCCGTGTTCTCGCCAACACGCCAGCCAAGGAGCTGAAGGGCATCGTCGATGACGCCAAGAAGCGGATCGGCAGCGGTGTCGTGGCCTTCGTCAGCGTGGCTGAAGATGGCCGAGCGAGCCTGATCGTAGGGGTGACGGCAGACAAGGTCGATACGGTCAACGCGGTCACCCTCGTCAAGGCGGGCTCAGCCGTGCTCGGCGGCGCCGGCGGTGGCGGCCGACCGGATTTGGCCCAGGCGGGAGGTCCGGATGGCGCTCGCGCTGCGGAAGCGCTCGCCGCGATCGAGACCGCCATCGCGGGCTAGACACGGGGCGCATTCCTGCAAGTGCGCTTCGTGCATGGGCCTTCCCTACTGATAATCGGGGGTGGTATGAGTCAGAGTTACCGCTCTCGTACTGCCTGTCGCGGCCGAGTTTATGTCGCGCGGCCGCACCGTGATCGGTGGTCTTCCGCTTCCTGCATCCTTGTAAGGCCGCGCATCGTCGATCAGTTCCAGGTGTAGGTGGCGCTTGCGCCGACCGTCGCCTCGGCTTTCCAGTTGGTGGGGGAGAATGCCCCTGCTGCCGAAAAGCGCCAGTTGCCGTTTTTGGATGTGTAGCCGGCGCCGATGGAGATCGCAGCCTGGCGGCGATGGGTCGTGATGGCGGTGCCTGTCGAGAACTTGCCCGGCCTGTCGTCGTAGCGAATCATGCCAATGGCGGCCGCGGAAGCGATGCCGGCATTGGCGAGCTTTTCGTTTCGCGTCATTTGGCTCCGCAATGTTGCCAGCCCCCAATTCATGTCGGAATTTAGCCGGTCTATGCGGTTCTGAAGGCCAGCGATCTCGGCGGTGTTCTGATTGACTTGCTGTTTCAGGCCAGGGTCAATGCCGCCATTCCCGCCTCCACCTGTCAAATTGTTGATCTGCACCTGCAGGTTATTGATGCCGGCGTAAAGTTGCGAGCCGTTGACGGCATCGGTTGAGGTCGCGGTCACCAGACCCGCTGCCACATTCTGAATGCGCCGCTCGGCGCCGGCGCTGCCGACACTGACGACACCAACCGCAGTCCCAGCGGCATAGCTGTAGGTCTGACCGCCTATGTCGGCGGACGAATAGCTCGTGGTGCCGGCGGTGGTCGTCGTGGCCGCCGCGGTCGTGGTTGATTCTGCGCCCAGCGCGGCGGAGTTATCGACGCTTGCATTCGCCCCTGCGCCGATGGCGGTCGAGTCTGTGCCTGAGGCCTCGCTTTGCGCGCCGAAGGAGGTCGACCGCAGACCGAGAGCCTTTGAGAGCGCCCCCACGGCGGTTGAGGCGCCGCCATTTGATTGTGCGTTGTTTCCCACAGCGACAGATGCACCGCCGTTCGCGTCCGCAGAAAACCCCATAGCCACTGACGCGTCACCGGCTGCTGTAGTTCCTACGCCCGCCGCGATTGAAGCGGCGCCGGTCGCACCGTCGTTGTCAAAGTTGTTGGGCTGACCTATCGAGTGGGGACCTACGCTGTAATAGTGCATCTCCTGCGCTGCCGCCCGCGTTGCTGTAGCAATGCCGCCCAAGACTACAATAGGCAGGGCCAAGCCGATCAACGCGTGCCGCGGCAGGGGCGCGCTCGTGCTCGTTTCCTGTCCTCCTTTGGACGAGATGGTGCATGTCGCGACCTGATCGGCAGTGCCGGCAAGTTGATATCGAACTGCGCAGTTATCTGAAACTGACATTTCGTAAATCCTACGAATATGAATAGACTTGAATAATATCATCTACAATCCGCGGGGAGCGGCTAATCATCTATAAAATTTATTATGCGTTCATTTAACAATCAAGCATTAAGCCCTTTGTAAGGTACATATATTTGCGATTTGCTTATTCAGATCTCTCGATTTCTGCGCGGCTGGTGGCATGTCGTGCAGATATGCGTCGGCGGCGGTGGTGGCTCCGCGGCCGCAACCGGTCGCTTTCCCAAGGGTGCTCCTAGCGATGTGTGGGGAGCAAGAGATGAGCAAGCTAAAGACGTGGCGTTCCAGCAGGCACGCCACAGGAGCGACGCTGTATTATTGTGGTCGCCGTCCGGCCAACTCCGTGAGCAATCTCTGAAGTTCCTCGCCGAGGAATGGCTTGCCGAGAAAGCGGCGCCGGGGATCCTCTTCAAGATCGCTGATGAGCTGCGTGTCATCGCCGCTCACGAAAATCACCCGCAGAGCCGGCAGGTGACGTCGGCACTCCTCAGCGAGTGTCGTGCCGCTGATATCAGGCAGGCCGATGTCGGTGATCAGCACATCGATCGGCGCGCCGGTCTCCACGATGGCAATTGCCGATTGCGCATCGGCGGCCTCTTCGACGATATGGCCGAGGTCACTGAGCATGTCACTTGTCGTGAGGCGGACCACGGGCTGATCCTCGACAAGGAGAATGCGGAGAGCTTCCGCGTCGTGCTGCGGGGTGTCGTCGCCCATCTGAGGCATAGCTCATCCTCCCTCGAGCATTTCCGCCCGCCGGAGCGCGGATGGAATTAGCCGCCTCTGGCGGTCTGTCCACCCCGACCAACGGAACCATGTCCCGCCACGCAGGCTGTGTGATCGTCCGCGCCGATGCTCTGCTCACCGCCGGCGAGCGAAATGCCGCGGGTGCCAGCGCGGATTGCCGATTTGCCAAGCTCTGGTGGCACTGGCGTCATGGCATCGCGATCCGGCCGCTCCACGGACGTGCGGACCAACTTCCACCCAGGCGATACTATACAGCCATATTACGGCTACGCCTATGTTTCGCGTGGCGCGACGGGGGCAGCTGATGTGGGCTTTCAGGCCCTCTGGCGCCGTTCGACAGAAAAGCCGCCGGGCGTGACCCGGCGGCTCCTGTCATTCGTCCGATTGTCGCGATCGGAGTTCGGTTCAGGCCGCCATGGCCTTCTGCAAGTTCTCGTCGATCTTGTCGAGGAAGCCGGTGGTGGAGAGCCACTTCTGGTCGGCGCCGACAAGGAGGGCGAGGTCCTTGGTCATGAAGCCCGCCTCGACCGTGTCGACGCAGACCTTTTCCAGCGTCTCGGCGAAGCGCTTGAGATCGGCGTTGTCGTCGAGCTTGGCACGGTGCATGAGGCCGCGGGTCCAGGCGAAGATCGAGGCCATGGAGTTGGTGGAGGTCTCCTTACCCTTCTGGTGTTCGCGGTAGTGGCGGGTCACGGTGCCGTGGGCGGCTTCCGCCTCCACCGTCTGGCCATCCGGCGTCATCAGCACCGAGGTCATCAGGCCGAGCGAGCCGAAGCCCTGGGCGGCGGTGTCGGACTGCACGTCGCCGTCGTAGTTCTTGCACGCCCAGACATAGCCGCCGGACCACTTCAGGCAGGACGCCACCATGTCGTCGATGAGGCGGTGCTCGTAAGTGAGGCCGAGCGTGTCGAACTGTGCCTTGAACTCGGCGTCGAACACCTCCTGGAAGATGTCCTTGAAGCGCCCGTCATAGGCCTTGAGGATGGTGTTCTTGGTGGAGAGATACACCGGGTACTTGCGGGCCAGACCGTAGTTGAAGGACGCGCGGGCGAAATCGCGGATCGACTCGTCGAGGTTGTACATCGACATGGCGACGCCGGCGCCAGGGAACTTGAAGACTTCCTTCTCGATAACCGTGCCGTCCTCGCCCTCGAACTTGATGGTCAGGCGGCCTTTGCCGGGCACCTTGAAGTCCGTGGCGCGATACTGGTCGCCATAGGCGTGGCGGCCGATGACGAAGGGCTGGGTCCAACCCGGCACCAGGCGCGGCACGTTCTTGCAGATGATGGGCTCGCGGAAGATGACGCCGCCGAGGATGTTGCGGATAGTGCCGTTCGGCGACTTCCACATCTCCTTGAGGTTGAATTCCTTCACGCGGGCTTCGTCCGGCGTGATGGTGGCGCATTTCACGCCGACGCCGTAGCGCTTGATGGCCTCGGCCGCATCCACCGTGACCTGGTCGTTGGTGGCGTCGCGATGCTCGACCCCGAGGTCGTAGTATTTCAGATCAATGTCGAGATAGGGGTGGATCAGCTTGTCCTTGATAAGCTGCCAGATGATCCTGGTCATCTCGTCGCCGTCGAGCTCGACGACCGGGTTCGCCACCTTGATCTTAGCCATTGATTGTCCCCTGCACGCTGGGAAAAGGAAAGTGGGTGTCGGTGCACGCGTGCGTGCGCCGATGTCCCGCTGCTTCTACAGCGCGATTTGCCATGAGGGAAGCAGTGATGGGCCGCTTGCCGCATTGTGAGGTCGTCATCGTCGTGCGCCGCGAGTGAAGCCCTTCAGCCAGATGAAGGCGTGAGCCTGAGTACCCGGAGTTCTGTTGAAGAAACACGGAAGACGGCACCAGTGGTTCTTCAATTGACCTAATCCAGCCGCGAGGCGGTCTCTCCGAGCTTTTCGAGAAACGTCCTCCAGCCCTGCATGGCGCCACCAAAAGCCTGGCGCTGGTGGGGACGAAAACCTTCCTGCTCCATGCGAAGACGGGTGCCGGTGCTCGACGGGGTAAGCGTGAACGTCACCACGCTGTTCAGGTTGAATGCGGGATCGCGATGCGCATGGTTCCAGCTGTAGGACAGCATTCGATGCGGCTCGAGCGCGAGGACCTCACAGTCCAGCACGCCGCCCCATTCGCCTCGCAGGTTGAAGCGGTGCCCTACTGCGGGCGCGAAGTCGTTCTGCATGAGCCATTCCGCGATCAGCTGCGGCTGAGTGAGAGCCCGCCAGATTTTCTCGGGGGGATAAGGGAACTCGCGCTCGACGACGACGGAACGGATTTGGGGGGAGGTCATCGCTTCGCTTTCTTGTGGGAGCTGTCCGGCCGGTTCGCTGCCACGGCGGTGCGGAACAGCTCCTTGAATGCGTCCTCGTTGATGGTCTCGCCCTCATGAATATCGATCGCGCGGCGAGTGCCGCCTTCGAGGCTGGCGTTGAACAGACGAGAGGGGTCGTTGAGTGCCGCGCCGTTGAGAAAGGTCATCTTCACCGCCGTCTTGTAAGTCTCGCCGGTGCAGATCAGGCCGTCATGCTCCCATACCGGAACGCCCCGCATGTTGTTCGACGGCTTGCGCCACTTTACACCCTCGACCACATCGGGATCGGCTTCCTTGATGAGCGCGCGGATTCTGGCCAGCGTCACGCCGCGCCAATCGACATGCCGCTTGATGGCCTCGTCGACGAGCTCGGTGCCGGACAGCTCATCTGCGCCGGAGATGTCTCCGGCATTCTGGCGGGTGGCTTTTGCATCAGTCATGCGCGCCTCGCGGTGTAGGGCTGCACGAACATGTACAAGCCCGTGAGAAGCATCAGGAAAAGCGGTGGCAGAGGCGCATAGACGATCCAGGGCGGCGGCTGATGTCCCATGCCCATGACCACGAAATTGGCGACGACGGTGAGCGTGAAGATGATCGACAGCCAGCGATGTGTCTGGCGTATCCAGAAGTTCATTGGTCCATCCTTTTCAACAGATCTTCGAGATCGTCGAACCTTCCTTCCCAGAAGCCCGTCATCTCACTCGCCCAATCGATCAGCGGCGCAAGGGCCTTGGGGCTCGCGCTGTAATGAATCTGGCGTCCTTCGGGGCGATCGTGCACAAGCCCTGCCTGTTTAAGCACGGCCAGATGCTTTGAAACGGCTGGTTGCGAGACATTGGCCCGGGCGGTGAGCGCACCGACCGTCTTCTCTCCCTCGCGGCATAGCTGCTCGAAAATTGCCCGGCGTGTGGGATCGGCGAGGGAGCGGAAGAGCAAGTCGCGTGCATCTGTCATCTACAATCCATAACCCGATGGATATGAATGACGTATAACCGGAAAGCTATGAGTTCGTCAAGGCGCGAGGTCATCCGGCAGAGCGCCGCGCTCGCATAGCCACATCCAACGCCGGCGATTCCGCCGAGCTCATGGCCCTTACTCGGGAAGCCGCCGGCAATCGTCGGTGGCGGCTCGTTTAGGCCTTGCGCGTGGGCCCGACCGATCAGTCGACCAAGTAGGCGCTCTGCTGGCCGGGACTCGTCATCATCGCCTTCTTCCCGGTCTCAAGTCGCCAGATGCCCTCGTTCATGGTGAGCGTGTTCACCACGAGCGAAGCCTTGTCGGTTGTACTCGTCATGGCATGCACCGTGAGGTCCCGGCTCGGCAGATAAACGAGGCCGTGCAGCGCTTGTCCCTGTCCCATATTCAGGACCATGTTCGATCGCGGCAGACCAGCGGGCTCGGACATGAGGATATCCGCGAAAGCTCCGGACGTTGGAGCTGTCAGTTCGAGCCTCACGGGATTGGGTGCTTGCAGCGCTGAGACGCCATCGGGGAAGTAGAGAGAGACCTCCTCGCCGCGTAGGCTCGTTCCGGCATTCAATGCCATTTGACCGCGGATGACATAGATGCCCGGGAGCAGGGTAATCACGGGGCTGCCCTGGAAGGTGAGATCGCCGCAGTAGGTGCCGGGGCTGAGCGTGACGGATGCCGCCGTGTAGGGTGGCGGATTGGAGACCGTACATCCCAGCGGCGGGGTCGGCAGCGTATTGCGGAACGGATCGTCGATCGCTTCGCAATTTGTCTCGGGTTGTCTCGCGCTGCCATTGACCAGCACGTTGCTGCCGCGGACGCAGATGCGCTGAACGTCGAGCCTCGTGAGCGCATTGATGGTAACGGCGGGGAAACTGGTCGCGCTCACGTGGATTTCGCAGTCGTTCGCGATCACTTCAGCGCCGCTGCTGACGAGCAGCGCCGGAGCCGCGCCAGGATCCAGCGTCAGGATACAGACCCGGTTCTGGATACGCCGCAGGGAGGCGGTCGCAAGTGTCCTGACATGCAGGCTGTCAACGCCGATGAGGGAGGACACCGTTGTGGCGACGTCGGTGGAGACCTGGCCGGTCAGGCTTCCATCCGCATTCTCGCGAAAATCCAGGTTGAGGGCGAGCGACGGCTCCACAAAGTTGAGCCCGAACACCGCCTGCGCCCGCGTGATCTGCTGGCCGCTCTCCTGGTTGACCCCGGCGAGCACGGCTGCGTCCAGGGCGGTCTGCAGACGAGTCTGCATGGATTGTGCCTTGGCATAGTCGATCGCGACCCCGATGGCGCCGAGCATGGGTATGCTGAGCAGAGCGAAGAGCACCGCGACATTCCCCGCGCGGTTCCACGCGAGCGCACGGGACAGATCATGCAGCGTGGGGTGTCGGCCGGTCCCATCGTAACAACCCCGCGGCGTCATGGAATATGCTCTCCCGGATTGCATAATCGTAGATATGCTCTCGGAGGATGCATTCCGTTCTTTTCGGTTTGATGAAGAGCCTTGGCGAGGCAAGGTCCCGAAATGGATCAAGTGCGCCAAACCCCACGTGACGCCGCCGCAGCCTCATCAGGCGACCTCTATCGGTTTCTAGAAATGCCAACTTGCTCTATATGCGTCCGTGGATGGGCGCCACGCATATGTAGCCCGGTGATGCGGCTCAAGGCTCAGCGCACTGGGCTTGGCATGTTGGGCAGGGCGCGTTGGGCCTTTATTCCTGGTTACGGATTGGCACGTCGGAGAGAGAATGGCAGGCACCGATCGCTCGAAGGCAATGATCAACGGGGGGCCGGCGATCATTCTCGTTGCTCCACAGCTCGGCGAGAACATCGGCATGGCGGCCCGCGCGATGGCGAATTTCGGCCTTTCGGACCTCCGCCTGGTCGCACCACGTGATGCATTTCCCAATGCGCAGGCGGAGGCGGCAGCAGCCGGTGCGATCCACGTCATCAATTCCGCCCGGGTTTATCCCGACGTTGAGGCGGCCATCGCCGACCTTCATTATGTTCTGGCGACGACGGCGCGTGAGCGCGGCCAGATGAAGCGTATTCTTGGGGCGGACGAAGCCATGGCCGACGTCGCCCAGCGGGGCGCAAACGGCGAAGGCACCGGCATCCTCTTCGGCCGTGAGCGCTCCGGCCTCGACAACGATGCCATTGCGCTCGCCGACGCGGTTGTCACGTTTCCCGTCAATCCGGCCTTCGCGTCGCTTAATCTCGCCCAAGCGGTCCTGCTGATCGGCTATGAATGGATGAAGGTGAACGGCGCGTCTCTGCTTTTCTCGACGCCCGAGCGTTCGCCGCCTCCGACCCGCGAGGGAGTCCTGTCATTCTTCAACTATTTCGAGGGCGAGCTCGATCGCTGCGGTTTCTTCGTTCCCGCCGACAAGAAGCCCGTGATGATCCGCAATATGCGAAACATCTTTCACCGCATGGGCATGACGGAGCAGGACCTGCGCACCCTTCGGGGGGCCGTGGTGTCGCTGGTCAAGGGCCGGCGGGGCGGCGTCAATGATCCACGTCCCGGTCGTGCGAAGGCACCGGCTCATGGCGATTCCAGCGTGGATGAGGACAACAATTCGTAGTCCGCAAGCGCCCGTGCGGAATTCTGACGCAATTTGAAGGCTTCGGTAACGATCTCGGGCGCTATGCTGAAGCTGGTGATCTATGGGTGTGATCGAGGATAGGCCCTGATGCGTATCGATCTTCCCGCGGACGCGACGTATAGGGCCGCGGAAACCCTGGTTCGTCCGCCAAGGGTGCTGGTTTTCGATTCCGGCCTTGGCGGGCTTACGGTTCTTGCCGAATTGCGGAAGGCGAGACCGGACGCGCATTTCGTCTATGCGGCCGATGACGCCGGCTTTCCCTACGGGCGTCTGAGTGAATGCAACCTCGTCGCCCGGGTCGACCGGGTGCTGGACCGACTGATCACGCAGCACCAGCCCGACATCGTCGTCATCGCCTGCAATACGGCCTCGACGCTGGTGCTGCCTGGCCTGCGGGCACGCTATAGCCTGCCTTTCGTTGGCACGGTGCCGGCGATCAAGCCGGCGGCGGCGGCGAGCCAAAGCAAGCTGATCAGCGTTCTCGCCACGGCTGGCACCGTGAAGCGCGACTATACACAGGGACTGATCGCAAGCTTCGCGGCAGACTGCACCGTCGCGCTTGTCGGCGCCCCCCGTCTCGCAGGGCTCGCTGAAGATGCCCTGTCCGGGAAAAGTGTGAGCGATTCCGACATCGCGGCGGAAATCGCGCCGGCCTTCGTGGAGGCGGAAGGGCGCCGCACGGACGTGGTCGTCCTCGCCTGCACGCATTATCCCCTGCTGCGGGCCGAGCTCGAGCAACTGGCGCCTTGGCCCGTCACCTGGATCGATTCAGCGCCGGCAATCGCCCGCCGCGCGGTCCACCTCATCGGGGAACAGGGCTTCCCACCCCATCTCGGCGAGACGGGAGCCACTCCGTCCGCCAAGGCCGTGTTCACCGGCGGCGCCTCGCTCACGGATAAACTCGGGGCCGCGCTGTCCGCCAGGGGACTGCGCGATATCATTGTCGATGCCATGCCGATGGCCGAGGGTGAGCACGCCCTGGCTGCGTCATAAGCCTGACATCCGCGCGCTTGACTTCGCCGTCACGGCGACATAGAGAACCTGAGCTCGCGCGGGCTACCCAGCCCGCGTGTTGCTTTTTGCGCACCCGTGATCCGGCTTGCTGGATCTGTCGTTGTTCATCCCGGTTGGAAGGACAAAGAGGAGGGCGCGTTCCTCAACCAGCTCGTTGTCGAGAGGACACGCGATGTCGAAGAGAATTGCGGCGAAGCACAAGATTGATCGCCGTCTGGGTCAGAATATCTGGGGTCGCCCGAAGAGCCCGGTCAACCGCCGCGAATATGGCCCCGGCCAGCACGGCCAGCGCCGCAAGGGCAAGCTGTCGGACTACGGCACGCAGCTCCGCGCTAAGCAGAAGCTGAAGGGCTACTACGGCTCGATCTCCGAGAAGCAGTTCCGCCGCTACTACCAGGAGGCGATCCGCCTCAAGGGTGACTCCGGCGAGAACCTCGTCGGTTTGCTCGAGCGTCGTCTCGACGCCGTCGTCTATCGCGCCAAGTTCGTGCCGACGGTGTTCGCCGCCCGCCAGTTCGTCAACCACGGTCACGTCAAGGTCAACGGCCGCCGCGTCAACATCCCGAGCTACCTCGTGAAGGCCGGCGATGTGGTCGAGGTCAAGGAAGCCTCCAAGCAGCTCGTCATCGTTCTGGAGAGCGTGGCTCTCGGCGAGCGCGATGTGCCGGACTATGTCGAGGCTGATCACTCCAAGATGGTCGCGAAGTTCGTGCGCGTGCCGACGCTCGCCGACGTGCCGTACCCGGTGCAGATGGAACCGAACCTGATCATCGAGTTCTATTCGCGCTGATCACGGTCCACTCGTTTGGAAAAAGCCGCCCTCGGGCGGCTTTTTTGTTCAGATTTGCTCATCCTGAAATTAATCTAAAGGTCGAACAGGCTCATTTGGCGCCCTTCCAACTCGGCTACGATTCTATCTTTAGTCTTCGCGCTACGGAACAATTGGTAATGAGCGGCACTCTTTACATGACTACAGGCCCGAGCCACTAGCGCAATTGAGTCGAGTATGAGGTTTTCTGCCTCTTGGCCGACAGGTATTGGCCGCCCCGATTGAGTTATGATTAGCCTTGCCGCATATAAGACGAACCAGTGTCCGTAGACAAGGTAGCGATGTTCCCCTTCTTGCTTAATAGATATTCGTTGCTGTGACATATAGGAATCGCGAAGATTTTCTACGATACTATACAATTCGACTAGGCGGCAAAGATCCTCAGTGTTGAGGTGCTCATGGAATATTGATGCAAAACGTTCTCCAAAAATGGAATCGGACTCAGCCTTTGCTCGGTCAGGCTCGCCCAATTGATATGAAATCAGAATTTGTCCCAACTTAAGTGCATCGATCCGCTTTCTTTGATCTTTTCCGGCATGCATGTTTCTTTTTCGTTCGAAATAATATCCTCTGTCCTGAAGGCTGATTTCTAACTTTTTAAGCGCTGGGTGGTTGGCTCTTAGGTCTCGAGATTGGATGCGTGCTTGGCTATTAGTGGCGACTGCAACGCGCTCAGCAATGTCGCTTCTGCTTGTCGCATATATTCGAACCAGCAACACAACGTTCAAGAATGTCTCTGGCGCTTGTCGAAATGCCTCCAATAAGGAATGCGACGTTTGAGCGCCGTTTACGATCTGGAAATCATCAAGTTTTATCTTCGGATTGGAATGTCCTTTGTTGTAATTATAGTCGCGGCATGTTATCGTAATTCCGTTATTCAAGTACCAGAATATGTGGCTATCTCCGGATGCGGCCGTCTGGATAATGTTGCTGTTGTATCCTCCGTTCGCCCCGAGAAAAATACGTAGATTCTCATCAAACAGATGGCGTCTGACGGATTTTCCGTCTGGTGTCTGAATTAATTCGACGAACGAGCGAGCGTCGATCGATGCAATGACTCCTCTTATGTCGCCATCGGTTCGTTCGAAAGCTTCTTTGCCAACAACCTGAAGAAATCCGGATTCGGTAGTGCGGCTAGAGGCGCTAATATCCCTCATCAATTCGGCGGCGCTGTAGACTTCATAATAAACATTATGGAGATTGGCCACAGTGCTCTCGACAATGCTATGTGATGAGCGGGATAGGCCTTGGCCATTCGTGCAGAAAATCAGCCGATATTGACAAATTATACCTCGCTCATGGAGGTCCCAAATTCGTTGAACCGCTTCGGTCATTTGCAAATTTCCCGTCTTCAGTAGACGAGCGTTCTTTTCAAAAAGTGAATTTAAGAATGATCCCACTTTAAGCACTTCCGAATCATTTATAGTTCTATCTGTCGATTTAATGGAGGTTCTGTGCTTCGACTGGAAGATGAATATTTCTGCATGTTCCTCTCTATCAATTATTTCTATCGCATCGATACCCAAGTCATTTCCGCCATCCACTGCCATTTCAGGGAATTCGGAAGATCGATTCGGAAAGAACTGATCGAGAACTAGGAATAGAAACGCCAATGACGGAGATTTTAGGTTGTATCGGTCGGCCGTTGCTCGAACCCGAGCCTCGATGATATCCCACTCCACAGCTGATACCGCCGGCATTGGCCCCCCCAACGCATTTCTCAGTTAATTGTAAGATAACTCGAACTCTGAGCTCGGCACAGATCAAATAGACTTGTCCCCAGCGAGGTGATGCGGGATTGACAGGGTGGAGATCGGAAGATGTTTGAAACCAATGGGATCGTAGATAATTCTGCGCGGAGCTGGCGCGCCCATGCGCCATATGCCGCGATCAGCGGGGCGCCCCCTAAACTCGCTTAAGAGAAGTTAACCAACGGCGTCTTCCACATATGTCTGCCTCATCGCGCCCGTTGCAGATGGCACACCCTAACCTTGCCGCCGCGGCTGTCTGCCCTCCAGACGCAGCCCGGATTACGCGGCTTGCTTTCATAGAGATGAATGACGCCCCGGCGCTTGCTGTTATAGGTCTGATTGGAGAAATCGTGGCCGCCGATGCGCACGTTCTTTCCAAAGCGGACTTCGCTCTGGGCAGGAAGCACGCTTATCGCAAAGGGGATGACCCATGCGAGCATGGCCACCAAAGCAGCGCGACTTAGCCTGTAGCTCGGCTGTCGGTTTAATCGCATTGCGACCTCGCGAACGCCTTCCGTGCAATGTCGGCGACGTCAAATGCGCGCGCCAAGTGGAGGCCGCCCACCTCGGCAGAGGAGACCCAGCGCGCCTCCGCCGCGTCATCGCCGCATCTCGGTTCTCCGCTAGTCCATCGGCAAACAGCGCCGAAGATGGCGAAATGGCCTTGTACCATGCCACTATCGCTGTGCGTAATTGCGTCGGTCACGATATTGATCCCTTGGACAGCGGCTCGAACACCAGTTTCCTCAAAGAGTTCCCGAATCGCGGCGGCTTCAATTGTCTCGCCGAGCTCGACCTTTCCAGCAGGAAAACTCCATAGCCCCGCGTCAGGTGTCTTCAGCCGACGAATCATGAGAATGTGTTGATTGCGAATGACGAGAGCCATCGCGCCAACAAGTGGGGCGTTCGGCATCCCCCATCCTTTCATTCTCCCGCGCCAGCATAGCATCTCGGTGCCATCGTACCCCGGAATCCATGCGATTCGTTCGCGCGACTCATAAATCGCACAAGGCAGTTGATCATCATGCAGCTTATGAGGGTATATCTCCAATCCTGCACTTAATGCATGTGGAAATCGTGACCTTTATGATTCGCTGCACAACTTTTACGCGTCCATTTCCATCCGAAGATGGACAGAATGTCGCGGCCATCGCTTAGCTTCTGCTTGCCGGGGCTGGTCCGGCAGGTTGTGAGGAACGTCTTATGAAGAAAGCAGCAGCTGAGTTCGTTGGAACATTCGCTCTTGTTTTTTTTGGCTGCGGTGCGGCCGTCGTCGCGGGGATGGGCACTGGACCGACCGCGATCGACGTCTTAGGCATCGCGACCGCGTTCGGGCTCGCCATCGTTGCCATGGCCTATGGCATCGGCCCGGTGTCGGGCTGTCACGTCAATCCGGCGGTTAGCCTCGGCGTCTTCGTCGCGGGTCGCATGTCGGCGGGCGATCTGATCACCTACTGGATCGCGCAGGTGCTTGGGGCGCTAGCCGGCGCCGTCGTGCTCTATCTCATCCTGTCCGGCAAGGCGTCCGGCTGGAACGGCGGACTTGGCCAGAACGGCTGGGGCGCGGGCCATTTCGGCGAATATAACCTCGCTTCAGCCTTCATTTTCGAAGTCGTCGCGACCTTTCTGTTCCTCGTCTGCATCCTCGGTGTGACGCAGTCCGGCGCACCCTCGCAATTCGCGGGCCTTGCCATCGGCTTCACGTTGGTCGCGGTGCATCTCGTCGGCATCAACATTACGGGCACGTCGGTCAACCCGGCCCGTTCGCTCGGTCCGGCGATCGTGGGCGCGGGGACCGACGCGGCTGCGCTGGGGCAAGTCTGGCTCTTCATCGTGGCCCCGCTGATCGGCGCGGCGATCGCAGGCGTGCTCTTCAAGGAGGGTAGCCTGCTCTCCGCGGATAACAGGTGAGGGGCAGGCGCTCCGCACGAACCTCTCACGTCAAACCGCTTCACCCACAAGCCCGTGTCCCTCCGACGCGGGCTTTTTTGCGGGCGGATTCCCTCGGATGTGATCTCTGGCCGGCTGGTATCAGGCGACGTTCAGAGAATCTTGAGCCCGATGATTCCGGCAACGATCATCGCGATGGCGCCCAGGCGCGCCGCGGTCGCAGGATCGCCGAACAGGACGATGCCGAGGATAGCCGTTCCGACCGTGCCGATGCCTGTCCAGACGGCATAGCCTGTGCCGACGGGCAACGATTTGAGGGCGAGCCCCAGCAACACGACGCTGATGACCATGGACGCGGCGGTGAAGACCGTCGGCCACAGCCGGCTGAAACCATCCGCATATTTCAGACCGATCGCCCAGCCGACCTCAAAGAGGCCGGCGATAAACAGATAAACCCACGCCACGGCAGGAAACTCCGTCAAAGGCAGGGTCGTCCCCACCGCTTCGAAGGTAGCCTGCCGGGTCGTCCCGGCAGGGAGGGGCCGGCGAGCCACTCCAGAGGCAAGCAGATACGTGCGTCAGCCTCAGCCGAGTTGCTTTAGGAAGCCGGCAAAACGCATCAAGCCCTCGGGCCAGGGGCCGTGCCCGGAATCCGCATTGATATGGCCGCTATCGCCGGCATCGGCGAGTTCGGCGCCCCAGGCGGCCGCAAAAGCTTCGGCCTCCGTGAAGCTGCTATAGGGGTCCGTCTGGCTCGCCACGAGGAGTGCCGGGAAGGGCAGGGGCGCGTCGGGCACATCGGCGAAATCCGCCTCGCAGGCCGCGAGCTCCTGCATGGCGCGGCGGCTTGGCGGCGCGACGAGGAAAGCGCCCCTGACCACACCGGGAGGAAAGTGGGCGGCGGCATGGGCGACTGCGGCGACGCCGGCGCTATGAGCGACGAGGACCACAGGCCGCCGGGCTTTGGCCACGCGCTGCACGAGCCGCTGCCGCCACGGCTCGACGGCGAGCCGCGACCAGTCGTCCTGCTCCACCCGCTTGGCCGTTGAGAGCTTCTCCTCCCATCGGCTCTGCCAGTGATCGGGCCCGGAACCACCGAGGCCCGGCACGAACAGGATATCGAGATCGGCGGCGCGCATGGGTCCCTCAGCTTCGGCCGAAGACGCGGTTGAAGATCGTGTCCACGTGCTTCAAGTGATAGGTGAGGTCGAAGCAGGCTTCGAGCTCGGATTCTGGAATCCGCTGAATCACTTCCGGGTCGTTCTTCAATAAGGTCAGGAAATCGCCTTCGCCGCGCCACACGGGCATGGCGTTCCGCTGCACGAGCCGATAGGCGTCCTCGCGGCTCACGCCCTTCTGGGTCAGCGCCAGCATCACGCGCTGAGAATGCACGAGGCCGCCGAGCCGGTCGAGGTTCTTCTGCATGTTCTCGGGATAGACGACGAGCTTGTCGACGACGCCGGCAAGGCGCCCGAGGGCGAAGTCGAGCGTGACGGTGGCGTCTGGCCCGATCATGCGCTCGACGGAGGAATGCGATATGTCGCGTTCGTGCCAGAGGGCCACGTTTTCCATCGCCGGCAGCGCATAGCTGCGCACCATGCGCGCGAGGCCGGTGAGGTTTTCCGTCAGCACCGGGTTGCGCTTGTGCGGCATCGCGGACGAGCCCTTCTGGCCTTCCGAGAAAAACTCCTCAGCCTCATAGACTTCCGAGCGCTGGAGATGGCGGATCTCCGTCGCGAGCCGCTCGATCGACGAGGCGATCACCCCGAGCGTCGCGAAGAACATCGCGTGCCGATCCCGCGGGATGACCTGCGTGGAGACCGGCTCGACGGCGAGCCCCATCTTGTCGGCCACATAGGCCTCGATGCGCGGATCGATGTTGGCGAAGGTGCCGACGGCGCCGGAGATGGCGCAGGTCGCGACCTCCTCCCGCGCGGCCACGAGGCGGTCGCGGTTACGCTTGAACTCGGCATAGGCCTGCGCGAGCTTGAGGCCGAAGGTAACGGGCTCGGCGTGGATGCCGTGCGAGCGGCCGATGGTCGGCGTCATCTTGTATTCGAAGGCGCGCCGCTCCAGCGCGGCGAGCAGGGTGTCGATATCCTTGAGGAGGATGTCGCTGGCCTTGACGAGCTGCACGTTGAAGCAGGTGTCGAGCACGTCCGACGACGTCATGCCCTGGTGCACGAAGCGGGCTTCAGGCCCGACGATCTCGGCGAGATGGGTCAGGAAGGCGATGACGTCGTGCTTCACCTCGCGCTCGATGGCATCGATGCGCTCGACGTCGAACGTGGCGGCGGAGCCCTTCTCCCAGACCTTTTCGGCGGCCTCTTTCGGCACCACCCCGAGCTCGGCCAGCGCCGTCGTGGCATGAGCCTCGATCTCGAACCAGATGCGAAACTTCGTTTCGGGCGACCAGATGGCAACCATCTCGGGGCGAGAGTAGCGGGGGATCATCACCTATTCCTCGTTGAACGGGGGCTGCCTTGTCTTATCCGTGGCCGCCTCACCTATAATACTCGTCGGGCCTCGTCACCTCCCAGGGACTTGGCCTCATACGTCCTGGCCTCATAACGTGCTGGCTGACTAAAGTCGGGGGCCAGTAAAGTCTCCGGGCCTTACGCCCATTCGCCGCGAGCCGTCTCAGCCGCTTTGCGAATGGCATCGATATGGCCGGAATAATGCGCCGCGCCGTCCTTGAACACCGCCGAGCCGGCGACCAGCACGTCGGCGCCGGCCGCGGTGACAAGCGGCGCCGTCGCGGCCGTGATACCGCCGTCGACCTCGATGTGAATAGCCCGTCCGGCGACCATGTCGCGGATCGCGGCAACCTTTTCCACGGCCGACGGAATGAAGCTCTGCCCGCCGAACCCTGGATTGACGCTCATCACCAGCACGAGATCGACGAGATCGAGCACATGGGCGACGGCGGATGCCGGTGTGGCCGGATTGAGCGCGACGCCCGCCTTCTTGCCGAGGGCCCGGATCGTTTGCAGCGAGCGATGCAAATGCGGCCCGGCTTCGGCATGGACCGTGATGAGATCGGCGCCGGCCTGGGCGAAGGCCTCGAGATAGGGATCGACCGGGGCGATCATCAGATGCACATCGAGCGTCTTCGGTGTCACGGGGCGGATGGCCCGCACGACTTCAGGCCCGAAGCTGATATTCGGCACGAAATGACCATCCATCACATCCACATGGATCCAGTCCGCGCCCGCCCCGTCGATGGCACGGACCTCCTCGCCGAAGCGGGCGAAGTCGGCGGCGAGAATCGAGGGGGCGATGATGATGGGGCTACTCATGGGTGTGGTTGCCATTGCTGCCAAGATGACCGGTCAGGATGTGCGAGACCGGCAGGTAGCACGCCCGCCGCGGTGCGGCAAATCACAGGCGACGATAAAGCCTTATGAAGATGGTGTTGCACCGGCAGAAAAGCTATGCAAGCTCGTCGTTTCACAGCGCGGTGATCGAGGGATTCCATGCAATCTGACGTCGTGGTGCTCGGCGCGGGCATCGTTGGTATTTCCGTTGCTCTTCATCTTCAGAAGCGTGGGCGCTCCGTTGTTCTCCTCGATCGTCGCGGTCCGGCGCAGGAAACGTCCTATGGCAATGCCGGGCTGGTGCAGAGCGAGGGCGTTTACCCCTATGGCTTCCCGCATGATTTCGGCGCGTTGCTTCGCTACGGCCTCAACCGCACCATCGACGCACATTACCATCCTTCCGCGCTGCTCGATCTTGCGCCATTCCTGTGGAAATACTGGCACCATTCCCGTCCGGCGCGCCATGCGGAGATCGCCAGGAAATACGCCACCCTGATCGCCCACTGCGTGTCCGAGCACGACGCGTTGGCGCGCGAGGCGGACGCCACCCAGTTCTTCAAGCGAGACGGCTGGTTCAAGGTGTTTCGTACACCTCAGCAGCGCGACATTCGCCTCGCAGAGGCGGAGCGCTGGCATCGCGAATTCGGGCTTGGCTATCGGGCGCTCGACTTGCCGACGCTTGAGGCTGAGGAGCCGCATCTGGCGCCCGTCCTCATCGGTGGGCTGCACTGGACCGAGCCAACCACGATCAATGACCCGCACGGGCTGGCGGTTGCCTATTTCAAGCATTTCGAGGCGCTCGGCGGCCGCTATGTGCAAGGCAATGCCGCCACCCTCGAGAACGTCGGCCAGGGTTGGCGCCTCGTCACGCCACACGGGCCGCTCACGGCAGGAACGGCCGTCGTGGCGCTGGGACCGTGGGCGGACATGGTGACGAAGCCGCTCGGCTACCGCCTACCGCTCGCCGTGAAGCGCGGATATCACATGCATTACCGGCCCGCGGGCGACGCGAAGCTGAACCACCCGGTGCTCGACACCGAGCGTGGTTATTTCCTGGTGCCGATGGCACGCGGTGTCCGCCTGACCACGGGCGCGGAATTCGCCCGTCGCGACGGTATGAAAACGCCGGTGCAGTTGGCACGCGCCGAGCCCATCGCGCGGGAGTTCTTCCCGCTCGCTGAACGGCTGGACAACGAGCCCTGGATGGGCGCGCGGCCCTGCACGCCCGATATGATGCCCATCATCGGCAAGGCGCCCCGCCATCCCAATCTCTGGTTCTCCTTCGGCCATGCCCACCATGGCCTCACGCTTGGTCCGGTTACGGGACGGTTGATCGCCGAAATGGTCACCGGAGAGACGCCCTTCGTCGATCCGACACCCTTCCGGGTTGATCGGTTCTGAGAGGGCGGGAAAGACCTTCTCTTGCCGAGACGTTCTTCCCTCACCCTGTCCCTCTCCCACTCGGGAGAGGGGACGCTAGTGATCGGCCGTTGTGTGACGGTAATGGCTGGCTCACACCTCTCCCCGGCGGGAAGAGGCGGGCACGCCAAGTCGGGGTATTGCCGGCTTGGCGCTTTCCCGATGGTCAGCACGGCAACAGCCGTGTTGCCATGTGCCGGGTCAGGGTGCATCGCGCGCCGGCAGGTGAGCGCAGGCTCAGCCGCTCCGCCCGAACTTGTCGCGCCAAGCCGGCGGTGATTCCGGAAACGGCAGGGCGGTTGCCTCATAGACGCCGCGTGCGATGGCGCGCGCCAGGCAATCGGCGGCCGTCGCACCGATTTCGATGATGTCGTTGTAACGGTCGATCAAAGGCTTGCGACCGGTGGCCGCGGCGAAGACCGTGTCGCCGTCGAAAAGCGCGTGCGACAGCCGCAGCCCCTTGGCGAGGCCGGTCTGGGCCACCATGGCGAGGCGCTTGGCCATCGCCTTGTCGAGCACGGCGTCGGTCGCCACCATGGCGATGGTGGTCGCGGGCTGTGGGCCGCCCTTCCAGTGCATGGGCCGCATCTCCGGGCGGACATGGGCGGGCAGGCCGAGACCGCCGAACTCCGCGTCCACTTCATAGGCGCCGGCCCAGAAATGCGGGCCGCCGTCGATGACCGCAGATCCAATGGCATTGACGACGACCATCGCGCCGACGGTGAAGCCATTGTTCGTCACGGCGCTGGCCGAGCCGAGACCGCCCTTGAGATTAACCGTCGTGGCGCCATAGCCGCCGCCCGCCGTTCCCAACGCGAAGTCTTCGGTGGCTGCCTCGCAGGCAGCGTAGCCCAGCTCGCGATAGGGCGGATAGCGGCCCCAGTCCTTGTCGCCGCCGTTGAGCAGGTCGAAACAGATGGCCTGCGGGACGAGCGGCACGCGTACCGAGCCGACGAGAAAGCCGCGCTCGTGCTCGCGCAGCCAAGCCTGAACGCCGCCGGCCGCATCGAGACCGAAGCCGGATCCGCCAGACAAGACAATGGCATCGACCCCTTCGGCGACGGTGTCCGGTTCGAGGCAACCGGTGTCGCGGCTTGCAGGACCGCCGCCAACCGCAATCCAGGAGGCTGTGGTCGCCTCATCGAAAAGCGCGACGGTTACACCTGAAGCGAGCTTTTCATCATGGGAATTGCCGACTCGGATGCCCGCGACATCGGTGATGAGGTTGCGACCTGCGCCCATGCTTTTTCCCCCGGTACAAAGCGGACCTGATGGCCACACTGCCTGATATGCGGCGGTCATTTCAATAGCGGGCCGCATCCCGTGCCGTCGCTCACATTCGCGCAATGTGGCGCTATGTGCTCTTCCTCCGCCAGAGGGCGACCGCTAGAACAGCCGGCATGACGCACGTGTCCTTTTCCGCCGCAGCGCTGGCCGGACTGCTGAGCTTCCTCAGCCCCTGCGTGTTGCCGCTCGTTCCGCCGTATCTCACCTATCTGGCAGGCACGACGATTGACGAGCTCGGGACGCGGGCAGCGCCAAAGGTCAACCGGCGCGTGATCGCGACGGCACTCCTGTTCGTGCTTGGCTTTTCCACCGTCTTCGTGCTGCTGGGTGCCACCGCCTCGGCGCTAGGACAGATCTTTCGCCAATACGTGCATATCCTCGGCACGCTCGCTGGCGTCGCGATCATCATCATGGGCCTGCACTTCCTTGGCGTGTTCCGCCTGGCTTTTCTCTATCGCGAGGCGCGGGTCAGCGTGCGCAAGCCGGCAGGCCTTGGTGGCGCCTATGTCATGGGCCTCGCTTTCGCGCTGGGCTGGACGCCCTGTATCGGGCCGATCCTCGCGGCAATCCTGGCGGTTGCGGGTTCCGAGGACTCCGCGGGGCAGGGCGCGCTTCTCCTCGCGATCTATTCCGCTGGTCTCGGCATTCCCTTTCTCATCGCAGCCTTCGCCATGCCGCCGTTCATCGCCTTCCTGAAGCGCATGCGCACACGGCTCCAGCTCGTCGAAAAGGCGATGGGGGCGCTCCTCATCCTCACTGGCATCGCTTTTCTCACCGGCAGCATCACCAACATGTCCTTCTGGCTGTTGGAGACCTTTCCAGCGCTCGGGCAGCTCGGCTGAGCAGCCGCTCAAGCGGGATCCGCGTTACTGCGAGCGAATGGCCGCCGCTGGCCATGCTAATGTTGCCGGAGATGTACCCCTCTTTCGATACCCTGTAACAATGGCTCCGCGCCACGTTTGAGCTTTGCCCCGTGGGAGAGCCCGCGGTGGTCGAAAGGGCCTACGGCGCGGAAGATGGAGCGGGGCGATGAATAATGCGGCGGCGATCACCACGATAGCACGTGCTCTAGAGAACAAGCCGGACATTCGGGCGCTGTTTCTAGGAGGGAGCTACGGCGTAGGCCTCGAGGATGCCTACAGCGATCTCGACTTCATCTCCGTGACCGCCGCCGGCCCGACGGATGCATTCGCCAGCCTCTGGCGCGACGCCGTCGGCCAGACGGGGGAGATTGTTCTTTGGTGGGATCGGCAGGTCAAGCCGATGCTTATCAACGCCATCACGGCTGAATGGCTGCGCGTCGACGTGCAGATTGTGGTGCCCGAGCAGATGCAGCAGTTCTCGCAGGGCAGCATCAAGGTGCTTTTCGATCACGACCGCATCTATGACGCTTTGGCTCGAGTGCCCGACGTGAGTGCGCCGAACCAGCGACGCTTGAAATGGCAGTTTGAAGAATTCATCCGAATCCTTGGATTGCTGCCTCTCGCCATAGACGGCAGGAGTATATCAATTCAGTAACCGGCGTTTTCCACCTTCGCAATCTGCTCATTGATCTTCTTATCGAGGAGACAGGAGCCCCCAATAGGGGCGGTGCACTGCACTTGAACAGGTTGATCACCCGCGAACACCGGGATGTCCTCGAGGCCTTGCCCGCGCTTACGCCGCACCGCGAGGCGATTGTCCCGGCTTATCTCGCCTATGCGACCGCTTATCTCCCGAGAGCCCGGCGGTTCGCGCGAACCCTCGGCATCGAATGGCCCGAGCGATTTGAAGAGGCAATGTGGGCACGCCTCAAAAGGGAGCTGGCGATCGATCAACCCCATATCGCACCTTGAGGAGGCGTCGGGATGGCGCTGTTCGGAGCGCGCATCAGAAAATGAGATCGAAAAATTAATAAGTTTCGACAACTGAAGATTTGGATCGCAAGCGCGGAGCTCGCGAGGCAGGCCCACCAGCCGGATAGAAACAGCCCGCCACAGTGACCTGAGGCGGGCTGCTCAAAGCACGAAGCTCCGAAAATCAGTTAGTCAGCTCATTGCCGGCATAATTGATCTTGCCGTCGGCATCTTTCTTCCAGACATACATGACGTAGTCCGGACGGGTGATGTCGCCCTTCTTGTCGAAGGAGAGATCGCCGAGCACGGTCTTGAAGGTCTTGCCGGAGTGGATGACCTCCGCGACCTTCTTGGGATCGAGGGATTTTGCTTCCTCGGCCGCTTGCTTGACGATCTGCACGCCAGCATAAGTGTAAAGCGTGTAGGCCTCGGGATCGATGTTCTTTTTCTTGAACTCGGCCACCGCATCTTTCGCGGCAGCGTTCTTCCGCGGATCGGGCGCGAATGTCATCAGCGTGCCCTCAGCACCTGGGCCTGCAATCGAGACAAACTCACTCGACACGATGCCGTCGCCTGACATCAACGGCGCTTTGAGACCCTGGTCTCGCATCTGACGGATGATGAGACCGGCTTCGGTGTAGAGGCCACCGAAGTAGACGAGGTCGACATTCGCACTTTTCAGCTTGGAGGCGAGAGCTGAATAGTCCTTCTCGCCTGTATTGACGCCCTCATAGAGCACGGGCTTCACGCCCTTGGCTTCCATTGCCTTCTGGGTCTCATCGGCAAGGCCCTTGCCATAGGGCGTCTTGTCGTGAACGACCGCGACGTTCTTGCCCTTGAAATTCTGGGCGATGTAAGCGCCAGCCACGGCTCCCTGCTGATCATCACGGCCGCAGGTGCGGAAGATATTCCACATCTTGCGCTCGGTCAGCGTAGGATTCGTGGAGGCCGGCGAGATCGCCAGTATTCCCGCCTCGTTATAGACCTCGGAAGCCGGGATCGACACGCCGGAATTGAAATGTCCGATGACGAATTTCACGCCCTCGCCAGCGAATTTATTGGCGACCGAAACGCCCTGCTTGGGATCTGCGACATCGTCGCCGACGGAGAGGACGATCTTCTCGCCGAGAATGCCGCCGGCCTTGTTGATATCCTCGACAGCCTGTTCGGCACCATTCTTGAGCTGGGCACCGAAGGAGGCGCTGCCTCCCGTCATCGGGCCGGCCACGCCCATTTTCACATCGGCCAGCGCCATGCCGCTGAAGGCCAAGCCAAAACCCAGCGCCACGCTTGCCAATAGAAAATTCTTGTTCATACGGCAACTCCTCTGGATCTCCCCCGAAGCCCGGGGGGCTTCGCTGACGGGCTTTACGCCCATCCCTGACTATGACTGTCGCGCCTTTTCCGCGCGAAGTCATCCGGATTCCGACACTCCGTTCTTCACCTTTCGGCCAGTATTGCCCCCCGAATCTTAAGCGCTGCTATGGTTGCCGCTGTCCTGGCGGCGCTCCCGCCAGCTAAATGCGCTTGTTCGCTCATAAAGCCAGCGATATTGGGTCGTCATCTGCCTTGTACGCGTATAGCGGTAACCCGCTAAGCCGATGACGGATATAACGATAGTATCGACGATGTAGTAATGAATGGAAAGCAGCAGTCCATTAAATAAAGCGAAGTGAATAAACCGTACGCCGAGGCCAAGAACCATCAGGTAGGCTATACATTGCGCGACACTTCCCCACGTCCTCGCGACGGCGCGGCCCGTCATCCACGCAGCCCACCCCCCCATGATGCAGGTCACCAGCACGAAGAGCCAAAATGACGGTTCTTCATAGAGAATGCCCTGCATATCAGTGCCTCCCGCCTTCGAGATAGGCCGCGCGCACCTGAGGATCCGCAAGAAGATCCTTCCCCGTGCCCGACATGGTGATGGAGCCTGTTACCATCACATAGGCGCGGTGCGCGAGCTTGAGGGCATGGTATGCGTTCTGCTCGACGAGAAAGATCGTCATGCCTTCGCGGTTCAACTCGCGGATGACGTCGAAGATCTGCCGCACGACGAGAGGCGCAAGCCCCAACGAAGGCTCATCGAGCAGGAGGAGCTTAGGCCGGCTCATCAGCGCCCGAGCAATCGCCAGCATCTGTTGCTCGCCGCCCGAAAGCGTGCCACCGCGCTGATGCAGCCGTTCCTTCAGCCGGGGAAAAATTCCGCAAACACGTTCGAGGTCCTGCTCGAAATGCGCGAAGGCATTGATCGAAGCACCCATCTGCAGATTTTCGAACACGGTCATGCGCGGGAAGATCCGCCGACCCTCCGGAGATTGCGCGATGTTCAGCAGGGCGATCTCGTGGGTCGCCATCCGCGTGATGTCGCGACCAGCGTAGGTGATCGTGCCTTCGCGCGCCCGCGGGTTACCGAAGATCGTCATCATCAGTGTCGATTTACCCGCGCCATTGGCGCCGATGAGGGTAACGATCTCGCCTTCGTTGACATCAATGTCGACGCCCTTGAGGGCGATGATATTGCCGTAGAATGTCTTGACGCCGCGAATAGTGAGGAGCGCCTTGGCGGCCGGAGCAGGTTGCAAGGTGGCCTGAGCCGTGGTGCTTGCTTCGCTCATCGGCCTACCTGTGCCTCGACTTTTTCCACGTCTTCGTCCTCAACTCCGAGATAGGCGGCGATGACCTTCGGGTCATTGCGGACGGCCTCGGGCAGGCCATCGGCTATTTTTGTACCGTAATCGAGCACGACCACGTGGTCGGAAATCTGCATGACCACCGACATATCATGTTCAATGAGGAGCAACGAGGTCTGGTCCACGCTGCGGATCGACAGGAGAAGCTCGTTCAGCTCCAGGCTTTCCCGCGGATTGAGGCCGGCGGCGGGCTCGTCCAGGCACAACAGGACCGGCTCGGTGCACATCGCCCGGGCGATTTCGAGCCGACGCTGGGCACCGTAGGGCAGGTCGCCGGCGGGATCGTCCGCGCGATCGATAAGGCCGACCTTCTCAAGCCAGTATTTCGCTTTCTCGATCGCCTGGCTTTCCGCGTTTCGGAAGCTGGGCAGACCCACCAGGCCGCCGATGGTGAAGCCTGAGGCGATCATCAGCGAATTATGCTGGGCAACGAGCAGGTTCTCGAGGATCGTCATGCCCGAGAAAAGGCGGATATTCTGAAAGGTGCGGGCGACCCTGGCCTTCCAGGACACACTATGGCCCGGGAGGCGTTCGAGAAGATGCTGCGAGCCATCCGAATGGGTGAGGGTGATCATCCCCTCGGTTGGCTTGTAGAAGCCCGTGATGCAGTTGAACACGGTGGTCTTGCCGGCGCCGTTCGGCCCGATCAAGGCAGTGATCTCGCCACGCCCCACCTTGAAGGAGAGATCGTTGATCGCGACCAGACCGCCAAAACGCATGGTCAAATGCTCGACGGTCAGAATTGTCTCGCTGCCGCCGGATGTGGAGATGGAAGGCGCCGTCATCCGTGGCCCTCTTTCACCAAAGTGCCGGAAATCGCCTTGCGAACGCCGAGCACGACCGAGGGATCACGATGGGAGACGAGCCCGCGCGGTCGCCATACCATCATGGCCACCATCGCGGCCCCAAACAGGAGCAGGCGGTATTCATTGGGGTCGAACCCCTCCCCGAATACCGCGCGCAGAAAGCCGAGATTACGGAGCATCTCCGGCCCGGCCACCATGACGGTGGCAGCGATGGCGACGCCGATCTGGCTGCCCATGCCGCCGAGCACGACGATCGACAGGATGATCGCCGACTCCAGAAAGTTGAAGCTTTCCGGTGAAATGAACCCCTGCCGCACGGCGAAGAACGCCCCCGCGAAACCGCCGAACATGGCGCCGATCGCAAAGGCGGTGAGTTTGGTGTTGGTGGTGTTGATGCCGAGTGAGCGGCAGGCGATCTCGTCCTCTCGCAATGCCTCCCACGCCCGCCCTACCGGAAGGCGCCGCAGACGCATGGTGACGATGTTGGTGATCAAGGCAAGGACGAGGATGAGATAGTAAAGGAAGACCATGCGGTGCATGGTGCTGAACTCAAGCCCGAAGGTGGCTGCGAAGCCATTGTCATCGGCTGTGAAGGGGATGCCAAAAAACGAGACGCGCGGGATCGAGGCGATGCCGGCGCCGCCATTCGTCAGGTCCACCCAGTTGATCAGCACGAGACGGATGATCTCGCCAAAAGCCAGCGTCACGATGGCGAGATAGTCGCCGCGAAGCCGCAGTACCGGGAACCCGAGCAGGATGCCCCAAAAGGCTGCCAGAATGCCGGCGACCGGGAGGCAGATCCAGAACGACAGGCCGAAAGTGGTTGCCAGGAGCGCGTAGGAATAGGCACCAACCGCATAGAACGCGACATAGCCGAGATCGAGAAGTCCCGCGAGGCCAACCACGATATTGAGGCCCCAGCCCAGCATCACATAAGTCAAAACCAGGATGCCAAGGTCGATCCAATAGCGGGATTCATTGAGCCCTCCCGTAACGAGATAGGCGATCAGCGGATAACCGATGGAAATGCCGAGCAGCGCCGGCGCGGCGTAGAAGAAGATCTTCTGGCCGAGCGTCGATGGTGCTTCAACGCGCGTGACCAGGATTTCGCGACGCTTCGCCGAGCGCCTGCGCGCGATGTGAATGCCACCGAGATTGAGGGCCAGCCTCACCACGAAGACGATGAGACAGAGAGCGCCGACAACACGCCAACGTGGAAGCAGCATGAGCTCGTTGATCATGCTGTTTTCGGTGCGGAACGCGATGATCGGGATCGACAGGCCGAGCATCACCAGCGCGGCAAGAGCCGCATTCTTGACTGCGGGAAGTAATTCACTGCCGCCGGGGCCTCGCTCGGCTGTTGAGTTGTGGGGAGATCCCGTTGTGTGCGCAGCGGAGGGGACGTTCATGCGTTAGTCTCCTCGCGCATCTCAGACCTTTTCGACTTCCGGTCGCCCGAGGATGCCGGACGGCATGAAGATCAGAACGATGGCCAGGATGGAGAATGCCGCGACGTCCTTGTATTCGATCGAGAAATAGGCGGACCACAAGGTCTCTACGAGCCCGATGATCAAACCGCCGAGGACGGCGCCCGGCAGCGAGCCGATGCCGCCGAGGACGGCCGCCGTGAACGCCTTGACGCCGGGGACGAAGCCATCCGAGAAACTCACCACGCCATAGTAGAGGAGATACATTGTCCCGGCGACGGCTGCGAGCGCTGCACCCATCACGAAGGTGAGCGAGATGGTCCGATCGACATTGATGCCCAGCAATGCCGCCATTTTGCGGTCCTGCTCGCAGGCGCGTTGTGCGCGACCCAATGGTGTCTTCTGAACGACATACCAGAATATCGTCAGAAGTACCGCCGTTGCCACCATGATGATGATCTGCTTGTACGCGAGCGTGACGGCATAACCATTGTCCTCGAAGAGAGTGATGCCGCCGTTGACGATGGGCGGGATCGACTTGTTGCGCGCGCCTTGCACGACCTGCACGAAATTCGACAGGAAGATCGACACGCCGATCGCTGAAATCAGAGGCGCAAGCCGGAACGAGCCGCGTAGAGGCCGATAGGCTATGCGTTCCACGGCCCATCCCCACAGCGATGTCAGGATCATCGCCAGAACCAGCACGATGAGCAGGGCCAGAGCGATCGAGCCGATACCCAGCCAACTGGTCAGGAGGATGAAGAAAATCAATGCAATAAATGCCGATAGCATGAAGACGTCGCCATGGGCGAAGTTGACCATGCCGATGATGCCGAAAACCATCGTATAGCCGATGGCGATGAGCCCATAAATAGAGCCCAGCGTCAGCCCATTGATGAGCTGCTGCACAAAAACTTCCATATCGCGCCTTTGCCCCCCGTGGCGTCGGGATGCTTATGTCTATCAGGCGGCAATCATGCCGGAACTTATCTCAATACTTACATGACGCCGGGCGAAGACGTTCCCATCACGCTGCAGTGATCGCATTCTGTGTCCTCTGGTATCAATGACAATCGCTTACGTTGATCGCCTTGTCAAAACTATGCCGCGAAACCGTCGGCGCGGAAACTACGACGATGGTTGAACGCCTCCAGTGCGGCAGCTGCAATCTGCGCCGCTTTGAAGGTCTTGCAGGCGAGATCGCCGTCTCCAGGGGATTTGATAGATGGCGAAGGTGGCGCTTACGTCGGATCTCGACGCATTTCGTGATGCAGGCGACGCCCTTGGTAATCCACCGGAAATACACAGGTTTAGTTGTGACTGATAGATCGGTGATGATGGATCGCCTCCCTGGTTGACGGCTCGAGGCGAATGCGCGACGCGTTTGACGTGCTTCGGCAAGAATTTGAGATATCAGTGGAAATGGAACCGCCGCGGCAAGTGATCCTGTGCCGTAATTGCCATGAACAAAGTGGTGGCCGCTATTTCGGTCAGGAGCGCTGTCATGATATCCACAGCCGAACTGATCGATGGGCGATACGCTCATCACTGGTGTTTTGCTGAGGCGCGGCAGCGGCACTGACCGCCTTGGCCCAGGCGGGTCTCTCCTGCCTGGCCGCCGGCAGGTCGCGGCTATGGGTCCGTCCCTGCATCGGTCATGACGCTCGTCCTGGAATGTGCCCCAGGAGCCTGGTCCCGAGGCCATCGACAGGAGATCTCGATGCGATAACGCGTACATTCAAGCGACAGGTGTCGCGCTCGGCTCAACCGCGATCCACGAGATGAGCTCGCGAAATCACACGACGGTCGCTGCTTTGTCCCATGCAGGGGTGCGACGCCGTTAGCTATTGATTTTATTTATGTATTTCGAGCGTCGGTCCCGCTTCCCTGTCGGGAGTCTTTTGGCCGACTGCCATTGCAAACGCAGGTTGATTGTTATGTCCATAGTTCCGACGAATCCCGGCCCGGATGATAAATCCAATACACCGGCTGCGGAAACAGGCACCTCTGTCTCAGACGAGACCTTGGCTGAACGCGCCTATCGCCTCATTGAAGATCAGATCATCAGCTTAGCTCTTCCGCCAGGCATGCGCCTGACTGAGCAGGAGCTCGCATCGCGTCTCGAAATTGGCCGCACCCCAGTTCGAGAGGCGCTGCAGCGTCTCGTCAATGATGGCCTGGTCGTTGTTTTCCCCCGCAAGGGGATCGCGGTTTCCGTCGTTAATCCGCTCGATGTCCTGATGGCTTTGGAGGTCCGGACGGTGCTTGAGCGCCTTTTGGCCGGTGGAGCCGCCCGACGCGTCGGTCCGCAGGCGCGGTCGGAACTCGTCGCGCTCGCGGAGCAATTGCGAGCCGCTGCCGAGGCAGGCGATCACGACAGGTTCGTGGAGCTCGATCGATCAGTCTACCGGCGCCTTGGTGAAATTGCTTCCAACCCCTTTCTGGTCAGGGCGCTTGCGCCGCTGGAAGCCATGGCGCGGCGCGCGCGCTATTACTTTCTGCGGAACGATGATCTGACGGAGCCGGCGCGCTTGCATCGGACCATGATCGAGCACGTTGTGGCCGGCGACAGCGCAGCCGCCGAGGGGGCATCCGAAGCCCTGATGGATTATCTGCGTGGCGGCATCAAGCGCACGGTCGTCGGCATGTAAGTGTCAGAAGGACCGCGCCGGCTGCTTTCCCCAGCGATCGCCAGAAGCGGAGGCGGTTGCCGAAGGGCGGTTTTCTCCGTTCTGTTACCTGCTCTAGGAAAGGTGCCATTTCGCCATGTGTCTTCACGAGGAACCTTCGTGGAGAGACTGGGAGCATCGCGTCGGGTGGTGATGCCAGGAAAGGGCTGGGCATCGCGAACTCTTGGTCCCAGAATGCTGATGTGAGAACCTCCTCAGATAGGGGGGGCTGGCCAAGTGTTCCCGGGCGCGGTATTCCGGCCCAACCCAATGATGGAGGAAGCTGCGCCGTGGCAATGACGATGACGGGCGAGTTCATTCTCGCAGCTGAACCGCAGGCCGTGTGGGAGAAGCTCAATGATCCCGAAGTGCTGAAGGCCTGCATCGCCGGCTGCGAAGAACTGGAGAGGACTGATGAGGGGGGCTTTCGCGCCGTCGTGAAGGTGAAGCTCGGTCCCGTCAAGGCAACCTTCAAGGGAAAGGTCACGCTGACCGATCTCAACCCGCCGCATGGCTATACCATCGTCGGTGAAGGCGAAGGGGGCGTCGCGGGTTTCGCAAAGGGCACAGCAAAGGTTGGGCTTGAGCCCGTGCCGGAAGGCACCAAGCTCTCCTATGACGTCGAGGCTACCGTCGGTGGAAAGATCGCCCAGCTTGGCGGGCGATTGATCAACGGCGTCGCCAGGAAATACGCGGATGATTTCTTCGCCAGTTTCGCGGCGATCGTTTCGCCAGAGCAGGCTGAGACCACGACTGGTTGACGCGGTCCGCCGATTGCGGTTCGGCTGGAATCGTGGGCATGGACCTGGATGGAGGATGGAATTCCGTCCAAGTACATGAATTTCGAAAGTGTCAGCGAGACGGGCCGGCACCACGAAGGGTCGGTGAGAGCGTGAGGAAGGCTGGCAGCCAGAAGAACAGGAAATGTGCGTTCACGAAGGTGAACGCATCCGACAGATCGGTGACCATATAAACGAGTGAGAAGACGAGCAGGAAAAGACTGAGGCGTGCAAGGCGCCCGGCCGCCGACGATGTCTGGCCGTTCTCGCGGGTCGCTCCGATATCCGTCAACGTAGCGGCGACGGAATTGATGATGATCGCGAAGAACGCGAGCGCCGCCGGAATGCCGAAATAGAAGGCCGGCCCGAGGTAGCCGCTATGGGGATGACGACCGAAGGGATTCTCAATCTCGGCTGTCGGGCCCGCGCCGAGCCACGGATGCGCCGCGATGGATTGAGCCGCGAGGCTCCAAATATCCATGCGATAGGATTTCCGGCAAATGTCGCCACCCTGGCTGCAGGCGAGATCTTGCAGCGCTGCTTCGTTGAGGACGAGGAGGGCAGGGGCTGCCACCGCCGTGAAAATTGCAACTGCAGCGATGAGCCGGCCCCTGCGGCCCGCCGGCAGATGCAGGGCGATGGCAAGGACGATGGCCGCCAGGAACGCTGCGACGATGGGGCCTCGGCTGAAGGTGAGGACGAAGCCGACGGCGCTGATCACCGCTGCCGCGAGCAGGGCGAGCCGCAGTCGTCCACGCTCGGCCAGTGCTGCCGTGAGAGCCGTTGCGACGCCGAAGATGAGGGCGCCAGCGCTGAAGATCGCGCCATTCGCACGGCCATAAAGATGGAGGCGCACGAAAGTCGGCCATCCGATCACGACTTGGCCCAGAATGGCGATGACAGTCGCTGCCGCCAGCACAAAGGCGGAAACGAGGAGCAGCTGCCGGGGAAAGTCCGGGTCTCGGCGCAGGGCTGTCAGGACCACCACCCCGAATGTAAGAATGGCAAGCGCGTTTCCGGCAGCCTGCCAAGCCTTGCCTGATCCGCCGGTGCCGCGGAACAGCACGCCCACCACCTCCCAGGCGACGATGGCGAGGATGAGGAGCGCCGCGAACCTCGGCCGAGGATCGGTGAGCAACATCCGCTGCATGCTACCGTCGGTGGCGAGAATCACGATCCCTGCCGCGATCAGACCAATGAAGACCGCAAGCCAGAAAAGATGAAGCGGTACGAGTGTAATGGCAACAACGGTCGCATAGACAAGGACCGATGCGAAGCGATCGCGACTGAGGACATCGCTCCGGGTGAGCCACTGAGCCTTGGTGAGCCATTCGGCGGCCGATGGTGCGGGCATGGACTCCTCGGATTCGTGACCTGGACGACGGGACTGTGGCCAACCGTCGCTCAACCGCAGGCAGCTATGGCAATGCCGAGGGCTGCGGTCAACGTGGCATCAAGCGGGTAGGACCCTGATGCGCATGTCTTGCTGGTTGTCTCGCGCTTTCCTATAAGGACGCCCGCGCGCCGGCAGCGGCGAGGCTGCACGACGAACAAAGATCAGGAGCCTGCTCGATGGGGCGTCGCCGTTCCCGCCTCGCCCTAGCCATGGATCTGAAGCCGAAAGCCTTTGCGCTGTTCGAGCGTCTGTCGCGGGTTGGTCGCCGCTCGCCGCTGCATCTCGGCTTCTTCCCGGATATCCGCCCCTATCCCGACCGTTTCGTCCAAGTCTTCCAGAACGACCGGTACAAGATGCGACTGGCGAGCGCGCTCTATGCGGAGGTGCTGCCGGAACTCGCAGTTGACAACTGGGATGTGAAGCTACCGAGCTTTTCGGAGGCGGATGAGACGATCATCCGCCGCTTCGTCGGCATCCTGCGGGATGCGATCGTTCCCGGCCACACCCTGACGCCAGTGGATGCCGAAAGCCTGGCCCAGCTCGCGCTGGACGAGAGCCGTCTCGCCAACTGGAACTTCGCCTATCCCGCGCCCATCCTGCTCAAGCGCCGCCTTGTCGAGGGGCTGGGCATCGTGTTGCCGCCCTATCCCCACTATGGGCATCTCTTACTCGATGTGCTGATGCCGATCGCTCACGCATTGCGGCTCGGGGCGGGCGAAGGTCGGAAGCTCACCATCATCACAAAAGCCCATCGCATTCCGCTCATCAATGCTTTCGTGAGCGGTCTCAGGAAGCTTGGCCATTCCGTCGAGGTGATGGAACTGACGCCTTTCGAGCATGCGGTGGTCCCCGAGCTCCTGCTCACCCGTTCGCTGTGCCGCAATGTCGAGCGCGCCTATGGGCTCCGCGAATCTTTGCCTTACCTGCGTTCCATCTTCGAGGCGGCCTATGGACCGGTTTCGGTCCCGGCATCGCCGCTCGTCTATTTCTCGCGGGGTCAGTCGCGGCTGCGGCGGTTGCTGAATGAGGATGAGCTTCGCCACGGGCTCGTCGCCCGCGGATTTTCAGTGTTCGAGGCAGGGTGGGGCAACCATCCCCAGCAAATAGCCACGTTCACCCAGGCGTCGGTACTGGTCGGTGTGCATGGGGCGGGCCTGGCGAACGTGGCGTGGATGCAGCCGGGCGCACATCTCGTCGAGATCTTCCCATCGACCTTCCGGAAGACCACCGGGCTGCATTGGGCAGCCGAGCATGATCTCGACTATGACTTCTTCCTGGCCTCAGCGGAAGGCGCGATGCAGAGCTTCAGCATCGATTGTCCCGCCTTCTTCGCCAAACTCGACGCCATCGTGACGCGATCGCAGCTACGACCTTAGTCGTAGCCATTCCGATTATCGAAGAAAATCGCCTGAAACGGCCACTTTAGGGGCTCGATCTCGTGACGGCCGCCCCGCGAAGCGGCCTTGACCTACATTTTTATGATTCTAGACTGTTCACGGTCCTTCGTGGCCACATGCAGGGGCATTGCACGGCGCCCCGCCCAATAGCGCAGAAGGGCTTTGTTCAAGTGCCCCATTCAGCCACCAAGGGAGCCCACCATGACCTCCGTGTCGATGACGGTGAACGGCAAATCCGTATCCGCCGATATTGAGCCTCGTACCCTTCTCGTCCAGTTTCTCCGCGAGCACTTGCGGCTCACGGGTACGCATGTCGGCTGCGATACCAGCCAATGCGGGGCTTGTGTCGTGCATCTCGACGGGCAGGCGGTCAAAAGCTGCACCACGCTTGCATTGTCGTGTGACGGCGCATCCGTGCGAACCATCGAAGGCCTTGCGTCGGATGGCGCGCTGCACCCGATGCAGGAAGCTTTTCGCGAGCACCATGGCCTGCAGTGCGGCTTCTGCACGCCCGGCATGATCATGTCTGCGGTCGATATCGTTGAGCGCTGCGGCCATCATCTGGACGAGCACACCATCCGCGAGGAGCTCGAGGGTAATATCTGCCGCTGCACGGGGTACCACAACATCGTCAAGGCGATCGCGGCCGGTGCCGAGGCCATGGGCGCTTCCGCGCCGATGAAGCACGCCGCTGAATAGCGACCACGCCGAAATGGCCGGGCCGACGGCAAATAACCAGAATCGGCAGGACTATATCCGGGAGAAGACGCCGGCAGGCGCGGGAGGCTGAGATGAACGCCACAGGTATAGGCGCTGCGGTGCGCCGCAAGGAGGACCAGCGTTTCATCACCGGGAAGGGGCAGTATACGGACGACATCAACCGGGCGGGACAGGTTTACGCCGTCTTCGTGCGTTCTCCGCATGCCCATGCCGAGATCCGCAGCATCAACAGTTCCCAGGCGCTCGCGATGCCGGGCGTCGTTGCGGTGCTGACGGGCGCCGACCTCGCGGCGGACAAGATCGGCGGGCTCATCTGCGGCTGGATGATCCATTCGAAGGATGGCAGCCCGATGAAGGCTGGAGCCCATCCTGCCCTGGCGCTTGGCAAGGTGCGGTATGTCGGCGACCATGTCGCCGTGGTGATCGCCGAAACAGCCCTCCAGGCCCGCGATGCGGCGGAGGCCGTAGTGGTGGACTACAGGGAACTGCCGGCGGTCGTCGATCCCGCCAAGGCCAACGGCGCCGCGGCTCTCCACGATGTCGCGCCCGATAATACGGTGTTCTCCTGGCCGCTTGGCGACAAGGCCGCGACTGAGGCCGCGTTCGCGAAGGCGGCCCATGTCACGCGGCTCGATTTCACCAATAACCGTCTTGTGCCCAACGCCATCGAGCCCCGCGCGGCCGTTGGTGACTATGATGCCGGCACGGGCACCTTCACGCTCTATACGACGAGCCAGAACCCGCATGTGGCCCGGCTCGTGCTGTCCGCCTTCATCGGCATCGCGCCGGAAAACAAGCTCAGGGTCATCGCGCCCGACGTGGGCGGCGGCTTCGGCTCGAAGATCTTTATCTATGCGGAGGAAACGGTCTGCGTCTGGGCCGCCAAGCGTGTCGGACGGCCCGTGAAATGGACCGCGGACCGCACGGAGGCTTTTCTCGCGGACGCTCATGGGCGCGACCATGTGACCCGCGCCGAACTCGCCCTTGACGCCAAGGGCAAGATCCTCGGCCTGCGCGTGCATACCATCGCCAATCTCGGCGCCTATCTGTCGACCTTCTCGTCGTCGGTGCCAACCTATCTCTACGCGCCGCTGCTCTCTGGCCAGTACGACATTCCCGCGATCTATGCCGAGGTGGATGGGGTCTACACCAATACGGCGCCTGTCGATGCGTATCGCGGCGCGGGACGGCCGGAGGCGACCTTCGTGGTCGAGCGGCTGGTCGAGGTCGCGGCGCGCGAGATCGGCTCGGACCCGGTGTCCTTCCGTAAGAAAAACTTCGTCGCGAATTTCCCGCATCAGACGCCGGTGATCATGACCTACGATGTCGGCAACTATCCGGCAGCGATGGACAAGGCTCTGGAACTCGCGGATTACAAGGGCTTCGGACGCCGCAAGCGGGAGAGTGCCAAGGCGGGCAAGCTGCGGGGGCTTGGCTTCTCGGCCTACATCGAGGCCTGCGGCATTGCTCCCTCACAGGCGGTCGGTTCCCTGGGCGCCGGTGTCGGCCTGTGGGAATCGGCGGAAGTGCGAGTCAATCCAACGGGATCCGTCGAAGTGCTCACCGGATCTCACAGCCACGGCCAGGGACATGAGACGACCTTTGCGCAATTGGTCTCGGACCGCCTCGGCATTGGCATCGACCAGGTGAGCGTGATCCACGGTGATACCGACAAGGTCCAGTTCGGGATGGGCACCTATGGCTCGCGCTCCGGCGCGGTCGGCATGTCCGCGATCGTCAAGGCGCTCGACAAGGTGATTGCCAAGGGGCGCAAGGTGGCAGCCTATGTGCTCGAGGCATCCGAGAGCGACATCGAGTTCAAGGACGGCCGTTTCACCGTGGCCGGCACGGACAAGGGACTGGCCTTCGGGGAGGTCGCCTTGCAGGCTTATATCGCGCATAAGTTCTCAGGCCAGGAGCTGGAGCCGGGCCTGAAGGAGGGCGCCTTCTACGACCCGACCAATTTCACCTTCCCGGCGGGCGTCCACATCTGCGAGCTGGAGATCGACCCGGATACCGGGGTCGTGCGGATCGACCGCTGGACGGCGGTGGACGACTTCGGCACGGTCATCAACCCGATGATCGTCGAAGGGCAGGTCCATGGCGGCATTGCCCAGGGAGTCGGCCAGGCGCTGTTCGAAGGTGCACGTTACGATGAACAGGGGCAGCTGATCACCGCCAGCTTCATGGACTACACGATGCCCCGTGCCGATGATCTGCCTTCCTATACGGTGGGCATGACCGTCACGCCCTGTCCCTCCAACCCGCTCGGAATCAAGGGGTGCGGCGAAGCCGGCGCCATCGCCGCGCCGCCTGCGGTGATCAACGCCATCACGGACGCGCTCGGTCACGAGCACGTCGCCATGCCAGCAACGTCACAGGAGATATGGCGGGCGTTGCAGCGCACGCCGACGCGCATGGCGGCGGAATAAGGATCGGCAGCCCGACGTCAATGCGAGCTTCGCACCCGTTTCCCCCGTGGGAGAGACAGACATGTACGCCTTTGACTATCATCGCCCCGACAGCCTGCGTAAAGCCGTCAATCTCGCCGCCAGGGTAGAGGACGCGAAGTTCCTCGCCGGGGGGCACACGTTGCTTCCTACGATGAAGCAGCGGCTAGCCTCGCCCGCGGCGCTCATCGATCTCAACAAGGTCACGGAACTTTCAGGCATCGAACTGCGCGGGCGAACGGTCGTGATCGGCGCTATGACACGCCATGCCGCCGTCGAGCAGTCGCCGGAGCTCCAACAGGCGCTGCCGGCGCTCGCCGAACTCGCCCACCTCATCGGTGATCCGCAAGTTCGCCACCGCGGCACCATCGGCGGTTCCATCGCGAACAACGATCCCGCGGCGGATTATCCGGCGGCCTGCCTCGCACTGGGCGCGACCATTGTGACGACGAAACGCAAGCTGACGGCGGATGAATTCTTCACGGGCCTTTTCGAGACGGCGCTCGACGACGGCGAGATCATCACGAAGGTGATTTTTCCGGTGGTGAGTCGCGCTGCCTATGAGAAATTCCGCAACCCGGCGTCCCGTTATGCGCTCGCCGGCGTCTTCGTGGCCAAGCGTGGGAGCGACATTCGCGTCGCCGTCACGGGCGCGGGTGAAAACGGCGTCTTCCGACTGCCGGAGTTCGAGGCCGCGTTGAAGGTGCGTTTCTCGCCGAAGTCGATCGACGGCTTGAAAGTCTCCCCGGACGGCCTCATCGGCGACATCCACGCCGATCCGGCCTATCGCGCCCAGCTGGTAGCGGTGATGGCGCGGCGCGCGGTGGCCAAGGCGGCGGCGCGCCGTCTTGACGGCGCCACCTTGACCTGAGACGGCTAGGCAGCCGGGCCTCGGAAAGCTCCGGCTGGAGTAACTGCATGACATCCCTGCCGTCTTCCATCGATGAGACACTCACGCTTCTCGGCAACGCCGGCTATGTGGCGGACCGGCCGCTCGCGACGGTGTTGTTTCTTTCCCTCCGAATGGGCCGCCCGCTGTTCCTTGAAGGCGAGGCGGGCGTTGGCAAGACCGAGATTGCGAAGGTTCTGGCGGGGGCGCTTGGCCGCCGCCTCATCCGCCTCCAATGCTACGAGGGGCTCGATGTCGCTTCGGCGGTTTATGAGTGGAACTATGCGGCGCAAATGATGGCGATCCGTCTGGGCGAAGCGGCGGGCGAAACGGATCGGGAGCGGCTTGAGGCGGACGTGTTCTCCGAACGTTATCTCCTGAAGCGGCCACTTCTGCAGGCGTTGGAACCTGACACCGTGGGACCGCCCGTGCTTCTGATCGACGAGCTGGACCGCACGGACGAGGCCTTTGAAGCTTTCCTGCTGGAGGTCTTATCTGACTTCCAGGTTACGGTGCCGGAATTCGGCACGATCCGGGCCGACAATCCACCCATCGTCCTGATCACATCCAATCGCACGCGTGAGGTGCATGACGCCCTGAAGCGTCGTTGCCTCTATCACTGGGTCGATTATCCCGACGCGGAACGGGAGCTTGCCATCGTCCGCGCCCGTCTCCCGCAGGCTCCGGCCGAGCTCACGCGGGAAATCGTCGCCTTCGTCCAAGCTATTCGCAAGGAGGAGCTCTTCAAGGCGCCGGGCGTCGCCGAGACGCTTGACTGGGCGTCGGCGCTGGTCGAGCTCGACGCCGTTGCACTCGATCCGGCTGTGGTGTCGGACACGCTGGGCGTGCTCCTGAAGTACCAGGACGACATCCAGAAAATGCAAGGCTCGGCCGTGAAGGCGATGCTTGACGCCGTGCAGGCCGAGCTGAAGGCGGCGTGAGCGAGGCTCGGGACAACGGAGGACAGGTGGCGCGGCAAGGAGAGGCTGCTGGCCATCTCGCCGATAACATCGCCTATTTTGCGCGGGCGCTGCGCACGGCGGGGTTGCCGGTCGGGCCAGGAGCTGTGATCGACGCGATCGGCGCGGTCGAGGCAGCTCATGTCGGCACGCGCGCGGACTTCTACTGGACGCTGCACGCCATTTTCGTGAAAAAGCACGAGCAGACGGTGATTTTCGACCAGGCGTTCCGCCTGTTCTGGCGTCGACGCGCGCTCGTCGAAAAGCTGATTGCTGCTCTGTCTCCGATCGCGCCGGGCGAACAGAAGTCGGAGGATAAGCCTAAGCCCGGCGCGGAGCGTGTGGCGAGCGCCTTTCCTTCGGCCAAGCGCGAGCCTCCGCCGCCAAAGCGTGAGCTCGAGTTGTCGGCCCAGTTCACGATGTCGGATCGTGAGCGGTTGGCGAGCCGCGATTTCGCTCAGATGTCGGCCGCGGAGGTCGCGCAGGCCAAGCAACTCATCGCGCGGCTCGTTCTCCCTCGGGACAAAGTCGAGACCCGCCGCTGGCGCGCGGACCATCGTGGCCGGCGCATCGATGCCCGCGCCAGTTTTCGCCGCGCGCTGGCGACCGGCGGGCATTTTGTCGATCTCGCATGGCGGCGGCGCGATGAACGCCATCCGCCAATCGTCGCGCTGGTGGATATATCGGGTTCGATGGCGGACTACAGCCGTCTCTTCCTGCATTTCCTGCACGCGCTTTCCGGGCGACGGCCCGTGGCGAGCTTCGTTTTCGGCACACGCCTCACCAACATCACGCGGGCGCTCGCGCGGCGTGATCCCGATGAGGCGCTCGCCAGCGCCTCGCTGCTGGTCAAAGATTGGGAAGGCGGCACCCGGGTCGCCGCCTCCCTCGCTCAGTTCAATCGCCAGTGGTCGCGACGTGTGCTGGCCCAGGGCGCGATCGTGTTGATGTTCACCGATGGCCTGGAGCGGGAGGTCACACACGAGCTCGGGGCCGCGATGGACCGTCTGCATCGCTCCTGTCGACGGCTCATCTGGCTCAATCCGCTCCTGCGCTATGATGGCTTTCAGGCTAAGGCGGGGGGAATACGCGCCATGCTGCCGCATGTCGACGAGTTCAGGACCATGCATAACCTGAACGCCATGGAGGCGTTGGTCGAGGCGCTGTCGGCGCAGACGGGCGGGGCGGACCCGCGCCGATGGTTGCTGCCCGCCGCGTGAGCTACGATATATCGAAGCAGGCATTAGCCTTGCTTACAACAATGGGAAACCGCCGATGCTCGCGACCGATGATCAGATCCTGAACGAGGCGGAGGCCTGGAAGCGCGCTGGCCGCGAGGTGGCGATCGCCACGGTGGTCGAGACCTGGGGCTCCGCGCCCCGACCGGTCGGCAGTCATCTCGTCATAGACGGGGAGGGTAATTTTCTCGGCTCGGTATCCGGTGGCTGCGTGGAGGGCGAGGTCATCACCCAGGCGCTCGATGTCATCGCCGAGGCAACGCCCCGCATGTTGGAATTTGGCGTCGCCGACGAGACCGCCTGGCGCGCAGGGCTTTCCTGCGGCGGTCGAATCCGTGTCTTCGTCGAACCGTTGATCTGAGCGCCTTAGGGGGCACGCCATGAAGCTTGAACAACTCGCTGCCCTGAATGCTGAGCGGGCTGCGCGGAGGGCGGCCGTCCTGGTGACGCCTTTCGCTGCTGGCGAACAGCGGCTTGTGAAGGCGGTGGAGGCCGCGAGCGATCCCCTTGCGGAGGCCATCATCGAGCGACTTCGGCTTGGCAAGAGCGGTGTGATTGAGACGGAAAGCGGCGGTTATTTCCTCACCGTACAGGTGCCCCCTGTCAGGCTCGTCGTGACGGGAGCGGTGCATATCAGCCAGGCGCTGGTGCCCATGGCGCGGCTCCTTGATCTAGACGTCACCGTCATTGATCCGCGCACGGCCTTTGCCTCTCCGGAGCGCTTTCCCGACGTTCGGCTTTTGGCCGAATGGCCGGAAGAGGCGCTCAAGGACATGCCCTTCGATCGGTATACGGCCTTCGCCGCGTTGACCCATGACCCCAAGATTGATGATCCCGCACTTGTGGCGGCATTGAGAAGCGACGCCTTTTATGTGGGTGCGCTCGGATCGCGCAAGACCCACGCCAAGCGGCTCGACCGCTTGAAGGCGCAGGGCCTTTCCGACGCGGATGTCGCGCGCATCAAGGCGCCCATCGGATTGCCGATCGGCGCTGTCAGCCCGGCCGAGATCGCGCTCGCCATTCTGGGCGAGGTCGTGGCCGCGCTGCGGCTCGATGCCCCGCGGGAGCGGGCGTCGTGAAATTCGGACCGGTGAGCGTTCAGGAGGCGGAAGGCGCCATCGTTGCGCATTCCCTTCGGCTGCCAGCGCGGGTCATCAAGAAAGGCCATCGCCTCGCTGCTGCCGACATCACCGATCTGCAGGCGGCGGGTATTGCCTCCCTCACCGCTGCACGTCTGGAGCGGGATGATGTGCCCGAAGACGAGGCAGCGGCGGCCCTCGCGAAGGCGGTGGCGGGGCCGGGGGTCAGGGTGGAGGCGCCGTTCACGGGGCGCTCCAATCTTTATGCGACACTATCCGGCGTGCTTGTCGTCGACAGCCCCGGGATCGATGCCGTCAACGCCGTGGATGAAACGGTGACAATGGCCACACTGCCCGCCTACAGGCCCGTGGCTGCCGGCGACATGGTCGGCACGGTCAAGATCATTCCTTATGCCGTCGCCGGCGCGATCCTCACCCGAACGCTGGAGTTAGCCACCCAGGGAACGGCCCTCGTGCGCGTCGCTCCCTACCGCGCGCGGCGTGTGGCGGTTATCTCGACGCGCCTTCCTTCCCTCAAGGAAAGCACCATCAACAAGACGTTGAAAGTCTTGCGTCAGCGCCTCGCGCCAGCGGGCGCGACAGTGGTCGCGGACGTGAGGGTGGACCATTCAACCGAGGCCCTGGCCGCGGCCATTGCCGCGATCGACAGCGCGGGAGCCGACCTTCTCGTCATCTTCGGCGCCTCGGCGGTGGCAGACCGCCGGGATGTGGTGCCGGCGGCGCTCGAGGCCGTTGGCGGTGAAATCCGCCATCTCGGCATGCCGGTTGATCCCGGCAACCTGCTGCTTCTGGGCGAACGGGCCGGCCGGCCCGTGCTCGGTGCCCCAGGATGCGCGCGCTCGCCTAAGGAGAACGGCTTCGACTGGGTGCTGCATCGGCTGCTCGCCGGCCTCGCCGTGACCCGCGCCGACATCACCCGGCTCGGGGTAGGCGGGCTGCTCATGGAAATCCGGTCGCGCCCGCAGCCGAGAGAGGGTGGGGAACCCGAGTTGGACGCCAATGGTCATGATGGCCATGGGGAGGGCGGATGAGCGGGGTCGCTGCGATTGTCCTTGCCGCGGGTCGCTCGACGCGAATGGGACCAGTCAACAAGCTTACGATCCCGCTTGCCGGCAAACCGCTGGTCCTCCACGCCGTGCTGGCGGCGCTCGGCTCGAAGGCGCGCCCTATAGTCGTGGTCACGGGACATGAGGCGGAAACTATGACCGGTGTCTTGGCGGGTCTGCCGGTTTCGCCGGTGTACAACGCGGCCTATGCAACCGGTCTCGCTTCCTCCCTCCAAGCGGGGATCGCAGCTCTTCCGGACAACGTCGATGGTGCGCTGATCGTGCTCGGTGACATGCCGGTCGTCCCGTCATCGCTGCTCGACAGTTTGATCGACGCCTTCATCCATTCCCTGGACACTGCGTCTTCTTATGCGGCGGTCGTGCCGACCCTTGGCGGGAAGTGGGGCAACCCGGTGCTTTTGTCGCGCGGGCTGTTTCCGCCGGTGATGAGGCTTACCGGTGATGAGGGTGCTCGGCGGCTCCTCGCACGCGAGAACGTGCTCCAGATCGCCGTGGATGATCCCGCGATCGTCGGCGATGTCGATACCCCGGAGGCGCTTGCTGCTATCCAGCAGAATTTTCCCCGGACTCGCTGAGACAGGCGCGTCCACCTCGAAAAATGGCACATGACGCAATTGTGATCTATCTCGACGAGAGGTGGCCATTCATGCCATAGAAATGGGCAGGCAGGGCGAGCTCGTTCGCCCGTCGCCGCCCACTGAAGTATCTGGCCATGCAGGCATTAGAGCTCGCCGACGTCACGGTTTCCTATCGCGACCGTGGGAACTGTGAACTCTCTGTCCCCCGACTGGGGATCGGGCGTGGGGTCATGGCGGCTGTGACCGGCCGCGCTGACATCGGCAAGCGAGCGCTCCACAACATTCTCGCGGGATTGGAGAAGCCGACGACCGGTCGGGTGGTGTGGAACGGGGTGGATATCGCGGCGCTTTCCGCGCCCAAGCGCGACCTCTGGCGGGCGCGTCATATGGGGCTCATGTCCCGTGAAACGCATCTTTTTCCCGGTCTCAGCATCATGGACAATGTGTTGCTGCCGACTGACCTTGGCCGCAACTCCGGCTTCGGATTCTGGCGCGGCGCTAAGGACCGGCGCGCGCGAGCCGTCAAGCTGATGGGGCAAGTTGGTCTCCTGGAGCCCGGCAGGCTGGTCGATGGTCTCGCCCGGGACGAGCGGCGGCGAGTGGCGCTCGCGCGGATGCTGCTCAAGCGTCCCGAGATTCTCCTCGTGGACGATCCGACGGGGGACCTGCCGCAGCATGCCGCGGAAGCGATCGGCGACAGTCTTCTAGCGCTCGCTCGTCAGGAACGCGTCACGCTTGTCGCCTTTACCGATGACGAGCGGTTGATCAGCCGTGTTGATCATGTGGTTCCGCTGCGCGCGGGTCGTATTCTATCTGAGGGCTGCGTGGAGATCGCATCGTGATAGCTGTCAAGCTGATCGCGGCCGATCTTCGCCGCATGTGGCTCGCCACGATCATCCTGGTGTCACTGATCGCTGTGGCCGCAGCCCTGGTTCTTGCCTTGCGCATTGGGGAGCGTGCCCTGGTCCAGGCAGCAAACCACGCAGCAGAACGCTTTGACGTCGTCGTCGGGGCACCCGGAAGCGAGGTCGACTTGACCTTGTCAAGCCTTCTCCTGCGCCGTGAGCCGCTGATTGGCATGCATCCGCAAGTCGTAGAGCAGCTTCTTGCCGACAAGCGCGCGACGGCCGTCGCGCCGCTCATCTTCGGCGAACGCTTCCGCGGCATGCCGATCATCGGAACGACGGCGGCCTTCGCGACGGATGGCGGCCGGGTCCAGTTGGCGGCCGGTCGGATGTTCATGGCGCCGGGCGAGGCGGTTGTCGGCGCACGGTCTCCTGTGGGGCCTAATGAGCTCGTGACCCTCTCTCCGGATGACCGGCGCCGTGGGCCGGGGGTTAGAGGGTTGAACAGCTATACCATCGTGGGGCGGCTGAATTGGACCGGCACGCCCTGGGATCGCGCCATCCTGGTACCACTCGAAAGTTTTTGGCAGAAGCGGGACGCTCCCCCATGGTCTCCGGATGAGGACATCATCGGCGAGGCTCCGCCGCGTCTGGTGATGACGACGGCCGGGGAGGGCGGTGCTCGTGTGGGCGCGTTGGCACCTCCGACGTCCCTGCAGTCGTGGACGCGTCCCCTGAGGGATGTCGGCGCCATTGCCGTGCGGGCCAAGTCACCTGCCGACATTCACCGCCTCAAGGAGGGTTACACCAACGATCTGGCGATGGCGATCGTCCCGAAGGATGAGCTCGAGGCGCTGCGCGGTACATTCGCCAATCTTCAGTCGGCCCTGAACATCATCGCTCTTGGCGGACTCGCATGTGTCGCTGTGGCTATCGTGCTCGTCGCGGTCAGCCATCTCGAGCATCGCCGCGGACAGATTTCCGCCTATCGCGTCCTCGGGGTCTCGCGCGCCTCGATCTTCCGCTTGGTATGGACGCAGCTCTTCACGATCGTGGCGTTCGGCTTGTTTCTGGGTGTGGTGTTTGGTTATGTCGCCGCCTTGCTGCTCGGTGATTTCTTCACCCTGTCCACCGCGCTTGTTCTGCCTGTCAGCCTGAAGATGGCCGATGCACCGTTCCTCGCTGCGCTTACGTTTGGTGGTGCCGCGTTGGCCGCCATTCCGGCCCTGATCGCAGCTCGGCGCCCGATCGTCGCCGCCCCGCGCCTCTGACCAGCACTGCAGCCCGCATTCCTCCATGACGGTCGCCCGGATTCCGCAGGTAGCCATCGGCTATCTGCGCGCCAGCCTTGCCACATCGCTCCCCCTATAGCTCCAAGCACAGTCTGTCGCTCTGGAATCAGGACCGGCGTGCGTTTATATTGACTGACTAGTCAGTCATAAATGGATGCACGCGATGGCGCAACAGGGCAACGGCAAAGAGGGTAGGCGCGGCCGTCGCGTGAGCGCCGGTGCGCGCCGCAAGAAAATTCTTGAGGCAGCCTTGGACGTATTCCTGGCCGAGGGCTACGTGGCCACGCGCATGGACCATGTGGCGGCACGGGCAGGAGTGGCCAAGGGCACGATCTACGTCCATTTCGCTGATAAGGAAGCGCTGTTCCGCAGTCTCATTCACGAAGAGATCGGCCCTGTCATCGCCGGCGGCGCGACGCTGGCGGCCTCCTTCGAGGGCAGCACGCGCGAGCTGCTGCAGGCATTGGCCACCGTCATGCAGCGCGAGCTCCTCGGGACCCAGCGCGCCGACATCCTGCGGCTGGTCATCAGCGAGGCGCCCCGGTTTCCCTGGCTTGCCGAGTTTTACTGGCAAGAGGTGGTCAGCCGAGGCATGGCGTTGATACGGGCCGTGGCGGCGCGCGGGGTGGAGCGAGGCGAAATCACCCCTGACAGCCTGCAACGCTTCCCGCAGATCGTTGTGGCGCCACTTCTGGTGTCGGTGATCTGGCAAGCGCTTTTCGACACTTTCGAGCCGCTCGATACCGATGCATTTCTCGACAGTTATATCAACATGATGATGCGAGGCCTCGGATGCGAGACAGCGTGAGATCCTTCGCGGCGGGAGCGCGCAGAACGTTGGCCGGCTGCGGCGTCGCGCTCAGCCTTGTCGCGTCCCTCAGTCTCTCGGCTTGCCAGCAGGGCGGTCCGCCGGGTTTCCAGGGCTACGTGGAAGCGGATCTCCTGTTCATTGGCCCGGATGAGGCCGGTCGGCTTGTCACGCTTTCGGTCGACGAGGGGACGACCGTGGCCAAGGACGCTCCGCTCTTTGCGGTTGATGATCCCCTGCAGGTCGCTGCGCGCGACCAGGCCAAGGCGTCGCTTCTTGAAGCGCGCGCAAGGCTGGCGCGCCTGATCGAGGCTCAGCAAAGACCGGAGGAAATCGCCATTCTGCGTGCGAGCGAGGCGCGCGTACGTGCGGCCCTCCAGCTCGCGCAGTCGGACCTTGATCGCCAGCAGAGGCTGTTCGCCACCGGCAATACGAGCCGCGCCGCGCTCGATAACGCAACCGCGCTGCGCGACCAGAACGCGGCGCAGCTCCTGGAGACCCAGCGTCAGATCAATGTGGCCGAGCTTGGCGCGCGCGACGAGGACATCGAGGCCGCGCGTCATGCGGTCGGCGCTGCGGAAGCCTCCTTGGCGGCCGCCGAGGAGCGCCTGACCCGGCGGCAGGTCAACGCACCGGCGGCGGGCAGCGTCCAGCAGGTCTACTACCGCACGGGCGAGATGGTGCCGGCCGGCCGGCCGGTGGTCGCGCTGCTGCCGCCGGCCAATCTGAAGATCCGCTTCTTCGTGCCCCAGGCGCTACTGCCGCGCCTCGACGTCGGCCAGACCGTAGCCGTAAGCTGTGATGGTTGCGCTGACAATCTCACCGCGCAGGTCTCCTTCCTGTCGCGACAGGCTGAATACACCCCACCGGTGATCTATTCGCAGGAGGAGCGCACGAAGCTCGTGTTCATGGTGGAGGCCAGGCCCTCCGATCCGGCCAAGTTCCGTGTCGGCCAACCCGTCACGGTGATGCTGCGCGACGGGGCGGCGCCATGAGTGCCGGTATGAGCGCCGTCGATGGCCCGGTGCATGGCGCTGACGAAGACCGCGGCAACGGCCGTGCCGTTGCCATCGACGTGCAGGGCCTCACGAAGAAATTCGGTGAGCGCGTGGTGGTCCGGGATTTGTCCATGCGGGTCTATCGCGGGCAGATCTACGGCTTTCTCGGGCCAAACGGCTCCGGCAAGACGACGACCATCCGCATGCTCTGCGGGCTTCTGACGCCTGATGCCGGCTCCGGCACCTGCCTCGGCTACGACATCCTGACGGAAGCGGCCGAGATCAAGCGGCACGTCGGCTACATGACCCAGCGCTTCAGCCTCTATGAGGATCTGTCCGTCCGGGAGAATCTCGAATTCGTCGGCCGGCTCTACGGGCTCGCCAACCCACGTGAGGCGGCACAAGCGGCACTCGTGAGACTTGGGCTGGAGGGGCGCGGCCATCAGTTGGCCGGCACATTGTCCGGCGGTTGGAAGCAGCGGCTCGCGCTCGGCGCCTGTATCCTGCCGGAACCCCAACTCCTGCTGCTCGACGAGCCGACCGCGGGTGTCGATCCCAAGGCGCGGCGCGATTTCTGGAGCCAGATCCATCAGCTTGCGAGCGATGGGCTGACGGTGCTCGTCTCGACCCACTACATGGACGAGGCCGAGCGCTGCCATGAGATCGCCTACATCGCCTATGGCGAACTGCTGACGCGCGGCCCGGTGGAGGACGTCATCCGCCATTCCGGCCTTGCCACATGGATAGTGACCGGCGGCGATACGTGGCGGCTGGCGGAAGAGCTCAACAGCCGCGAGGGCGTCGACATGGTCGCGCCCTTTGGCGCGAGTCTGCATGTCGCGGGACGTGACAAGGCAAGGCTCGATGCCGCGATCGTGCCCTATCGCAATGATCCGGGTCTTACCTGGCACGAGGATCAGCCGACCCTGGAGGATGTCTTCATCGACCTTATGAACCGGTCGAAGGACAATTTCCAATGATCGGGCAACCGCGCCCCCGGGATACTGGCAAACGCCCCCCGCGAGGCGGCTTCTTCCGGCGCGTCTGGGCGATGCTGATCAAGGAGGGGCTGCAGCTTTCGCGGGACCGCATCACCTTCGCGACGATGATCTTCATACCGCTCGTCCAGCTCGTCCTGTTCGGCTACGCGATCAACACCACCCCGCGCCACCTGCCGACGGCGGTCCTCATCCAGGACGACAGCGATGCCACCCGCGCGATCCTCGCCGCCTTCAGCAATACCGCCTATTTCAAGATCATCAGGCAGGTGCGTAGCGAGAAGGACTTCGATTTCGCGATTGCGTCCGGTGAGGTGCAGTTCGGCATCGAATTTCCGGCCGATTTCGAGCGCGCGCTACGCCGTGGCGACAAGCCGGCTCTTCTCGTCGCCGCCGATGCCACCGATCCGGTCGCGACCGGCAGCGCCATCGCTGCCCTCAACGGCATCGTCGGGAGCGCTCTGGTTCATGAACGCGGCCTGCCGCCGCGTGACGAGGCCGAAAGCGGTCCCCTGTTCGAGATCCGCGCCCATGCCCGCTACAATCCGGCCGCGGTGTCGCAGCTCAATATCGTGCCGGGCCTGCTCGGTATCATCCTCACCATGACGATGCTGATCTTCACGGCGCTATCGGTGACACGCGAGCGCGAGCGCGGCACGATGGAATCGCTGCTGGCCATGCCGATCCGTCCGGTCGAGATCATGCTCGGCAAGATCCTGCCTTATGTGCTCATCGGTTTCATCCAGGGGGCGATCATCATCGGCGCCGGGGCGCTGTTGTTCGGCGTGCCGATCCTCGGCAGCCTGACGTTGCTGGCGGCGCTGACGACGCTGTTCATCGCAACCAATCTCGCGATCGGCTACACCTTCTCCACCGTGGCGCAGAACCAGCTGCAGGCTATCCAGATGGCCTTCATGTTCTTTCTGCCCAACATTCTCCTGTCGGGCTTCGCCTTTCCTTTCGCTGGCATGCCGCGCTGGGCGCAATGGATCGGCGAGGCACTGCCGCTGACCCATTTCCTGAGGATCACGCGCGGCATCATGCTCAAGGGGAGTGACCTCGCCACCTTGCAGGGAGACACGCTGGCGCTGGCCGTCGCCATGTTCGTCGCAATGGGTGTCGCGATCGCGCGGTTCCGGCAAACATTGGATTGATTGGTCTATCGCGCAACGTTGTCATCCAGCCGTCACGCAACTCCAGTCGATTGCGCCTGTCCATAACGCGGCCATACGCCGCTCACGCAATTGCCCTGGGGGACGCCATGCGTCGCATCACATCCACATCCGCCCTCGCGGCGGTGCTCCTGGCCAGCACCTGCCTGGCTGCAGCCGCCGAACCTGTTTTCAACAGGATCGCGAGCTTCCCGGTCGTCGCCAACCTGCCCAAGGATCGCGACGCTGCCAAAGAAACCGTGGCCGAGATCGTTACCGTGTCCGAGGACGGCAACCTCCTCGTCTATACGGACTCGCCCCAGGAAGGCATCGGCTTCATCGACATCACGGAGGCCGCCGCGCCGAAGGCGGCCGGCTTCCTGCCGCTCAAGGGCGAGCCGACCTCGGTCACCATCGTTGGCGGCAAGGCGCTCGTCGCGGTCGTCACCTCCAAGGACAAGGCCAAGCCCGCTGGCGAGCTTGCCATCGTCGACCTCGCCACGAAGGCTGTCGATTCAACCTGCGATCTAGGCGGCCAGCCGGACTCGGTTGCCGCCAGCCGGGACAAGAAGTTCCTCGCCGTCGTCATCGAGAACGAGCGTGATGAGGACAAGGACAAGGGCAAGATCCCGCAGCTGCCGGGCGGCAATCTCACGGTCTTTTCCCTTGCTAACAATGGCGTCGATTGCGCCGGCAAGAAGGTGGTGGACCTCACGGGCCTCAGCGAGGTCGCGCCGGAGGATCCCGAGCCCGAGTTCGTCGACATCAACAGCCGCAACGAGGCTGTCGTCTCGCTGCAGGAGAACAATCACCTCGCCATCGTCGATCTCGCCTCGGGCAAGGTCGTGAAGCATTTCCCGGCGGGTGCGGTGACGCTCGACAAGGTCGATGCCAAGCGTGATGGTGTCATCGCGCTCAACGGGCGCATCGAGGCCGTCAAGCGCGAGCCCGACACGGTCCACTGGATCGACGACGAGCGTTTCGTCACCTCCAATGAAGGCGACTACCAGGGCGGCTCGCGCGGCTTCACGATCTTCAATCGTGACGGCCGCGTGGAGTATGACAGCGGCAACTTCCTTGAGCATATCGCGGTGCGTCTCGGCCATTTCCCGGAGAAGCGCGCCAGCGCCAAGGGCGTGGAGCCGGAAGGCGGCGAGGTCGCGACGTTCGGGAACGACAAGCTGATCTTCATCGCCTCGGAGCGCGGTTCGGTCGTCTTCGTGTTCCGTGACAAGGGCCCGGGGCAGGCGCCGGAATATGTGCAGACGCTGCCGTCGGGAGTCGGGCCGGAAGGGCTGCTCGCCATTCCCGGCCGCAACCTCTTCGTCACCGCCAACGAGGCCGACAACGTCAAGGACGGCGGACCGCGCAGCTATGTGGTGCTTTACGAGCGCGCTGAAGGCACGCCGACCTATCCGACGATCGTCTCGGTGAATGATGCCGACGGCCTGCCGCTGCCCTGGGGGGCGCTCTCGGGCCTCACCACCGACGGCGTCACCCCTGGCCGGCTCTTTACCGTCACAGACAGCTTCTACGGCAACACGCGTATTCTCGAGATCGATGCGACGGCGAAGCCGGCGCGTATCATCAAGGCGACGCCCGTAACCCGCGACGGCAAGGCGGCAAGCTATGACGGCGAAGGCATCGCCTTCCGTCGCGGCGGCGGCTTCTGGCTGGTGTCCGAAGGCAATCCCGAGAAGAAGGACAACCCGACGGTCAACCAACTCGTGCGCATCGCGCCGAATGGCGCGGTCGAGGAAGAGATTGCGCTGCCGGAAGAGCTGGCCAAGCATGCCACCCGCTACGGTTTCGAGGGCGTTGCCGTGACAGGCGAAGGTACCGACGAGACCGTGTGGATCGCAGTTCAGCGCGAATGGAAGGACGATCCTAAGGGCAAGGCCAAGATCCTGTCCTACAAGCCAGCAACGAAGACCTGGGGCGTCCTGCACTACCCCCTCGCGAACGTTGATGACGGCTGGGTGGGACTGTCCGAGATCACGGCGATCGGCGACGATACCTTCGTGGTCGTGGAGCGCGACAACCGGCTTGGCGACAAGGCCCTGAAGACGCTGCAGTCGTTCTCGGTGAAGGGCCTCACCCCGGCCGCGCCAGGTGCGAGCACCGTCCCCACAGTCACCAAGAAGCAGGTCCGCGACCTCGTGCCCGATCTCGCCGCCCCCAAAGGCTACGTGCTCGATAAGGTGGAGAGCTTCGCGGTCGACTCTGACGGCAATGCCTTCATCGTGACCGATAACGACGGCGTCAACGGCTCATCTGGCGAGACCCAGTTCATCAATCTCGCGCGGATCCAGATCCGCTGACACCCGTCGCCGGATCCATTCGGCAGACAATGCCCGGAACGCTTCCACGAGCGCGGCCTTGGCCGCGCTCGTTCGTTTTGGGCATTGGACAAGCTTCAATCCGAAGGGCTGTACAACTTGTCAGCAGTGTTGCGAGTCTGCTGCTAAGGTGTTGATTTAAAAATATAAACTTGATCTTTGGCGCGCATTTGCCCATACTCTAGGCGCTTGGGCGGTCTGCCTGAAACAGCGGCAGTTCGCCCCGGCTGTTCGATGCCGGCGGCTTGCTAAGCCGGCATCGTGTCAGGAGTGGATTGACGCGCATGTCTGCACGACATTTCTCTACGAGGGACTTCGAGCTTCAGTTGGCCGGATACGGCCTGACAACGGCAACCATCCTTTACCGCATGCCGGATCATCAGGACCTGCTGCAGACTTTCATCTGGCAGCACTATGATCTCGCTCCCCATTTCCCCGAGCTCCGGCATTTTCTTGATTTCTGGCGTAGCAAACTGGACGGGCCGCTGCATTCCGTCACGGTGGCCCATGCCCGCCTGCTGAAGCCGGCGGAGATTCGCACGATCGACGGAGAGTTCACTTTTCACTGAACGCTAGTGGCGAGCCGGACGTCTCTCTGAGCGAACGCTGCCGTGAATGCGGTGCGGAAATGCATGAATCGGGGGAGACCGAGCATTTCCGCCATCGCGAAAGGGCGGAAGGGCCCTCACGCGTTGAGAAGAAGCCGGCTCGCGGTGGTTATCACATGGACGCCAGACGCCACTTGTGCGGCAGATGCGACTTGGCCAAACGCTCCGCGTAGGCTAGGAAGTCTCCCGCGTTCGCATTGGTGGCCCCTTCTCAGTGTCTTCATCGACCAGCACATCAGCCATATTGCTCGAACTGGCGGCACGCCCCCACGAACGCCTCACTATAGGCGAGTTGCTGGATGCCCTGCGCCAGCAGGCGTTCGCAGCGCTGATCCTCGTGCTGGGTCTGCCAAACTGCCTGCCGATGCCTCCGCCGATCCCGCTGCTCTTCGGCTTCCTCCTGCTGTTCGTGGCCATCCAGATGGTGGTCGGACGCAGCAGCCCCTGGCTACCGAAGCGAGTTCTCAGCCGCTCCATGGCGCGGGCAGATTTCGCGCGCGCTGTAGGGCGGGCATTGCCGACGATGCGCAAGCTGGAGCATTGGTCCCGGCCCAGGCTCACCTTTTTCGGCACACCCATCGGCATCCGCCTCGTCGGCGCGGTCGTGCTCGTCATATCGCTGGCGCTTCTCGTCGCTGCGCCGATCATAGGCCAGATTCCACTTGGGCTGGCGGCCTGCCTGGTCGGGCTCGGCCTCGTGGAACGGGACGGTCTCCTGGTGATCGGCGGCACTGCAGTGGGTGCCATAGGACTCAGCCTCAGCCTAGGCTTCGTCGTTGCCATCGTCAGCGGTGTTACGGCCCTGATTTAGAGCCTTGTGCCACCTTCTTGATCAGGGCCGGCTGATGCTCCTGAAGCGCGCCGGGGTGCGCGAGGAGTTCATCGATGTCCTCCGCGGCCACGGGCTTCGAGAAGAGGTAGCCCTGCAATTCATGGCAGCCCAGCGCGCGGAGGAATTCCAGCTGCTCCTGGGTCTCCACGCCCTCCGCCGTCACCGTCAGGCCGAGCGCTCGGCCGAGATGGACAATCGAATGGATGAGAATGGCAGACTCGCCAGTCGTCTCGGCAGCTTCGAGGAACGAGCGATCGATCTTGATCTTGTCGAAAGCGAAGCGCCGCAGATAGATCAAGCTTGAATAGCCCGTACCGAAATCGTCGAGCGCCAGGCGCACGCCATGGGCACGCAGCTCGATCATAGCTTCTTCGGCCGCATCCGCGTCCTCGACCACGACGCCTTCCGTAAGCTCCAGCTCGATGCGCGTCGGATCGATGCCGCTCTCCGTGATAATGCGCATGACGTTCGAGACGAAATCGCGATGGCGGAATTGTATCGCGGACACGTTGACTGCGATGCGAACGCCCGGCCACCGCTTCGCATCCGCGCAGGCGCGCCGAAGAACCCACTCGCCGAGAGCGATGATGAGGCCTCTCTCCTCGGCTATGGCGATGAATTTCTCCGGCGCGATCAGGCCGTGCTCGCGATGCGGCCAGCGCACGAGAGCCTCGACAGCAACGATCCCGTAGTTATTGATCTCGACCTGGGGTTGATAGTGCAGAACGAGCTCATCGTTCTCGATCGCTTTACGCAGGTCGTCCTCCACGACCTTGCGCAGGCGCAGCGCCTCGTCCATCTGACGCTCGACGAAGCTGAAACGATTACGGCCACTGTTTTTGGCCTGGTAGAGCGCGGTATCGGCGAGCCTTAGAAGCGTGTCCCGATCCGTGCTGTTTTGCGGGCTGAGAACGATGCCGATGGACATGCCGACGGAGACGAGCGCATCGCCCATCTCGATGGACTTATTGACCGCCTCAAGGATACGGCGGCAAAGCGCCTCCGCGTCGTGATGGGCGGTGACGCCGGTCTGGATGATTGCGAATTCGTCGCCACCTAGCCTGGCCAGGGTGTCCGCGCCGCGCAGCAGATTCGAGAGCCGCTGGGCGATGACGCGGATCACATTGTCGCCGACCGCATGGCCATAGATGTCGTTGACGTCCTTGAAGCGATCGATGTCAAGGAACAGAACGGCGAGGCCTTCCCCGGAGCGGTGGCTCCGCGCCAGTTCCTGTTCGAGCCGCATGCTGAAGGAGAGACGATTGGGCAAGCCAGACAAGGTGTCCTGCCCAGCGAGGCGCCGTGACAGATCCTGCATGCGGATCTCGTTATAGGCCATCCGCCGAGCGATGAGCCAGACAGCGGCAAGCGCGAAGAGGGCGACGACGCTGGCCACCGCCATGATGAGGGCAAGCCTTGGCCAGACGGTGCGGCTCGGCAATGGCGGCTGCCAGGCCAGGGACATGCTGTCGCCAAGGGATGCCTTGATGGGCAGAGCCTCATGCCCGGGCGGGGGCTGGCGGGTCAGCGTGACCGGCGCGCTGCCTGCTGCTCGCCCGATCGCTTCGATGTCACGAACTGTATAGCGGTAAATGATGACCGCGGTCTGGCCGGCTGCTCCGGCAGCCGCAAGGGCCGGTTCACGTCCATCCTTGGCGACGAGGAGATACACGGCGCCATCGTGATACACGAAGTGGTCGACCGCCTGGCCCGGTGTCGGCGGATTGGCGAGAAAGAAGTTGACCAGAGCTTTCAGGCTTTCATGTCCGCCCCGGCTGTCAGAAGGCGCGGCAGAGCCCGCGACAGCAACAGGACGGATGGACCGCGAACCGTCGGTCATCACCAGCGCCTCAAATACGCCGGGTTGTGCGGATCTCTCACCCCCTGTCACGTCAGAGAGGAGACCTGCGCGTGATACTTCGGATGAATTGAGATCAACTGTCGCCAATATCGTATCGAGCCGCTGCTCGACATTCTTCTTATGAGCCGTCAAGACCTCGGCGAGCCGGTGTCGATGTTCGGCGGCCGACCATTCATCGATACTGTTGCTCATATGGACGAGGGCAAGCAGCATCCCCGCTATAACCGCAACAACGATCAGCGCGATTGGCCACAGAAGACGACCAATCAAGGCCGCAGGCCGGGCGATGCGGAAGCCGGAGAACAGCAAAGCGGCGATGGTCCTCGCAATCGAAATGACAGGCTAGCCCGCGTCTAACAAAGCACAGTGCATATTTCACAGATTGGATTGACGAGTCGTTGCTTCTGCGAACCGATTGCGAATTCTTATCAATGAGAGAGCGGGGTCAATCCATTTTCATGGTTAACAGCCTCATATTAGGGCCATTCCCCGCAAGCTCGCGTGGCCATTTCGGCCAACAATGATGTGATCGTGGACTTCGATGCCTAAAGATTTTGCAATGGCGATAATATCCTGCGTCATGCGGATGTCCGCGGTCGACGGTGTTGGATCCCCGGAGGGGTGGTTGTGGACCAGAATAAGCGCGCTCGCTGCGAGTTCGATGGCGCGTTTAACCACCTCGCGCGGATAGACCGGCGTGTGATCGACCGTGCCCGATTGCTGCAGTTCGTCGGCGATCAGGGAGTTCCGCCTATCGAGGAACAGGATACGAAAATGTTCCTTGTCGGCGAACGCCATCGCCGTGCGGCAATAGTCGAGCACCGCGCTCCAGGATGACAATACCGGACGCTGGGCTATCTCGCCTTTGGTGAGCCGGCGTGCGGCGGCTTCGATGATCTTGAGGTCGGTCACGACGCTCTCACCCACGCCGTTCACCTCGACGAGCCGGGGTGGAGGCGCGGCCAGCACCTCCGCGAAGCTGCCGAAGCGCCTGAGAAGCTGCTTTGCGATCGGCTTCACATCCCGACGCGGGATTGAGCGGAAGAGCACGAGCTCCAGCAGTTCGTAGTCTGCAAGCCCGACATCCCCGGCTTCACGGAAACGCTTGCGCAACCGCTCGCGGTGATTGGCGTAATGCGGGGCAATGTCTTCCACCGCATGCGACGTGGATGCTTCTTTGGCGCGATCGGTGCTCTCACCCGCTCTGGTCCGATCCATCACCTTCGCCTCACGTGGCATTGGCGAAAGGAGGACAATGCAGACCGGCGGGCGAAAGCGTGAAGATCTCGACCCCCGTCTCTGTGACGCCAACGGTATGCTCGAATTGCGCGGACAAGGAGCGGTCGCGCGTCACGGCCGTCCAGCCGTCGGAAAGCACCTTCACCTGCGGGCGCCCCAGGTTGATCATGGGCTCGATGGTGAAGATCATGCCCGGCTCGAGGGCCACTCCCTCGCCGGGGCGGCCGAAATGCAGGATGCTTGGCTGTTCGTGGAATTCAAGACCGATCCCATGGCCGCAGAAATCCCGGACCACCGAGCAGCGTTCTGATTCGGCGAATTCCTGAATGGCAGCGCCGATATCCCCCGTCGTGGCTCCTGGCCGTACCACGCCGATCCCGCGCATCAGGGATTCATATGTGATCTCGATGAGCCGCAAGGCGCGGCGCGGGACTTCACCGACGGTGTACATGCGGCTGGAGTCCCCATGCCAGCCATCACGGATAAAGGTGACATCGATGTTGATGATATCGCCTTCGCGCAATGGCTTGTCGTTAGGCTGACCATGGCAGACCACGTGATTAAGAGACGTGCAGCAGGAGTGCCGATAGCCGCGGTACATGAGCTGGGCGGGGAGGGCGTCGTGCGCCATACCGAAATCGAAGACCAGCTTGTCGATGGCCTCGGTCGTGGTGCCGGGATTGACGTGGGCGGCCAGCATATCGAGGCATTCGGCGGCAATACGGCCGACCCGGTGCATGCCTTGGAAAGCCTCGCGGCCATAGATCTTGATACCGTTGCCGCGGCGGCTCACAAGAGCATCGCTGAGCTCGATCATCACGCTTACCCCGAAGAAGCCGTGTTCAGAAAAGCCGATTGCAGCACGGAAGGCGCCATTCCGGCGAGGGTCATGCGGCCTCCTGCTTACGCAGCAGGCGGCGTACCGATGATCCCCCGCGCCAACTCTAGTCCATGCCGAGATCACCGCAAGGGGCGAAGGAGTGGACGCCCGCTGGCGTATCGATCGCGGGCGGTGTAAGTATCCCCACCATGACGCTCGTGAATGCCGGCTCCTATGATAGCGAGCCATTTGGAACCTTTGCCCCGACGAATCCGCTGCGGTCCATCATTGCCATGACCCGCGCGATGCCTGACGTCTGGCTTCCGAAGCGGACCGCGCTTGCCCTGCGCAATATCGCGTTGCGCAGTATGGATGGACGCCCCGTGGACGTCGAGACGCTCGGCGTGCGCATGCGTCTCTTCCCGTACAACAACATCTGCGAGAAGCGCATTCTCTTCACGCCGCAATATTTCGACGTGAAGGAGCGGGAAATCCTCGCGAGCCGCCTGAAAGGCGATTGCACCTTCATCGATATCGGCGCGAACGTAGGCGCTTATAGCCTTTTCGTCGCCGCGCAGGCCGGCCCGCGTGCCCGCATTCTCGCCATCGAACCACAGCCCGACATATTCGAACGGCTCGTCGCGAACATCCGCTTCAATCCGTTCGGCACCATCAAGGCCATCGCCTGCGCGCTGGCCGATAAGTCCGGCGAGTTGACCCTGTTTCTCGACTACGAGAACCGGGGTGAATCGAGCGTCAAGATCGTCGGTTCAGAAAACACTACGGCGATCCGCGTGCCGGCCAAGACCCTGCTCGAGCTTCTGCGCGAGGAGGGCTTCGAGCATTTGGACGCGGCCAAGCTGGACGTGGAGGGCGCCGAGGATCTCATCATGGAACCGTTCCTGGATCAGGCGCCGGCTTCGCTGTTTCCCAAGCTCCTGATCATCGAAGACGGGGAGGGGCGCTGGCATACGGATTTACCGAAGCGCCTCATTTCGAAAGGATACCGCTTCGTGATGCGAACGCGCCTCAATCTGATCTTCGAAAGATGAAGATTTGAGCGAGGACGGCTATCGGAGAGATGCCGCCCACGCGTGAGATCGGCGTGCCTCAGATCTTCGGCTGCGGCTGGTTCTGGTATTTCTTTGAGTCGCGGGCGAGCTCAAGACATTCCTGCAGCTCGACATAGCTCGGGGTGCCATCGGAGCGGGTTTCCGAGAGGCAGCTGTCGACGCTTCCGGTCGAGAAGGTCTTCCATTCCTTTTCAATCGCCGCATGAGCGCTTTTTTCATCGTTCATGCATTGATTAAAGGTCGTCTTGGACTGTGCGCCGAATTCCGCGGCCGCACGGCAGCTGGGCGCGGTGTCGAGCGTGGGCACGGGGCCTTCGGCGGCGAGAATGAGGTGTGCGCCAATGGCCAGGGCAGTCAACGGGAATGGCATATCAACCCTCAGAAGTGTGGTGAAGCCTGGGACCGGCCTCAGGCGCTGCTTAATCTTGGCGCAAGGTGCCTGATGCGTGTGTCAATAACAACAAAGATTATGATTTTAGGTAACCGGCATCTGCCGTGCTTATGGAAAGCCCTTCACCCGATAATCGGGACAAGTCGATCGGCCGCGATCATCTCAGTGTTCAACCGGCAGGTGATGGCATAGGCCTCGACACCGCGCGATCTGGCGTGGTCAAACGCCGCCGCATAGGTCGGGTCAATGTCGCGGGCAAGGGTGAAGCGCTCGGCCTCCATCTGGATCACAAACAGCATGACAGCGCGGTACCCGTCCTCGGCCATGTCGCCGAGTTCGTGGAGATGCTTCGTTCCGCGCGCGGTGACACAATCCGGGAATTCCGCGAAGCCGGGCTGGCGCATCATATGGACGTTCTTCACCTCCACATAGCAGGCGGGACGGTCGTCATCCTCCAGAAGAATGTCGACGCGGCTCGCGCGACCGTATTTCACTTCCCGGCGCAGGCGCGCATAGCCGGCAAGCGGCGGAATGACGCCGGCGGCGATCGCCTCGGTGGCAAGGCTGTTCGGCAGCGACGTGTTGATGCCGACCAATTGCGGGCCTGCTCCAAAGTCCGCCTCGACCATCTCCCAGGAGTGGCGTAGCTTTCGGGCCGGATTGGGCGAAAGCGACAGCCAGACTCGGTTGCCGGGCGTCACGAGGCCCAGCATGGCCCCCGGATTGGCGCAATGGGCTGTGATGGTGCTTCCATCGGTCAATTGCACGTCGGACAGAAAGCGCTTGTATCGCGTGATCAGGCGACCTTCGATCAAAGGTGAGGGAAATTGCATCAAAGGCCTCGCGGGAGAACGAAGGACAGCTGGGGTTATCAGCGTCCGTTTCCGTTCTCAAGGCCGCCTTGCCACCGCTGCTTTGCCACGCTGAAGCTTGCACTCTTGAGAGAGGCCGGTCCAGAGAGTAGATCAACGCGAGCGCAGGGCTATCGTCGGCCCTCGGTGGGCAAGGAGAGTGAACATGAGCGAGGCGGCTGCGGTTGAGATGAACGTGGTGACGGCTGCTCTTCTTGTGATCGGCGACGAGATTCTCTCAGGCCGTACCAAGGACAAGAATATCGGCTATATCGCTGAATATCTCACGGCGATCGGGATCGATCTCACCGAGGTTCGTATCGTCGCCGATGACGAAGCTGCGATCATTGACGCACTGAATGCCCTGAGAAGCCGCTACACCTACGTGTTCACCACCGGCGGCATCGGCCCGACGCATGACGATATTACCGCTGACAGCGTCGCCAAGGCCTTCGGTGTGCCGATCCATGAAGACCCGCGCGCCATTGCCTGTCTGCTGGAGCGTATCAAGCCGGAGGACCTCAATGAGGCGCGCCGCCGCATGGCGCGGATCCCGGAAGGCGCGGAACTCGTCGCAAATCCGGTTTCCAAGGCCCCGGGCTTCTGGATCGGCAACGTCATCGTGATGGCCGGCGTACCCGCGATCATGCAAGCGATGCTCGACAGTGTGGCCCCGAAACTCGCCACGGGCCGCGTGATGCTATCCGAGACCATTCGCGCCGAATGCAAAGAAGGCGATGTGGCCGGGCCGTTGCGCGAGATCGCCGAGCGCTACCCCGATGTGATCATCGGTAGCTATCCCTTCAACGACGAAACCGGCTTCAAGACCAATCTGGTGCTGCGTTCCCGCGAGGCATCGCGGCTCGCCATCGCCGCGGAGGCCGTGCGCCATATGCTGACGTCCCTCGATGTTGTGCGCCCCTGAGACGGCTCGGCCTGATACAACGAGCCCTGAATTCATCATGCGCACAGCGCTTCGGCCAAGGCCGTTTCGCCAAGACGAAAGTGAACGAAAGATAGTGTAATGGTAGGATCTTCAGAAAAAGCCTTCCCCGTGTCGTGGGATCAATTCCACCGGGATGCGCGCGCCCTGGCGTGGCGTCTACACGCCTTCGGGCCATTCGACGCCATGGTCTGCATTACAAGGGGGGGCCTCGTCCCTGCAGCCGTCGTTGCGCGCGAATTGGAGATCCGCCTGATCGAGACGATTTGTGCGGCGAGCTATCACGACTACAAGAACCAAGGCGACCTGAAGATCCTCAAGGACGTCTCACCCAGCATCAAGGCACTTGGCGGCGGCACAGGCAAAGGGGTCCTCGTCATCGACGATCTGGTCGACACCGGGAAGACCGCGCGCATGGTCCGCGAAGTTTTGCCGGAGGCCCATTTCGCTGCGGTCTATGCAAAACCTCAAGGCCGTCCGGCTGTCGACACCTTTATCACCGAAGTCTCACAGGACACCTGGATCTATCTGCCCTGGGACATGGGACTTACTTTCCAGCCGCCAATCCGCGGTGGCGCAGCGGGTTGAGTCCGTTAGGAGAACAGGACAAACAACGCGGCGATCAGGAGCCACTGCAGGACGCAGGCATTGCGGTAGAGGGCGAGCGCGCGGCGGATGTCCGCGGGACCTGCGTCCGCACGGCCGTCGCCCATCCAATGGTCATGGACGACATGGCCATGGTAGGTACGAGGGCCCGCGAGCCTGAGTCCAAGCGCCGCCGCCATCGCAGCCTCCGGCCAGCCGGCATTCGGCGAACGGTGGCGCGGCGCATCGCGCTTCATCGCCTGAAAGATGCCTTGCCGCGCGACATGAGGCGTTATCCAGGTCGCGGCGATGAGGAGGCAGCCAGCGAGCCGCGAGGCTGGGAGATTGACAAGGTCATCGAGGCGCGCCGAGGCCCAGCCGAAGGCATCGTGCCGCGGTGTGCGGTGGCCGATCATGCTGTCGGCGGTGTTGATCGCCTTGTAGAGGGCCATGCCTGGGAGGCCCGCGATGACGAGCCACATGCCGGGGGCCACGACGCCGTCCGCGTAGTTCTCGGCGAGGCTTTCGATCGCGGCGCGGGCAACGCCCTGTTCATCGAGGCTCTCCGGATCCCGGCCGACGATTTTCGAGACAGCCTCCCGGCCGCCTCGCAGCCCGCCTTTCTCCAGCCCATCCGCGACAGCGCGGACATGGGTGAAAAGACTGTGCTGGGCGAGCCCGGTGGAGGCGATGATGGCGAGGATGATGAGACCCGGCAGCACCAGTATCAGCGGCAGGTGATAAAGGATGCTCTCGATAAACCAGGCGATGCCCCCAACGATGGAAAGGAGCAGGACGAGCGCCACGATCCCCCAGCGCCGCCGCGTCGCAGGGGCGTGCTTTTCCTTGTTGAGGTGCCTGTCGAGCCATGCGATCAGCCTTCCCATCCATGTCACCGGGTGGCCGATGACGCGGTACAGGCGCTGCGGATAGCCGATCAGCGCCTCAAGGGCGAGCGCCACGGCGGCGATGATAAGGGTCGTTTGCAGGTCCATGGTGGAAGAAGGCGATAACATGTCTGGATACGCAGGAATATCGCCCGTGCTCCACGGTGGCGATCTCGGCGCCGCAAGCCGGACTTTTCCCCAGGCACGTCAACCCTGGGTCGATCTTTCGACGGGTATCAATCCGGTATCCTACCCCATTCCGGCACTTCCCCCTGCGGTCTGGACGCGTTTGCCCGAACCAGCCGAACTGGACGCGCTTGAGAAAGCGGCCGTCGTCGCCTATCGCGCGACGGCCGGAACGCATGTGGTCGCCGGGCCGGGAAGCCAGGCGCTGATCCAGCGTATTCCGTGGCTTCTTTCCCCGCGCCGCGTCGCGGTGCTGGGGCCGACCTATGGTGGACATGCGCCCGCCTGGACGGCGGCCGGCCACAGTGTCGAGATCGTGTCCTCACTGGCGCACCATCGCGACGCGGCTGTTGTCGTTCTGACCAACCCGAATAATCCCGACGGGCGCAGTCTCTCGGCCGAGACGCTCGCCGAAGTGGAAGCGCAACTTGGCCCGACGGGGCTGCTTGTGATCGACGAAGCCTTTGCGGACGTGATGCCGGATGTCAGCTTCGCCGATCGGCTCGCGGGCCGTCGGCGCGCGCTCGTCCTTCGGTCTTTCGGCAAATTTTTTGGCCTTGCCGGCGTGCGGCTTGGCTTCGCGCTGACAAGTGACGACGACCTCGCGCGGCGGCTGCGCGATCACCTCGGCGCCTGGCCGGTTTCCGGCGCAGCCATCGCGATTGGACAGACGGCACTTGCTGATACGAACTGGCATGTGGCCATGAGAGCCGCGCTCGCGGCGGCGACCCGACGCCTCGACGATCTGCTCGGCAGGGCGGGGCTTGCGGTAGTCGGTGGCACGACGCTCTTCCGTCTTGTGAGGAACGATGCGGCGGAGCAGTGGTATCGGATGCTCGGGGAGAGCGGCATTATCGTCCGGCGTTTTCCCGAGGAGCCGCTTCATCTCCGCTTCGGGCTTCCTGGCACAGAACCTGAATGGGCACGCCTTGCCGCGGCACTGGATAGTTGTGCGTGAGGCTTGTCACGATCAGTCCTGCGCTTGCTCTATGGGCGCGCGCCGGATAACCCTTCATGGGTGAGCAAGAGCTCGGCGGACGTGGCGAAATCGGTAGACGCAGCAGACTTAAAATCTGCCTCCTGTATAGGAGTACGGGTTCGAGTCCCGTCGTCCGCACCACCATTGATCGGATATCACCTTTCTGAAGAATTTGGGTGTGGTGTACCGCCGATCGTCCAGGAGGTCGGGCCCGCTCAGGCCGGGGCTTCGGCGCGTTTGCGAATGCCCCGGTGAATCGCCAAGTAGTCGCCAAGCGTGCCAGTATATTCATGATGGCCCATGTGCGAGACCTTCGCGGTGAGATCACACCAGATTTCACCGCCGCATTCGTTGATCCAACGGTCACAGAATGCGAAATCTTCGCCGATGAACAGCCCCGTCTCATCGATACGCGTCGTGAAGAGATCATAGAACCTGTTCACCGCATAAGGGAATTCATCAGCATCGCCGGCCCGGTATTCGGTGTGCTGATACTTCTTCACCATCGTTTCCAGCACATCGCGTCGCAGCAGCATCAAGCCCGTTCCGATGCGTTTGACGCGCGCGAAGTTGTTGCGCACATCCTTTGGTGGGACCGCGCCAGTCATGACGCCCGGGTCCTCGAAGACCACGTTCCAGTTCACCGCGGCTTCGTGGAAAGCGTTGAGGTCTCGGGGCTGCACGGCACGCGTGGGTAGGTTCCGATAGCTCTTGGCAACATAGGGCGCTGCAACAAAAGGTACCTCGCAGCGTAGCATGTTCAGGATCGTCCTTGCCTCGAACTTCATATCTGAATCGACGAAGAGGAGGTGCGTCGCGTCCTTGTTTGCCAGAAACTCACTGACGATCATGTTGCGCGCGTGATGAACAAGTGCACATCCGCGCATGAAAAAGACACTCGCGGCGGCCTTCCGGTCCCGCAATTGCATGACAGTATCCATGATGGATAGCGATGTATCGGTATAAATACGACGATCGTACGCTGGCACAGCGATAAAGAGGCTTGTCCGCTTCATGGAAAACCCGGTGAGTTGACCACCATCGCAGCCTCGAGTTCTGCGATTTTCAGCCCATCTAACATTGGTGCCGGTGGATACTCAAATACTTCCCCACGCGCCGTCGGCGCTTTTCCAGACATATAATCCGGATTTATGCAGTCGACCGACTTTGCCTTTCCGGCGCGAGTGGCTGCGGTGGACGCATGCGTGGACCCGAGGCCTCGTGCACTATTGGCATTCCATGAAGCGACAATAGGACGGCTGATGAGAAGACCGGCAATCGAAGCCAAGAGGGCGACTGGCCTGCCGAGACGATCCGCGGCCGAATAGAGGCGGAGCACTGCAAAGGCATCCGGTCCCTCCTGCAAGTGTTCTGCAAAATTCCCCGCACCTGCGCACGTCCCGGCCCGCGTCGTTCTTGATCCTGGATGAGGAGATTAGCCGTCAGCCGTTTCGTCTCTGTCATGCTCCGAGAGGAAGTCGAGAAGATGGTGCGTAAATACCTCGGGTTGTTCGACATTAGCAATATGGGCGGCGTTTTCGATAATCATCAGGCGCGCATTTGGTATCGCTTGCGCGATGATTTCTGCACCAGCTACCGGCGTGGTTGGATCCTGGCGTCCGACCATGACCAGTGTAGGAGCGGTGATCATGGGAAGTCGATCGGTAAGATCGAGTGCCATTAACGCGTGGCAGCAGCCGATGAAACCATTTGGCTGCGTGGCGCGGATCATGCCGCGCACCCAATCCATCCCCGCGGGATTGGCAAGCCGAAAAGCCTCAGTGAACCAGCGCTGTATGGTAGGTTCGACGAGGGGCTCCATGCCATCTGCGCCGCTCGCGGCATCGATCCGGCCCTGCCACATCGGGCGGTGCGCGTCACTGTAGGCGCTGAGCGTATCGGCCAGCACAAGGCTTTCGATGTATTCGGGATGGGCGATAGCCAGTTGCTGCCCGATCATACCGCCCATCGACAAGCCGACAAAGTGGGTGCGTCTGATGCCGAGTGCGTCCAGAAGCCCGCGAATATCCTCAGCGAGCGCGGCGATATCAGGCGTACTGGGGGGCATCGATGATCCACCGTGGCCTCGTATATCGTAGCGCAATACCCGAAAATTCCGAACAAGCGCCGCCATTTGAGGCTGCCACATCTCTAGATGAGCGGCGAGGGAGTGACTGAGCGTAACGACGGGCGCTGCTTCCGGCCCTTCGATACGCACATTGACACGAAGATCTGCAACTTGAATGTGCATGGCGAATAGTCCGTCCGCTTCTTCATTCGTGAGGGTCGGAAGAATTGTATGGAAGATCTTCCATCTTCGAAAGGAGGCGCGATGGTGGCGTGGGTGCTTGAATATTCATACAACGAGCGGCCTTTAGCCGTGAAGATCCCCCGCACTTGCCAATATTCGAGCAGATCAACGCGTGTTGACGCCATCCGGCTGCTCTCAATAAGGTTGAGCTGCGGGCGCCTCGCAGGTTCTCCATTCTACTGAAGCACCGCGGGTATCCCTTGAAGCGCGATCCTGCGCATATCAGCACAAAAAAAGCCTGTCCCGGATAACCGGAACAGGCTTTTGCAGGAAGCACTCTACCTCTTCATGATCTGAACGCTATAAATTCTAGCGCGAGATCTGACGAATTCCGATAAACGGAATGAATGTCGTCGTTTACGCCTTGGCGGCGGCCTTCTTGCGTGGAGCGGCCTTGCGCTTTGCAGGGGCGGCGGCCTTGACTTCCGCAGCAGGTTCCGCCGCCGCAGCTTTTGCCTTGCGCCCGGATGACTTGGCTGCTGGAGCGGGTTCAGGAGACTTGCGGCGCTGCTGACCAAGACCCATGGTCTTGGCGAGTTCCGAACGGGCCGCCGCGTAGTTAGGAGCAACCATCGGATAGTCGGCGGGGAGACCCCACTTCTGACGATACTCCTCGGGCGTCATGTCGTAACGCGTACGCAGGTGACGCTTGAGCGATTTAAACTTCTTCCCGTCCTCCAGGCAGACGATGAAATCTGCTGTGACCGACTTCTTGATCGGAACAGCAGGCTGAGGCTTGGAAACCGGCTCTTCCGTCGGCGCTCCGAGGCGCTGCAGTGCAGTATGGATATTGGAGATCAAGCCGGGAAGCTCGCCGACAGCTACACTGTTGTTGGCGACATAAGCCGCGACAATTTCTGCCGCGAGTTCGACGGATGCGACGCGATCCGCAGTTTCAGAAGATGTTGTCATGGGAACCTCTCGCGTACGAGTAATCACTTTCGATTTTTGATCGCTTATTCGATTATTTCAACCTAATCAACTATGGATGTGGCGAAAAATGGTCGAAGGCATGATAAAAATATGCGATGCACTAAGCTGCAAGTGCTCATCATGCACCATCATTCCCTTTTCTTGGCATCCATCCTGTTTTCGAAGGTTGCCCTTATGGCTCCGCCTGCAACTGCTTTTCGGGTATCCTACTTGAGAAGTTGCATTGCGAAAAGGCAGTTCTCTCACATAGCCGGCTCTGCTGATTTGTATATTCGATCAACGTGATCTTGTATACTCTTGACGTATATGTATAGAGCGATTTTGTCGCGATTGGTGAATTTTTGTTGGCCATTTTTGGCATGCTTCGCATTTGTTTTGGTCAAAGAGCGTAAGGGTATCAAGGGGGTATCAGGCGCTATGCTTTGCGCTTTTATGCGCCGCTAGCAGCATCTTCGGTTCCAGTTGTAATGGATGCCCTTTATCATGTTGATTTGTATATATTTTTTCAAGGGGCAATCTCCCTATCTCCTATCGGCGCGATCTCGGCAGTTGAATGGTTTTGCGGAAAATCGCGTGTCTCGAAAATTCGCAATAGGAAAGCGGTATCCGCCAGCTGTGATGTTTCGGTAGAATGGCCCGCTACATCCGCTCCCGCCCGTATCACTGCCGGATACTGCAATCCGCTTGGATTGCCCAGAAGAGCGCTATTGAAAGGAGCGATGCCGTAGCGATGTGTACGTAAGTCTGCTTTGGCCAGCCTTGGCTTGGTTGAAGACCTCGTGCTGGGCATCGGACGAAGCGGTTGTGCTTGAATCTTCCAATAAATATTACTTATTGCTACCGAGCCTCAGCATTGGAAATCGCTGCGCGCGAATCCACAGATTCACTGGATTGTGGTCCGCGCATAGGAGCGCGTCGACTTCATCTTGCCTGTGGAGCCTTTTGTAAGAAAGCAGATCCCGAATCAGTTCGGCAGCCTCCCGAAGCCGCGCATTCGGTCCATACGCGCAAGAGCAGCACTGTCGTCGGGTGGACTGCCGATTGAGTGACTTCCATGGAGCGGACCCGTATGGCGGCCGTCTAGGTGGCTTTTTCTCTGATCCAACATCCGGAAACACGTCGGCATCTTTTGGGTCGGCATGACCGTCGCTGCATTCTCGGCCCAAGGCGGGCCCGCTTTCCGAAGGGATCTCCTTATCCACTGCTCGTCGAAAGGCGGCTTTGATCGAAGGTGGTTCATCTCTCAATCTTTGTCGCGGCTCCAGGGATGTATTTCGGGAACTTTTCTCTTATGCGATCGTCTTGATCGAGCGATGGCAAGGGCGGTCTTCGTGCTGACCTATGCTAAGATCGCTGACTTCGTGCTGGCCTTGGAAGGGCAAGAGCAATGCGTTGGGATGATTTTCGGCGATCCGATAACGTGGAGGATCGTCGTGGAGGGGGCGGCGGCGGGTTCCGAATTCCGACAGGCGGCCGGGGTGGCCGATTGGGGATTGGAACCATTGTGGTGCTCGGCCTGCTCGGCTGGGCCTTAGGTATCGATCCGCGCCTTCTGATCACCGGAGCGGAGATGCTTTCTGGTGGGGGCGGCGAGTATTACGAACCCGCACCGCAGCAGACGGGTCGTTCGGGCCAGCCAACGGATAGGGAAGGGCAATTTGCCTCGGCCATTCTGGGCAATACCGAAGACGTCTGGAAAGTCGTCCTCCCGCAGCAGGTTGGCGTGAACTATCAAGCGCCGCGCATGGTGCTTTTTTCCGGGGTCACGCGCTCAGGTTGCGGTACTGCGCAATCAGCGACAGGGCCTTTTTACTGTCCGCTTGACCGCTCGGTTTATATCGACCTCGACTTTTTCCGGGAAATGCGCTCACGCTTCAATGTTAGCGGCGATTTTGCTTACGCCTATGTCCTTGCCCACGAAGTGGGCCACCATGTCGAGAACTTGCTCGGCATCCTGCCAAAGGTGCAGGAAGCCCAGCGTCAATCGTCTCCAGCGCAAGCCAACCAGCTGTCGGTGCGCGTCGAACTCATGGCCGATTGCCTCGCCGGCGTCTGGGCAAGCCATAGCGACGCGAAGTACCGCTCACTGGAGCCCGGGGATGTCGAAGCGGCTATGAATGCCGCGAGCGCCATCGGCGACGATAGCCTGCAGAAGGCCTCACAGGGCTATGTTGTGCCAGAGAGCTTCACCCATGGCTCATCAGAGCAGCGGGTGCGCTGGTTCACCACCGGTCTGAAGTCAGGCAAGGTGGAGGCCTGCAACACAATGAGCGGCGGGCGACTATGACGTAAAAAGGGCTCTGCGGCCGGAATATCTATTGAGGCGTCCAGCCGTAGAGCCAGTCATAGCGCGCGAGAAACCCCTCCGCTCCGAGGCGTCTCATTGCCAGGTTGCGCGCCACAGCGAGGGGCCAGCGCATGTGATAGATTGCGCCATTGCGACGCGCCTCGGTCTGAACACGCGCGGCCCGGGCCTTGCGGACCTCCTCGAAGGATGCAAGGGCGCTCCCTGTAGCGGTCAGTTCACCCGGGTGGGGGACGATGAGCTGCGCGAGAATGGCGGCATCCTCGATAGCGAGCGCGCCGCCTTGTGCGAGAAAGGGCAGGACGGGATGGGCCGCGTCGCCCATCAGAACCACATTGCCATGGCTCCAGCGCGGCAGAGGCGGCAGGTCATGCAGCGGCCACAGAAGCCATCGCGGCACCGCCTCGACGAGCTTGCGAAGTTTGCTGTCGCATCGGCGTATCCTGCGTTTGAGCTCGGCCGGATCGCCTGGTTTGGCGTTGCCGTCAATGGCCGTCTTGCTGGCGATGATCGCTACGACGTTCAGTTCGCGGCCGCCCGCGACCGGATAATGAACCACATGCGCGTCGCGGCCGAGCCATAGGCGCGACTGCTTGCCCCTGAGTTCGGCGGGCACATCGGCTATCGGCAGCGTCGCCCGCCACGCGATATAGCCGCCGAATTCAGGTTCCGCTGGCGCGATCTTCTCGCGCACTCTGGACCAGAGACCGTCAGCGCCGATGACCAGGGGCGTATCGATGGTTTCCTGACCACGATCGCCGGTCACGCTGACCACGGCCCCGCCGGGGCCTTCAAGAATATCGACAGCCTTCCGGCCGATGCGCAGGCGAATGTTGGGAGTGGAGCGCGCTGCATCGAGCAGCACGGTGTGCAGATCACTCCGCAGAACGACCCAGTACGGCGCCCCATGGCGGTTGCGCATGGCGCGTCCCAGTGGCATCGCGGCCAGTTGCCGCCCGTTGCCCATGGCGTGGACGGTGAGCTGTTCAGGTTCCACGGCGCGGCGGCCGACGGCCGAGCCGAGGCCGAGATCCACGAGGACGCGGCTGGCGTTGGGCGACAGCTGGATACCGGCCCCCGGTTCCGTGAGGACGGTGCGCTGTTCCACAACGGTGACGCCAACGCCACGGCGCGCCAGTGCCAAGGCAATGGTGAGACCGCCGATGCCGCCACCGACGACGATCGGATCGGCGTTCGTCATTGATCGCTGCGTTTCTTAACCGACGGCCGCGACGGTCGCGTGGTCGTTCCAGAGGCTGTCTTCCGGAATGCAGGCGGTGGTCGCCAAGTCGCCGCGGTAGCGATAGAGCGTCGAGCAATAGCTGCAGACTGCTTCCTTGTCGTCGCCCATGTCGATGAAGATGTGCGGATGATCGAAGGGAGGCAATGCGCCGATGCACATGAACTCTTTTGCGCCGACTTCTATCACACGGACACCGCGCGTATTGTGGAAATGAGGGATGCTCTTGTCAGCCATCGTCGCTATCCAAACTGCGGCGGCGGTCGTCGCCTTACTGAATCGGCCGGCACCATAGTCGCTATCGCGGATGCCGCCAACCATCTCCTTGATTTCATGGCAGCGTCGGATCGTCTCGGTTCAAGCCTGGAGCGACAGGATTGGGTGAACCGAGCCAGGGGGGTGGCGAAGGCGCCATGCCCACCATCCGGAATTAAGGCTTGGACGCAGCCTGTGAATAAGCAATTGTCGAGCCTGTTCCAGCCTTCATCGCATGTGGTCTCATCAATGCAGAGCTTTTCGTCCGCCGGCGTTCGCATCGCCTTCGTAGACCTGCCGCCCGCGGAGGGGCGGGGCGATCCCGTCATTCTCGTCCATGGCTTTGCCTCGAACCACACGGTCAATTGGCTGAACACGTCCTGGGCCAACACGTTGGGACGCGCGGGCTACCGTGTCATAGCGCTCGATAATCGCGGCCATGGGGCCAGTGAGAAGCTCTATGAGCCCGCGGCTTATGAATCTCACATCATGGCCGATGACGTGCGCCGTCTGATGGACCATTTGGCGATCGAACGCGCGGACGTCCTTGGTTATTCCATGGGCGCGCGCATTACGGCCCATCTCGCGCTCGCCGCTCCCGAACGCGTGCGATCGGCGGTTCTCGGCGGACTTGGGATCCACCTCATCGAGGGCGTTGGATTGCCGATCGGAATTGCCGACGCCATGGAGGCGCCCTCGCTCGATGACCTCACAGACCCGATGCAGCGCATGTTCCGAGCCTTCGCGGAGCAGACAAAAAGCGACCTCAGGGCGCTCGCCGCCTGTATCCGCGGCTCCCGCCAAACCCTGAGCCGCGACGATGTGGCGCGCATCGCTGTCCCGACGCTCGTCGCGGTTGGTACCAAGGATGATGTCGCGGGTTCCGGGCCGGCCCTCGCTGCCCTGTTGCCGCGGGGCCGCGCGCTCGACATTCCTGGGCGGGACCATAATCTCGCCGTCGGCGACAAGGTGCACAAGGCCGGCGTGATAGCGTTTCTCGCTGAAGCAGCGGCTGACGGGACCCCGACCCGATAATATTTCAATGGTTTGCCGGCGTTATCTGACGAGGCGATTCAAGCTGCGGCTGCGCTGCTTCGACCGATGGGGTCTGCGGTTCTGATTCAAGATCGCCTGCCAAGTGCCTGGCAAGATGGTCCTTTGTTGTGGCGGCGCCGTTATTGTGTGGGACGCGTCGCCCTTGCTATTGTTAATCTCGCTTGGAATACGCATTTGCGGTGCAGGTGTTGGAAGGTGGCGGCAAGAGCCCTGCGGAGAGTTCCGCGGCCGTTACCTTGGCGACCCAGGCCGGCTCACGGAGAGACTTGATGTCGTATCGCGGTCAGATCAGAGCGGACGGCGCGCAGCGCCGCGGTGTGGAACTGCTCGATCCGTTGTGGTCGCAGATTCGGCGTGAAGCCGAAGGCATCATCGCCCGTGAAAGCGAGATGGCGAGCCTGATCGTCAGCGTGATCCTGAATCATGAGTCGCTCGAATCGGCGGTTTCCCACCGGATCGCCGGGCGTCTCGCGCATCCTGCGCTTCCCGCTGACTTGATTAGCCAGGCGTTCCGGGAGGCGATCAGCCATGACCCGGCAATAGCCGAAGCAATGCGGGCCGATATTCTAGCCGTCGCGGACCGCGATCCCGCCTGCACCCGGATGATCGAGCCGGTGCTTTACTTCAAGGGTTTCCACGCGATCCAGACCCATCGGCTAGCCCATTGGCTCTGGAACGAGGGGCGGCGGGACTTCGCTCTCTATCTGCAGAGCCGTTCGTCTGAAGTTTTCCAGACCGACATCAATCCGGCAGCGCGCATCGGCAAGGGAATTTTCCTCGATCATGCAACGGGGCTCGTCATCGGCGCCACGGCGGTAGTGGAAGACAATGTGTCGCTGTTGCAGGACGTCACGTTGGGCGGCACGGGCAAGGAACAGGGAGATCGCCATCCAAAAATCAGGCATGGCGTGCTCATCGGCGCTGGCGCAAAGATTCTCGGCAATATCGAGGTTGGGCATTGCGCCCGCGTCGCCGCCGGCTCCGTGGTTCTGCAGCCTGTTCCATCCAATACAACGGTCGCAGGTGTTCCGGCCCGCGTTGTCGGAGCGGCGGGCTGCGCGGAGCCCGCACGGCGGATGGACCAGATTCTAGCGGACAAAGGGACGGATTGAGCCGGTCCTTCTTGCTCTCCGGGTTCATGCGTGGCAAGGCGGTGACCTGGATCGTCGAGCTTTAGAGGCCACAGGATGGACAAGACCGAACTCGCGAAGATCGAGCGTTTTCTGCGCCGCACTTTCGCCAATCAATCCATCAGGGTCGTTGCGCGCCCTCGCAAGACGGATTCCGCCGAGGTTTATGTGGGCGAGGAATTCCTGGGGGTGCTGTTCCTCGACGATGAGGATGGCGACAAGTCCTATAGCTTCCAGATGGCGATCCTGGACGCCGATCTCGAAGACTGACACGCAGAGCCTCCGCTCGAGACGTGTATGCTTGGCGCGCCTGGCGCCTAGGGGCGGTGGGCTTGGCCGTGGATCAGGGCGGATACGATCCGCTTGACGCCGTCTGAGAGATGCGGCCATTCGCTCAGGCGAGCAGGGCTGAAGCGGACCACCGCGTCCAACATGCCGATATGCAGCGTCGTGGTGCAAAGGTCGGCTGGTGAGCCCTTCTGCGCGTCCTCATTCTGGGGACACCGCACGAAGAAGGCCTCGCCATCCGTCGTGGCAAAGCCCTGCGCTGCCACGAGCAGACGTTCGTTGGCATAGCGCGAGCCAGCCTTGAAGCTGTATGAGATGAGTCCCGCTGGTCCGGGCTCTGGTTTTGTATCAACGAAGCGGCTGTAGGTCCTGTTCAGGCGTTCGCTGGGCGCCGAGAGTGGATCGGCGGGTCCCAAAGAAATCAGCACTGAGCGATCAAGCAACGAGCCGTTTGCGGCATCGTCGTGCTGCGGAGCCGCGTTGCTCCGCGGCCAGTCGATGATGAGTTCAAGACGCTCTATCCGCCCTTCGCCCGCAATGGGTGCACGCAGCCACTCCCGCGGTGCCGTCAGTGCAGTCTGGCCTATCTGATAATGCAGAACGGCTGGAAGGGGTTCTGGTTTGGCGGTCGCAAAGGCGAGGGCGATGCCTGTGGCAGTCCCCAATCCCACGATGGTCGCGGCCATGAAGGCCAGCACGGTGCGATCGGCCGAGCGTCGCCTTTGCGTTGGAGCATGCAGAAGTGCCGCGAAAATGGCCGCCTTCGCCATGGTGACATCTCCGCCTGTGGCGCGAGCCCACAGATCGCGGAACTCATGATGAACCATCATTTGCTCTGATGCTTAATGTTTCCTTGATAAAGGTCGCCCTCGCTTTTCGCTGTGGCGCAGATCGGGTGCGCGGTTGTGTCGCTCCGACGTGAGTGGCGCGATTTCCGGGCGTATCTGGGCAATCATGCAGGGCTCCGCTTGCTGAACCCTTAAGCTGATCCTTGCAAATTATCGGATCGGAGCAGAGCAACTGGCGAAGTTCTGGAGGCAGTCTCCAGAACTTCGCGGGCTGTATGATCTCTCGGCTGGGCTCATCGCCCTAAAGCCGCTTCACATCCCTCCTTGCGATGCCCTAGATTTCGGCGGTCGTCCCCATGCCCGGTTCGCGGGCGGACATAAGCGAGAGGGCAGAGATGGCGCTGTATCGACTAGGACAAAAAGAGCCGCAATTGCCGCCTCCCAACCACTTTTGGGTGGCGCCGGATGCACAGGTCATCGGCAATGTCGTCCTGGGTCGGGATGTCGGGATATGGTTTGGTGCGGTCCTGCGTGGCGATAATGAAGAGATCACGATCGGGGCAGGCAGCAATATCCAGGAGCTGTCGGTGCTCCACACGGATATCGGTTTCCCACTCGAGATCGGCGAAGGGTGTACGATCGGGCATCGCGCCATTCTGCACGGCTGCCGTATCGGGCCGAACAGCCTGATCGGGATGGGAGCGATTGTTCTGAACGGCGCAAGGATCGGTGCGAATTGCCTCGTAGGCGCCGGGGCCCTGGTGACCGAAGGCAAGGAATTTCCGGACGGCAGCCTCATCGTGGGCTCGCCGGCCCGTGTCGTACGTGCGCTTGACGAAGCGGCGATCGAGCGCTTGCGGCTGTCGGCGGTCGGCTACCAGGACAACTGGAAGCGGTTCGCCACCGATCTCAGCCCGATTGATTGAAGGGTGTAGCGTGCGGCTCGCCTTAGCGAGCCGCAGTGGCCGTCGTGGTATCCGGCGCGCCCAAGGCGACCCACAGGTTCGGGCTGACAGCCGATTGGCGCTTGAGATAGCGATAGCCCGTAGCGGTCCAAGGCAGGATCTGCTGGCGCTTGTTGTCGAGAACGAGATCGCCGATATCCGTGCGCACGGTGAGCACCGCATGGCCCTCGTCCTCCAAGTCGCGCACGACCGTGACGAGCAGGGCTTCCCGCGGCAGACCGGCCTTGATCAGCCGGCGGCGCTTCTCGAGGACATAATCCTCACAGTCTCCCTTGCCATCGGTAGGATAATCCCAGGATTCGACGACGCCCCAGTGATCCATGTCGCTGACGGGCTCGATCTCCTTGTTGACCTTCGCATTGATACCGAGCAGGAGGTTCCAGCTACGCGGGGTGATCATCACCTCCCGCGCCTGACCGTCCGCCACCTCGCAATCCGCGCCGTTCTTCCGGCAGAAGTCGGCCCAGCCGAGCGGAGCGCGCGCGTTGCCCATTTCGAGAGCCACGGGGGTGATGGGAAAGTTGGGCAATGCGGCTTGGCGGGTCTGTGCCATGGCTTGCGAGGTCGTAGCGGCGCAAAGGGACGCGAGGAACGCCACGACGCGAAGAGTGAACGCCATACTACAGTTTCCCAACTCGATAACGCTTCATTTACTCTTTCATGGCCCGGGCGCCGGAACAAGATGTGTTAACGCGCGTTAACCTTCTTTGTGATTATTTTGTTAATTTAGGGGCGAAAGCGTGGCCGTTGCCGCATTCCCCTCTTGCTCGCCGAAGGCGATCCAGCCTGGCTCACGCTGGCTTTCCCGCTTGATGAAGCGGTAGCCGGTTGCGCTCCAGGGCAGGACAGCGTCGCGCTTGTTGTCGAGGACGAAATCGCCGCGATCGGTGCGCACCATCAGTACGGCATGACCGGCATTGGCTTCATCCAGCACGACGGTGATGAGCAGCGCGCGCCTCGGCAGTCCGGCCGCGACAAGCTGCTTGCGCTTCTCGAGAACATAATCCTCACAATCACCAACGCCGTCGTCCGGAAAATCCCACGACTCGACGAGGCCCCAGTGCTGAAGGTCGGGCAGGGGGCGGATGTCGGCGTTAACGCGGCGATTGATCGCGACAATTTCACTCCACCGGCCTTGCGAGAGCATGATCTTCGCTGGTTCGGCGAGACTGATCGTACATTCCGACGGGTGGCGCTTGCAGAGATCAATCCATCCGATCGGCGCGCGTGTGGTGTCCTTAGTCGGTGCGGGATTGCTCGCGGAGGGGAGAGACGCGTGCCGCTCAACGGGAAGTGCCGGCTGGACGATCAGACCCGCCAGAACCGCGGCAATCGGGATGTGCAGGGGGCGAGGTTTGACTCGCTCCAATATCCGGATCATGACTCGTCCTCCACGCTAGTGAATGACGAGTATTTCCCGTAAATTGTTGCGTCTCACGTAAAATGATATTGTGATTTTTGATGTATTTATGGTCTAGATATTGTCATTCGGCATACGGTTTATGTCTTTTCCTGGGGAATGTTCCGTTAGGTATTAGCGGGTTCGTATGCGGCACACTCGGCATTGTGTGTGTCCTGCGGATGGATCCGAGCGGAATCGTCAGAGGGGCGGGCCGTGCGGCGATCAAGCCGCCGGTCCGATGATCCGCGCGAAGTCCTGTTTGCCCATGATCTCGCCGAATTCGACGGCGAAGCCGCCATTGAAATGCCTGACGACCTTAGCGCTCGTGCGGCCGACGATTACCGGCGAGCCCAACTCCGGCACGACGCTGGCGAGCAAAGCGGCGCCCGAGTGGGAGATGTCCATGATATGGACGTCATGCTGCGTCCCATCCGGCAATGTCAGTCCGATACCGGTGATGGTTGGGGTGACACGTTCGTGCCGGCGGACTTCGGGAGCTTTGATGGGCTCCCGATTGGCCAATGCTGTCATCTGGGCGGCGATTTTCTCGCGCTTGCGCGGGTTGGCCGTGATCGAGACAACGAAGCCCTGTTGTGAATGGCGAATGATATCGCCTTCCACGCGCCCGAGATGATCGAGATAAAGCACGGCATGTTCGCCGATTTCACCGCGGTTCGACGCCAGGACATGCATGTCCCCGGGAGACATGTCGATGGTCTGGCATGGAAACTCATGCCGCCCCTCGATCATGTAGCGGCCGAGGAGTGTGATTTTAAGCCGCTCGAAGCGCCGGCGCTCAGCGTCGTCGCCCGATGCCGGAGAAGAGATCTCGGTTGCTGCTGGCGCCATCTGTCAATCCATCAGTGTCGATGAAGGATAATACACAAAAAGGAAGAGCGCGCAGGGGCGCCGACCAAGGATCTTCCTAGCCTATTTCCATTAATGATTGATTGTTCATGAGAATATAATTGCAGTTATGGTCCTGTGTTCATGAAGGTTATCGCACGCATCGAAATGAATGATGGCGCAATATTATCAGAGGGTGTGTACAGATAAGTCAATCCTATCGGAAGCGTCCTTCGATGCGGAGATGGAGCAACTCTGAGCGTGATTGCGGAAGCTTCGCGAGCGGTGGTGTTTCCCCCGGAAAAATGTGCCAGAAGTCTTGAGCACAATGCTCTGGCCTGCCGTGGCCGCGCCGACCCCGTGAACTGCCGTAGACGAAGGAACTGGATGCCCTTGAACGCTTTCACACCGCATCGCCCCGCGCGCGAGCCGATGGTCAATGCGCCGCTGTCGGTCGTTCTTCTCATTGCCATGCTCGTTGTGATCCACGTCCTCCGGCTGGCGATCAGCGAGGAGGCGGATTTTCGAGTTCTCGTCGAGTTGGCGTTCGTGCCCGCCCGGCTCACGGTCGCGGTCATGCCGTCCGCGCTCGACACCATCCTCGCGGCCGCCGCGGCACGCGGGAGCCAGCACGTCCTTCTCGCCCAGCTCCTGCTGCAGGAAGGCACGAAGCCGTGGACGCTCATCACCCATGCCTTCCTGCACGGCTCGTGGACCCATTTGATTTTCAACGCGCTGTGGCTGCTTGCCTTCGGCAGCCCGGTGGCACGGCGCTTCGGCACGCTGCGTTTTGTTCTGCTGCTCGTGGTATGCGCCATCGTGGGCGCGATCTTCTATACATTGTTCAATCCCTACGGCGCGATACCGATGATCGGCGCCTCGGGTGCCATCTCCGGCGTCATGGCGGCAGCCTGCCGCTTCGTCTTCCAGCCTGGAATGCCATGGCTCGCCCATCAGCCCGGCATGGCGGAATACGCGAAAGCACAGAGCTGGCGGGAGATCATGAAAGATCGCCGCGCCATGAGTTTTATTGCGGTCTGGTTCGGCGTGAATATCGTGTTCGGGATCGCCGCCAGTCCGCTGGGGCTCGCTGATGGCGGAATAGCCTGGGAAGCGCATATCGGTGGCTTCGTTGCGGGCTTCCTGCTTTTTCCGCTGTTGGATCCGGCATCGCGCAGGCGCCGCTGAACGAGAAATGCGCCGGACCGGCCTGAGCGGCGCGCATGGTCCAGCGCGTCCCGCATCATTTCACGCGCACATCACCGGTAGCTTGGAGCTTGCGATCTCCATAAGCTTTCCCCACAATCTAAGACAATTGGTCGCAGGTTGTCCTCAGCCTGCGTCCCTGGAGGAAGGAGGAAGGCTATGTCGGTCGATCGTATTCTCGCCATGAAGGGTGGAGATGTCGTCACCATTCCGCCCCATCGCACGCTCGACGAAGCCGTCAAGCTTTTGGCCGAAAAGCATATCGGTGCCTTGGTCGTCGCCGGGGCGGATCGCAAAGTTCTCGGCATCATCACCGAACGCGATATTGTGCGGGTCCTCGCGAAGGAGGGTGCTGTCGCCTTCAGCGAAGCCGTTTCGGCGCATATGACCTCGAACGTCCGCACCTGCACCGGAAGCTTCCTCGTCAATGACGTCATGGAGATCATGACGCTTGGCAAGTTCCGGCATGTTCCGGTCGTGGAAGACGGCGTCCTAGTCGGTATTATCTCGATCGGTGACGTCGTGAAGCATCGGCTCGCGGAAGTCGAGCATGAGCATCAGGTTCTGCGCGAATATATCGCGACCGCCTGAGGCGGCGTTTCTATTCGATGGCTTGGCGGGCCGCAGATTCCTGGACGAGATACTCGCGGATCTCGTCCATCATTCGCTCGGCGGCCTCGGCGCCAAGCGTGATCGATTCGTCCGCCTTGTGGAAATCGAACAGGCCGATGCGATTGAGCTTCGGCGATATCATGATGTCGGGGGGATCGCCGGCGAGGCGTGAGCGGGCGATCCGGTCCTGCGTGATATTGAAGGCATCGACCATGACAGTTCCGATGCCGGGAACTCCGTCGGAGCGTGTTGCGAACTGACGCACGCGTTCGGCGACACCCCAGACGGGTCCAAGCAGGCTGCGTCGCTTCGCAGCCGCCTCCGCGATGATGGATTGCGTGCTCTGGGCGATATCCGGATCAACAACCGGGATGACCGCGCCGCGACTGCGCGCGTCACCGTTCAGATTGACACAGACGACCACATCCGCGCCGAGTGCCCGCGCCACCGTCACGGGAATGGGATTGACGAGCGCGCCGTCCATCAGCCACCGCCCGCCGAACTTCACCGCGTCGAGGACGCCGGGGAGTGCGTAGGAGGCGCGCATGATGTCCGTCAGAAGTCCCTTGGTCAGCCAGACCTCATGGCCACTGCCGAGTTCCGTGGCGACGGCGGCGAAACGGTGGGGCAGGCTCTCGGCACGAACGCCGACGAGGTTTTCATCGAGCAGCCGCTTCAGACGGTCACCGGCAATGAGCCCGGACCCATTGAGATGGAAGTCGAGGAGACCGATGACGCGCCGGCGCGTGAGGCCGCGCGCGAATTCCTCCAGCACATCGAGCTTGCCGGCGGAGAAGCAGCCGCCGACCACGGCGCCGATCGAGGTGCCGACGATGACATCGGGAACAAGTCCGTTCCGCTCGAAGGCTTTCATGACGCCGATATGCGACCAGCCGCGCGCTGCACCGCCGCCCAGCGCAAGCCCCAGCTTCACCCGGGAGGGCGCGCCGTAGGGAGCGGTGCCTGCGTCAGATGCGGGCGCGGCACCGGAGGTGGGACCTGCTGCTTCGGAACGCTTCGGTTCGGAGGCGCTTCTTTCCAACATCGCTGATGCCCCAGGCTGGTCTGTTGCGAGCGGCGGCAGTTTGCCACCGATTCGTTCACAAGCGCTTCAAGGCAGACCGGCCGACACGGGTGTGGCGGTCATGTCCTGGTAGGGACCAGCTGACGTGAAGCGTCGCCGAGAGGCACGCGGCGGTAGAAGCAGCTCTCGCGGCCGGTGTGGCAGCAGCCGCCATCTCCGCCGACGCGCACCTTGATCCAGACGGCATCCTGATCGCAATCAATCCGCATGTCGACGATCGTCTGCAACTGGCCCGATGTGTCGCCTTTGTGCCAGAGCGTTTGGCGCGAACGGGACCAGTACCAAGCTTCACCGGTCGCGATGCTGCGCGCCAATGCCTCGGCATTCATGTGAGCGACCATAAGCACCTCGCCGGTATCGGCGTGGGTGGTCACGCAGGTGATGAGGCCGTTTGCGTCGAAGGCTGGCATGAGCAGATCGCCCTCCTCGACCTCGGCCTTGGAGCCTCGCTCCGCGAAGGGCGTCTCGATTCCGGAAGTTTCATTCACGGCGCATGATCCAGTTGAGAGCGATCGGGGCGGCCGCGCGGTCGCACGAGGGATTAGGACGCCTTGGAGCGCACCATGCTCATGAAGCGCGCCTGCTCGGCAGGATCCTCCTTGAAGAGGCCCGTGAAGCGGGTCGTCAATGTGGAGACGCCCTGCTTCTGGATGCCGCGCATGGACATGCACATATGCTCGGCCTCGATCATCACCGCGACGCCGCGAGGCTTCAAGGTCTCCTCCAGTGCCTCGCTGATCTGGGCAGTCAACCGCTCCTGCGTCTGCAAACGGCGGGCATAGACCTCTACGACGCGGGCCAGCTTGGACAAGCCGACGACGCCCTGCGTCGGATAATAGGCGATGTGCGCGGCGCCGATGATCGGCACCATGTGATGCTCGCAATGGGAATAGAACGGAATGTCGCGGAGGAGCACGAGTCCGTCATAGCCGGCGACCTCCTCGAACACCCTGTCGAGCACGAGGGAGGGGTCATCGCGATAGCCGCGGAAAAGCTCCTCGTAGGTTCGCACGACCCGCTTCGGCGTGTCCAGCAGACCCTCGCGGTCAGGATCCTCGCCAGCCCATCGCAGGAGGACGCGGACCGCCGCCTCCGCTTCCTCGCGGCTCGGTCGCGTCATGCTGCTGGGCTTGTCGGCGGTGGCGTCTGCCATGCGCGCGGACAAGGACTTAACCACGGCGTCCATGTGGTGCCTCCCGCTTGATCCTCAAAAGCCCAGACCGGGCAAAAAGTGCGATGCACGATGCTTGCTCCGCACATCTTCCTGCAAAGCAATCCTGTGCCTATATATACCGGGAACGGTGGGTCGCAATGCGGCACGATCCCACTTTGGGCGAAAAGTCATGCTGAACGATATCTATAATAGGCGAATTCTCGAGCTGGCGGCTGACATTCCCCGGCTCGGGCGACTGGCCAAGCCCCAGGCTTCCGCGACCGCGCATTCGAAGCTGTGTGGCTCCACGGTCACGGTCGATCTCGTGATGGATCACGATACCGTTACAGATTTCGCCCACGACGTGAAGGCCTGCGCGCTCGGTCAAGCATCGTCCTCGATCATGGCACGCCACGTGATCGGCGCGACGGCAGCGGAACTGCGGGAGGTGCGGGACGAGATGCGCCGGATGCTCAAGGAGAACGGCTCTCCGCCGGGGGGGCGCTGGTCCGACCTTGAGGTACTGGAACCCGTACGCGACTACAAAGCGCGTCACGCCTCCACGCTCCTGACCTTCGATGCGGTGGTGGACGCGATCGGCAAGATCGAGGCGGCAAAGGCTGAGGGGCAAGCCGTGCTCGAAACCGGCGTGCCGGCCTCGTAGTCGTTTCGGGCCATGCGCGCTTGTTAGACAAGCGCGCTGGAACGGTCTCAGCGGACGTAGAAGGAATATGCGGCGCTCAGGCCCACCACGAACTGATCCTTCGACCCGATGTTACGCACGATGGGGCTCTTGCTCGCATCCTGGACCAGTCGTGTCCAGCTGCCCTGGAGCGTAGCGGACCAGTTATCATTGAACTTGTACGTGCCGGCGGCAGCCACACCAGCACCAAACATGCCGCCGGAGGGCTTATAGGGCGTGACGCGCCAGTTGTAATAGGCCTCGTCGACGGTGACCCCGAAGTTCGTCCGCATGAATTTTCCGTTGCCGAACATCATACGGGGGCCGGCTGAAAGGGTGAGATTGCCGATCGGCATCACGAAATCAGCCGCAAGGTCACCGACCCAGCCATCCGCGTCGCGGAAGCCATGGCGGACCTCGACGCGTCCACGCAGGTTCTGCGTCGGCCAGACTTCGGCATAGGCGCCGCCCTCGATGGTCCACTTCACCTTCTCGAGGCCGTAGAGTTCACGGTTGCCGTCGAGGTAGCGGCCGGGGCGATAGCGCGCGACCGGACCAGCATTGAACCACTCGTTCTGGAACAGGGCTATGCCGATGCCATCATCGGGCGCGCTGAACTGGTAGGGCGTGGTCGCCTTGCGGACGCCAAGGGAAGGAAAAGGCGTGAACGTATAGTCCTTCGCGCCAAGATAGTCCGGGCTGATGATGCCATTGCCTTTGAGGGTCACGATCCACTGGCTGTCCGGTTGGCGGGTCGCCGTTGCTTCCGTGGGGAAGCTCCAGTCGGCGGCAAAGGCCGCCCCACCTGTCATGAGCAAGCCGAGACCAAAAGCGGGCAACGCATACCGAGCCATAAAAATACTCCCTTACACACTGCCGCTTTTATCGTGCAAAAGCTTCACTATTTGCTTACGCACCAGCAGTTCCGTCGTGGTTAGGCCAACGCGAGCCTGCCCGCCAAGAGTCGGTGTCCATTGGTCACCTTAGTACCTCCGATGTTCGACATGCCATCAAAAGGCAAGTGGGCACATGAGAAAACATCCGGGTGTTGTCATTGCGCATCTCCTGATCCGCACCTACCAGCTCACGCTTTCAAGTTTGATCGGACGCACCTGTCGCCATCTGCCGACATGCTCTTCCTACATGGACGAGGCTATTCATCAGCATGGCTTCTGGGCGGGAGGCTGGATGGGAACCGCCCGGCTGTGCCGCTGCAATCCCTGGGGTACGTCAGGGCTTGATCTCGTGCCGGAGCGATTGCCCTCCGGCAGTGCCTGGTATAAGCCGTGGCGCTACGGTCGCTGGCGCGGCGTGAATGCGCCGCCATTGCGCTGCGAGGCGGTCCCTCCGGACGATCGCGACGCCGGGACCGTCCCATGAGCCGTGCGCCGTCGATCCGGTGCGCGGCTCCGAAAACCGCAACGCTAAACGCTTACCTGCGCCGTATGCAGGAGTGAGCAGGAGCCTTCCTGATGATCAATCTGACATTTCCCGATGGTGCCCAGCGTTCCTTCGCAGTTGGAACGACCGGCCTCGATATCGCCAAGGGCATTTCCCCCTCTCTTGCCAAGCGCACCGTAGCCATGGCGCTGGACGGCGTGGTGACTGATCTCTCGGAACCGATTGAACGGGATGCGCGGATCGAATTCGTCAATCGCGACGATCCGCGCGCGCTGGAGCTCATCCGCCACGACTGTGCCCACGTTCTGGCAGAGGCCGTGCAGGAACTCTTCCCCGGCACGCAAGTGACCATCGGACCGGTCATCGAGAACGGCTTCTACTACGACTTCGCGCGCAACGAGCCCTTCACGCTCGAGGATCTGCCGAAGATCGAGGCAAAGATGCGCGAGATCATCGCGCGCGATAAGCCCTTCACCAAGGAAGTCTGGAGTCGCGACAAGGCCAAGCAGGTCTTCAGGGACAAGGGCGAGGCCTACAAGGTCGAACTCGTTGACGCCATACCGGAAGGTCAGAGCCTCAAGATCTATCATCAGGGCGACTGGTTCGACCTCTGCCGCGGTCCGCATATGACCTCGACGGGCAAGATCGGCAATGCCTTCAAACTGATGAAGGTAGCCGGCGCCTATTGGCGGGGCGACAGCAACAACCCGATGCTGACGCGCATCTACGGCACTGCTTGGAAAAACCAGGAGGACCTCGATCTCTATCTCCATCAGCTCGAGGAGGCGGAGAAACGCGATCATCGCCGGCTGGGTCGCGAGATGGATCTCTTCCATTTCCAGGAGGAGGGGCCTGGCGTCGTCTTCTGGCACCCCAAGGGCTGGAGCCTGTTCCAGAGCCTGATCGCCTACATGCGCCGCCGGCTTGCCGCGGACTATGCGGAGGTCAACGCGCCGCAGGTGCTGGACAAATCCCTGTGGGAGACCTCAGGGCATTGGGGCTGGTACAAGGAGAACATGTTCAAGGTGCAGTCCGCCGGCGACGAGACGGATGACGAGCGCATCTTTGCCTTAAAGCCGATGAACTGCCCGGGTCACGTGCAGATTTTCAAACATGGTCTGAAAAGCTATCGCGACCTCCCCATGCGCCTCGCCGAGTTCGGTTCGGTGCATCGCTACGAGCCGTCAGGGGCGTTGCATGGGTTGATGCGCGTGCGCGGGTTCACCCAGGACGACGCGCATATCTTCTGCACTGAAGAGCAGATGGCGGAGGAATGCCTCAAGATCAACGATCTCATCCTCTCGACCTATGCCGATTTCGGCTTCGAGGAGATCGTGGTGAAGCTGTCCACACGCCCTGAGAAGCGTGTTGGCACGGACGAGGTCTGGGATCACGCCGAGGCGGTCATGAGCCGCGTGCTGGAAGAGATCGCGGCGCGTTCCGGCAATCGCATCAAGACCGATATCCTGCCGGGTGAGGGCGCTTTCTACGGGCCTAAGTTTGAATATACCCTGCGCGACGCCATCGGTCGCGAGTGGCAGTGCGGCACGACGCAGGTCGACTTCAATCTGCCCGAGCGTTTCGGCGCGTTCTATGTGGATGCCGATGGCACCAAGAAGCCGCCGGTGATGATTCACCGCGCTATCTGTGGATCGATGGAGCGCTTTACCGGCATCCTGATCGAGCATTTTGCGGGCCATTTTCCGCTTTGGCTGGCTCCATCCCAGGTCGTCGTCGCGACGATCACCTCGGATGCCGACGCCTACGCGGCAGATGTGGTGGCGACGTTAAAGGCGGCGGGCTTGCGTGCGGAACCCGACCTGCGCAACGAGAAGATCACCTATAAGGTGCGTGAGCACTCGCTGGCCAAGGTGCCGGTGTTGCTCGTGGTCGGGCGGAAGGAAGCGGCAGAGCGGACCGTGTCGGTCCGCAGGCTGGGCTCCCCCAACCAGACGTCGATGACCCTGGACGAGGCGCTGTCGGGCCTGCTCGCGGAGGCCACGCCGCCGGATCTGCCCCGGCAGAACGCGGCACACGAAGCCGCTCCCTAGCGTCCGCAGCGGACCGCTATCCCTTCAACAAATCCCGGCGGTCGCCCAACCGCCGGTTCTTGTCATCCGACAGCCTGGCGCTCAGCTAGCGTCGAAAGCGGGCGCGCTCTGATCCGTCCCATGGCCAGCGGCTGGCCTCGCGCTCAGCGTCAGCCTGCGATAGCCCGATGTCCTTCAAGGCGTTCTCATCCAGTTGTCGGAGCCGGCGACGCTCCGTGTAGCGCGAGAGACTGAGTTCAAGCCAAGTCACGAAGCGCAAACCGTGATTGTTGCGGCGCCCGGTGACCAATGAAGGTATGGATACATTTGCCATGATCTTGATCCTCGTTCTGCGGTGGACCATGGCGGAGGCCATCGTCATTGTCGCCGGAGAACGCTTCGATCGCTAGCGAACTATTGTTACGTGCGCGGCTTAATATGGACTGTTAACGTCACGGCATGAGTGCGCAAACACACCTTGCTCAGATTGGGGCGCTCCTTGGAGACCCCGCCCGCGCTAACATCCTTCTCGCGCTGATGGACGGCAGGGCGCGAACTGCCAAGGAGCTCGCCTTTCTCGCCCGCGTCAGCGCTCCCACGGCCAGCGCCCATCTTGGTAAACTGGCCGATGGAGGTTTGCTGGCGGTCGTCGCGCAGGGGCGCCATCGCTACTATCGCATCGCATCTGTTGAAACGGGGCATATGCTCGAGACGATGCTTGGGTTTGCCGGCGGCCGCATGCGCACCGCCCGGCGAGCTGGGCCGGCCGACTTGCGGCTGCGGACGGCGAGGACTTGCTACGATCACATTGCCGGGCGCCTCGGGGTCGCCATCGCCCAGCACTTACAGAAAGCCGGGCATGTGGTTCTCGATGATGGCGCAGGCCAGATATCGGCGAGCGGCCATGCTTTTTTTGCCAAGCTGGGCCTTGATGTCAGCCAGGGCGGGAGCCGCGGCCACCGCGCCCTATGCCGGCCGTGCCTCGACTGGAGCGAAAGACGCTACCACATTGGCGGTACACTTGGACGTGCACTCTGCGAGCACTGCCTGAGCGAGGCATGGATCGAGCGCGAGCGTGACACGCGCGCGCTCATCATTACCGAAGCTGGCCGTGAGGCTTTCGACAGCCTGTTCGGATGGGCAAGTATGGATGAGGAGGAGGGCGCTTGCCGGGAGGAAACCGCCTTCGAGGCAGGCGCATTTCCGTGAGCCGAAACGCCCTCAGCGCGCGACGATCTCGATATCGCGATCGGCGCCGCTGTCGACCTTGAACTCGCGCGTGTAGACTTGGCCGTCATGCCGCGCGATCAGCACATAGTCGCCCTCAGCCAGCACGAGCGAGGGAAATGCCCCGATTGCCTCACGGATCACGTCGCCACCGGGTGTCAGAACGCTGAAGGCGGTGCCCGCAAAGGCCTCACCTCCCGCGGTGTTCACGAGCTTCAACGTGACGGTGGCCGCGCGATGGTTAATCGTCGCTTCTGTGAGTTTGCCAGCCTCGACGCGTAAGTCGCTGCGCATGATGGCGTTGCTGTCGCCATAGGTGGAGACGATATGGTAGGCGCCTTCCGGTAGACGGATCAGGTCGCCGGGCTTTGCGTCCGCGACGACGAGGCGGCCCTCGGCATCGTTGCCGACGGGCAGATAAACCGAAAACGTCAGCTTCGAGACGGGAATCGCAATGTCCCCAATCGTGCCGGAGACCTTCAAGGCTCCCGCATTGATGGTCAAGATCTCGTCGAGCGGCGCGTTCCGCAGCGTGACGCGGCGCATGGCGCTGGCGAAGCCGTAGGACGCGTGCAGCATATAAGTGCCAGGCGGCAGCTCGAAATGGCTCGTGGCGTCGTCCGCGCGAGCGACAAGTTCGGGGGCTGCGCCATTGGTGCCAAGCCGGTATATCCGCCAGATCAGACCGGAGCGGATCGGGGCATCGCCCGTCACCAATCTGGCGCTCGCCGTAACCATGCTATTGGCCACAGGCTGATCGAGCGGCGACATCGCGGCCGGCGGAACCTGGGGAGAGGTGACGGATGGGGGAGACAGCACAGGCGCCAGCGGCGCCTGCCCCTGTGGTGCGAGCCCCTGCGCCGCGGCCGGCGTGACCAGTGCTAGGGCAACCGGCAGCAGACCTGCTCCGACCGCCCGGGCCGCCGCGCCATAGCGCGATAGGATGGCAGTCGGACGCGTGCCGCTGTTCCCCAAGCCTTCTGAGGGAGCGCCAGTCATAAATGCGTGCGGATTCATCATTCCCTGTATCTGCCAAGGCGAGGCGCCCGCTGCAAGCCGGCATATTCACACCCGCGCGTTGGCAAGTGTGGCAACTGCCCGCTCAATTCACCGGGGTGCGCGGTCCTTGTCGTCCAATAGGTCAGCTGCTGCTGTGGCGAGATTATGGAGCGACAAGGGCTCGTATCGGAACTCGACCATATGACGGCCGGCAGGGACCTCCACGGCGCGGAACAGCAGATTGGCGCGCCGGATGGGCTTTTCCTCCCCATCGACCGTCACCTGCCAGCCTGGATAATAGATGTCATGCAGCACCAGCATCGCCGGCTTGTCAGTGACTACACGGATGCGCACGCTGTTGCGGCGGTAGCGCGTGATGATGGCCTTTCCGCTCGGCGGCTCCTGCATTTCCGGCAAATCGCCGAGGCCGTAACGATTATCGAGATCCTTGACGTCGGCCACGTCGATCAGAGCTTCGTCGCTGTGCTCGAGATCCGGCAGGCCCTGTTCCTTGAGCACCCGTTCACTGTCCACCGGCACGAGGCGCGTCGCCAGGTAGGCACGCGGCGTACGCGGAGGCATCTTGTAGATCCACATCGTCCCCGCGCCGTAGATCAGCCGGGCTTGCGGCAAATGCGGGAACTGCGATGGCATTTTCTCGACCGGACGATCGAGCACGATGTATTCGAGGCCGAGAAGCGAGGCGAGGCGTGAGCGGTAGTTGCGGAACGTGATCGGAAATTGGCGCAGGCTGGCGTCGGCGGCATTCTCTCCAGGGCCGACCGCGCGCTCGTAGTCGGCGATGCGCAGCGGGTTGTAACCGAGCGTGTCTTCAAGCCCCAGCACCATCGAGGCGTTCTGCCACGCACCTTGGAGCCCGAGAATCTCGACTCGCGGCCGGGCGCCCTCCGCATGGCGTGCCGCGAGCTCACGGGTCAGCACCTGAAGGCCCCGGAGCTGATCGGAAGGAAGTTGCTCGAACACCGCGTAGCGCTCACGCGGCTCGGCGTTGAGCGCCGAGGCGGCGTTGCGTAGGACAAGGTCGCCCCCCGTCATGGCGATCAGCGCGGCGCAGGCGTAGAGGCGCAGGGCGGGCCGTCGCCCGGCAATGATGATCGCCGCGGCGATGGCAGCGATCAAGGCGCCAAGGCCGATCTGGATCATCGCTTCCGGTAGCTTGCCCGCGGCGATGGCAAAGCGGCTTGCATTGATGATGGCCGCCGCCGTCAGCCCGACGGCGAGCACCACCAGGAGAGGACTTGCCGGATTGCCCTCAACATCGGCGCGCTTTGGCGCCCCTTCCGCCATGAAGCGATGAACGAGATATCCCGCCGCCATGGCGAAGGCAAAGTTCAGCATGAACGTTGCGTCAGCTGGGCGCCTGTAGAGATCGACGCCCGGGATGTAGCGGTAGAACAGCTCGAATATGGGGGTGTAATACCCCAGCGCATAAATAAGGGCGCCTATCCCGACGAAGAGGAAAAAGCGAAACTCGCGCGCGAGCAGGCGGCCGCCCCCGATGCCATGCCAGAGGATGAGCATCGCGGGCACGGTGCCGATGAACAGATAATCGATAGCGCGGTCCGTCCACGTCCCCTCAGGCAGGGTGTGCGGTCCCGGCCCCCAATAGTCGTAGGTCAGGTTGAGAGAGCCGAAGATATTCCCGAAGATGGCCGTCGCGAGGCTCTGCGGCGGGAGCGATCCCATTCCCGCTGTCGCGAAGTCGATCATGGGGCGGTTGGAATCGGAGAGGAACTGGATCGTCAGGAGGGCAGGGACCGCCAGCAGCGCTCCTCCCGTCGCCGCCATCACCGCGAGCAGGCCGATGCGACTACGCAGGTAGGCGAGCGGCGCCCGGGCGGTCGCGATCTGGTAGCCGACGCTGCCGATGAGCGCGAGGCAGAAGAGATAGGCGACCTGGTCGCGGCCGAGCGCCATCAGTGAGGCGATGACGCCAAACGCGACAGCTCTGACGTAGGAACGGCGGCCGAGTGAACTTTCCAGGAGGAAAAGCGCGAGGGGAAAATACCCATAGGAGAAGATCATCCCCGTATGCTGGAGGCGTGCCGACGCCGAGCCCCCGAGGATATAGATCATGACCGTGACGACGGCGCCGGCCGGATGCCAGCCTCTGCGCTTGAACAACCCAACGATGCCGAGCGCCCCGGGCAGGAAATGTGCATAGACGGCGATATCGAAGAGCTGCATGGATGCCCGCGGCATAAGCCAGCCGAAGAGCACCATCGATGGCGTAAACAAGAGCGACTGGGGATCCGCGACCGAGGGATAACCGCTGAAATGGTAAGGGTTCCAGAGGGGCCACTCGCCCGCTTCAAGCGAAGCGCCGAGGTAGCGCAGCATGGGATAGAAGTGATTCTTGGAATCCCAAGGCACGACTGCGCCCGTAAGGGGCCAAACCAGCGCGGTCACCAGCCAGAAAGCAAAAATTATGAGGAGCGTGCGGATCGTGGTTTCACGCGTCCAGCTCGTCGACCCCGGATGCGAGGGGATGCGCTGGGGGGCTACCATTTCGGACGTGTCCATACCGGACGCAGACGAGCGGGACGGGTGGGTGTGTGGCATGGGTGAATGGGACATTGGGCGGAACCAGGCTGCGGATGCTTGCTAAAGAGGCCATCCGATCCTGGCAGGCCTTTCGGCCTGTGAGCGGCATAGCGGAAATGGGAACACCGTGAGCCCTGATGCCAGCTCCACTTGCGCGGCTCTCGCAAATGGTCGCCAAGCTCTGCAGTCAGCTAGGCGCTGCCCGTGCTATATCGGCAATACAGACATACGATCGACAAAGCGCGCGCGGCTTGACCATGGCACCGACCGGGGAGGGGCAACCTCCACAACCACCTGAGGCTTGTCCCAGCCGCAATGCAGGCATGCGCTGGTAGCTCGACGATTCGAGCACAACAAACCCAATGTCAACCATCAAACACAGGAATCAGGCGTAATTCTGATGCTCGAGCTTCTCCAAACCCGCCGATCCGTTCCGCCCCGCCTTCTCCACGCTCCAGGTCCGTCGCCGGAAGAGCTTTCGCTGTTGCTGCGGATCGCATCGCGGGTACCAGATCACGGAAAACTAGCGCCCTGGCGGTTCATCGTGTTCCAGGGCGACGCCCGAAAGGCAGCGGGTGAACTGATCGCGGGCGTCTACGCCGCAGATAATCCCGAGGCGGATGACAAGCGGTTGGCTGCAGAACGGGATCGTCTCGCCTTTGCGCCACTGGTGATCGGCATCGTGTCGCGCGCGGGCGCTCATGTGAAAATACCCGAATGGGAGCAGGTTCTCTCGGCGGGAGCGGTTGCCATGAACCTGACGATAGCGGCGAATGCCATGGGCTACGGGTCCGCGTGGCTGACCGAATGGTATGCCTATGACCGGCGCGTGCTGGAAAAGCTTGGCGTTGCCGCGAACGAGCGCATGGCCGGCTTCGTCCATATCGGAACTCCGGTGGAGCGCCAGCCGGACCGCCCGCGTCCCGACCTCGCAGATGTCGTGACGCATTTCGGTTCATAACGGGCTGTTCCGTCTGCGAACGGGGTCATCAGGAGTCCTGACGGCGCAACACAACACAACACAACACAACACAACACAACAAGGTCCTCCGGATGGCAGGTCTGGATTGCACGAAGTTGGGGTGAACAGCCGGTGGCCGCCAAAGCACGCTTCTCCCCGCAGCATGTCTGACAGGGGAGGCTGCGAGCCCGTCAATGTCTCGGCGCGAAGCCTGGGTCGACGTCCGACGTTAATGCATCGTTTACTATGATTGCCTCACCATCTAGGCATTCGACTGCTAAGTATCGTGGCGTGAGTCGGTGTTGAGGTTGGTATGATTATTCGTCGGTATCTCGTGTGGGCCACCACGGCTACGGCATCGCAGCGCGCGGCTGCCGCCGACGTGCTGGTGCGAGCATACCATCAATCTCCGCTGACGGACGCGGACCGCGTCGATATCGACAAAGCCTTGATCGGGCTCGCGTCTGACGAGTCCCCGATTGTGCGGGCCGCGTTGGCGGGAGCCTTCAGGACATCGCCCGCCATACCGACGCCAGTGCTCGAGGCTTTGCTGGCGAGAGGCGACGACGCGGCAATGGCTATCCTCGCCGACAGCCCAGCCGTCAGCGCTGATCAGCTTGTCGATTGCGTAGCGATCGGCGGCGCCGCGTCACGCCGGATCATCGCCGGGCGCAAGGGACTGCCGGCGCCGGTGTCGGCAGCCGTTGCCGAGGTTGCATCGCTCGATGGGCTGCTGGCGCTGCTCGCCAACGACACGGCTGTGATTTCACCGAGCGCCTTCCAGCGCATGATCGACCGCCATGGCCACAGCACCGCGCTCCAGTCAGCCCTGCTTGGCCGGCAAGATCTACCGCCATTCATGCGACAGGCGCTCATGTCGTTCCTTTGCCAGCGGCTCGCGGACTACACCGTTGATCGCGGCTGGCTCTCTCCAGCGCGGGCAGGCGCCTTGCAGGTGGAGGCCGGCGACATGGCCACCATGGCCCTCGTCGCGGCAGCGACCGACGAGACGCTGGAGCGCCTGGTGAAGCATCTCATTGCCAGCGGCGAACTGACCGTTGGCCTACTCTTGCGATCGCTCCTCTGTGCGGAGCCGCGGCTTCTCATCATTTCGCTGGCTGCCCTGACAGGTGCGGCTCGCGACGATATCGAGGCCACGCTCGAAGCTCAGAGCAGGGCGGTCTTTGACGTCGTCTATCGGCGCGCGGGCCTCAACAGCGGGTTGTTGGCCGCTTTCCATGCGGCACTCGACGCGCTGGATCATCTGCCGCCCGAGATGCGCCGCAAAGACGGGCACATGTCCCTTGTAATGGTTCGGCGCGTTATGCTTGCTTGCGAGGATATGCCATCGGCCGATGCCGGCCCGCTCCTGGCGCTGCTGGAGCGATTTGCTGAAGAGGCGCAAACTGCAGAGCGCGCGATCGATTCCTTCCCTCAGGCATGTCCTACCCCCGTGGCTGCGCCGTTAACACCGGGGTTCCAGCCGCAAGCGCTGGCAGCTTGAGCCGCGGCGGATAAGGCAGGCCTCCGCATGTGAAGCCCAGCCCGCGTTGACGCAAGCCGATCTCACGCTGCGGCGTCGCTGTGTCCACAGATCCGCGGCTGGAGCGTCAGATCCGTTCAGTAGCCGAATTGCTCGCTGAGAATGCGCTCATCCAGGCTATGGCCCGGATCATGCAGCATCACGAGATCGATGCTGCGGTCCATCACAATGTCCACATGACTGACCGACCGAAACTCCGTGTGATCGGCAACGGCACTGACGGGTCGCTTCTCGCTTTCCAGCACGTCGATAGCGATGCGCGCATAGTCCGGTAGCAGGGCGCCGCGCCAGCGCCTGGGGCGGAAGGCTGACAGGGGCGTAAGTGCCAGAAGCGGCGTGTTCAACGGAAGAATGGGCCCGTTGGCCGAGAAGTTATAGGCGGTTGATCCTGCCGGCGTCGCCACGACGATGCCATCGGCTACCAGCTCGTCGAGACGCACCTTGCCGTCGACAGTGATGCGGAGTTTGGCGATCTGGTGGGTTTGTCGAAGCATATGGACGTCATTGATGGCGCGGGCCTGATGGCGTTGGCCATCCATGCTTTCGGCAATCATCAGCAGCGGGTGGGTGATACTGCGGTGCGCAGCTTCCAGACGCTCGACCAGGGCGTCCTCGGAGAACTCATTCATGAGGAAGCCGACTGATCCGCGATTCATCCCGTAGATCGGCTTGCCCGTTCCCATGAACCGATGCAGCGTCTGCAGCATGAGGCCATCTCCGCCGAGGGCGACGACCACGTCAGCCTCTTCAGCCGGCACTCCATTGTAGCGCGAAGCAAGACTGCTGCGCGCTTCAAGCGCTTCGGGCGTATCGCTCGAAACAAAGGCGACAGACGAAAAGCGGCGTGCCATCAATGACCACGATCTGATCTGCCGGTGCCCTTCATCGCGGCCGTACAACCGTGACGAATCCCGACCCTCAGAAGACATACCACGCCTCGGGGATCATGGAATTGGCGCAGCCGCAAAAACAGCATCCAAGGCGCACAGGGATTGGCGAACTCACATAAAAGCCCCATATCAACATTAGACTTCCATGAGGTCATAAGAGGGAAAAACTCAGCGCATGCAAGGTTACGACCGATTCAGGGCTGGCGGCATCCAGTTCACGCGTTTGAAAAGGTGGCAGGTTTGGCTGGCGGTTGCCGTGGCGGCGACCCTTATCCTTACGTTGGCTGTCGTGGCCGCGAGCGCATTTCTCATTATTTTTCCCATCGTTCTTCTCGCGGGATTGATCTATCGACTGGCGGCCCGCTTCGGGCTCGTTGGCCGGCGCCGGCCGGCGAAAAACGCTGCGTCAGATATCATCGATGGCGAATATGTGATCATCAGAGACGATTTGAGAGAACGGATCCCCCCTCACGACGACCGGCGTTAGAGCCCCGGAGCAACGGCCCAACCAAGGTCTCACTGGAACTCCTACCTGATCATCCCCGGCGGTCTGCCGGCATCAGAAGCGCGTCTCTCACCCGTTCGGTGAAACCTTAGGTTTGGCCGGCGCGGCGTCGTCATCGCGGTCGTGATGCAGAGTATTGATTTCGGCTCCGATCAACAGCGCGAGCGCGGTTAGCCACAGCCACAGCAGCAGCACGACGACGGCGCCCAACGACCCGTAGGTCGCGTCATAAGCTGCGATCCGCGTGACATAGGCCGAGAACAGCGCAGAGCCGATGAGCCAGAGTGCGGTCGCCACCACGGAACCGATGATCGTCGACGTCCAGCGAACGCGATGACAAGGCGCCGTGTAGTAGATAATCGTGAAGCCGAGCATCGTGATAACGGCCAGGAATGGCCAGCGGATCAGGAGAAGGGGGGTGCGGATGTCGTCGGGCACGGGAAGAAAGGCGAGCACGGCCGGTACGGCCGCAATCGCGAGGATGGATACGACCCCAAATACCATCGCGCCCAGCGTCAAGACCAGAGCCACCACCTGCTGATGAAGTATGCCGCGTGCCTCTGGCCTGTCATAGGCTATATTGAGGCCGGTCATCAGCGAACTCATCCCCGTACGGGCGCTGAACAGGGCTATCGCAAGACCTATGACGAGGCCGGTGTTGAGCCGTGAAGTGTTTTTCTCAACCACTCCACGCAATGCACCGAGGAGAATCTGGATCGCCTCCGAAGGCAGGAACGCGGACAGCGAGAGGATCTGCCCTTCTACCGTTTTAGGGTCGGCGACAAGCCCAAAGAGCGATACGAAGACGCCCAGGGCGGGGAATATAGCGAGCATGGCATAGAACGCGACCCCGGCGGCCACGAGACTGAGATTGTCACGCGATATACGGTCTACGAGGCGCCAGAGCATCGACCAGACGGACGGGCGCGCCGGCCGCCCGGCTGCTTCGTTTGAACGGCGCCTGCTCTCCCCGCGTTCCCTGAGCCCATGGAGTGCAGCGACCGCCATCGCGGTCCATAGGCGTTTCGGCGCCCTGTCTCGATCGAACACCCACGTCCCCTTTCGCGCCGACGCCCGCCCCGGATGCGCTGCAACACGTGCGGGGCGAACGTGTCAAGCGCGCTGTGGTTCCACCCGGGCGGTAGGCTGATCCGCCCCGACATCCGTTGAGCCGGCTTCCTTGGTCGACACGTCCTTGAGGAGGTCAGCGGTCAGCACCAGCACGGCGATCAGGACCGCTCCTATCGTCCAGTAGAAGTAACGGAACTCCGTTGCCACGCCCACGATAACGAGGGGAAGCCCGTAGAGCACGCCCGAGAGTGACAACAAGGCAGCATCGCGGGCCATCCAACGGTGGAGACCGCGCAGGCAGGCCGCCGCGCATGTTGCCATACCGATGATGATCCAAAGGCCGCCGCGCGTGAGATCTCCTATGAGCGGCGTGTTGCTCGCCGTCGTGATGATGGCTTGAATCCAGCGGAAGCCGTCGTTCGCGGTGAAGCCATAGGTGAACGATGTCGGTTGGGGTGTCGGAGGTGCGGCGCTGAGCGGCTGCAGGAGTTGGCGTGCATGGGCGAGGCGGTGCCGGAGATAGGCGACGGGGTGGTCCGAAATGGCTGCGATCCAGTGCCGCATGAGGCCCTGCTGCCAATGGCCATCGGTCACAAGCCGCTTCACGACGAAGGAGCACTGCCCCCACGCGAGGCTATCCCAGGCGCGGGGTTCGTAGCAGGAATGGATGACGCGCTGATCTTCATCAGCGGTCCAGGCACCGGGCAGCCCATTCTTACCCGTTCTTGCCGCAATGCCGACGATGTCAAAAGCCATCAGCGAATTGACGACCGTGGAGGGCCGAGCATCGAGGACATGGCGATTGAGGAGCCACCCGGCGAATGAGGTGGTGGCAACAGTTGCGACCATCATGGCGACAAGCCGCAGCGAAATCGCTTTGACATCCTTCGCGCGGGAAGGCCGGGCAGGCGGCAGATGCCAGATGCCCAGCATGATCAGGGGCGCGGCGGCGAGTATGGCATTGTGGCGCGCGAGACTGCCAATCAGGAGCAGGACTAGCGCGATCGCTATCAGCGCAAGTCGCGCCGGTCCTTTGCGCGATGCCGACGCGGCGAGCAGGGCTGCGGCCGGAAGGAAGCATGCAAAGAGCAGGGAATCCTTCCACACCATCGCGGGGATCGCGATCAGTATCGGCGAAATGCCGGCAAGTAGGATCACGTAGCCGAGAAACGGCGATGATCTTCCATAGCGCAGGGCCATCAGCCAGAAACCTAGCCAGTAGAGTCCCAAAATCAGTGTGAACAGGCCCGCGGGACCAGCGATCAGACGGTCAGTATAGTGCCATATCAAGGCCATGACGGGCGGGTGCCAATCAGAAAAAGCGAAGCGGCGCGCCTGGTCCAGCTGATCGAGGGAATCGCTGGTCATTAAACCTGGAAAAAACGACCAATAGCATCCCGCGGCTAAAACGATTGCTATGACCGTGACTAATGGGAAGTGTGTGTTTGTAAGGATTTTTGGTTCGAATGCCATACTAATAGTATTGCTATGTCAAAAGATGATTTATCTAGCCTCACTTTCGGTCCTTGGGGAAATGAGTTTTTATTATCTATAAGTGCTACGGGCGCGCTAAGTTCTTACTTGAAAAGCCCAAGATAATTTTCGCAATATATATTATCTCGCGACCGCGTTTTGACCGAGCATGAACAGGATATCGCAAAAGGGAGGCGGTTCAGAGCGATGCTGTCGACGTGCTGTGAGGCTTTCCAACTATGCCATCATCAGCGCGGCGGAGGGCCTGACGAATACATCCGCGAGAAGGCTGCCTGCCGTTCAGGCTTCAACGCGGCCGGTGCGCCCCGCATTTCATACCTAAGACCAGCGCGCCGTAGCCAACGGCGACGCTGATCAGGACATATAGGATCGCGACCATGGCGGACTGAGTGGATGCGCCCATCAGGACGACAGCGCCGTAAACAAAACTCGAGAAGGTGGACAACCCTCCCATGACACCAGTCCCAACGAGCGTATTGGTGTCCTCGCTGATGACCTTTCGGGTGTGCAGTGCTGCAGTAAGGCCAAGCAGAAAGGCAGCTGCGATATTGGCAATAAAGATATCAAGCGGGAAGCCGTCCGCGAGATGCGGCGTGCCAAGCATCAGAAGCTCGCGGATGATCGCACCCAACGCGCCGCCAATAAACACCAGGATGATGCTATTGATCATCGGGCGAGCCTCATCCTTGCAGCTTCGCAAGCCCGGCGCCGAGCGCCGCCGCGGCGAGACCTGCGACAACTGACGATGCGAGATAGGCTAAGGCCCGCAGACGCGACTTAGGGGCAAGCTTGGCGGCATCCAGCTGCATGCTGCTGAAGGTTGTATATCCTCCGAGCCCCCCGGTCAGGAGTGCGGCGACGAGCGCGGTGCTGTAGCGGTCTCGCCAGTAGACGTCCAGCATGACCGAGAGATAGCCGATGACAAAGGCTCCGGAGATATTGATCAGGAACGTCGCGAGCGGAAAGCCACCGTGATAGCGCTCCCCGACCATCCGGCCGATCGCCCATCTCAGGACGGAACCGAGACCACCGCCGAGGCCAACCCAGGCAAAGTCGAGCGCTGTCATGGCGCAAGCCTCGTTACGCGTTGGCAGGGATAGACACCCGATCGCATTGCTCGCGTACCGGATGTCCAGGCCCGCCCTTGGAACATCAGGACCGCAGAAGCGGGTCCGGGTTGAAATCGTGCAGCGGGACGTTCGCCACGCCCCAGCTGCGCTTCACCACGTGGACATGGACATCACGCGCGCTGTGACGCTTCAAGATCTCCACGATCTTCGCGTCATTGGCGGGGTCGGCGGCATGGACCCAGAGGATCAGTCCGCCGTCCTGGATCTGTTGCTGAATGCGCTCGGCATGGCGGCGGCCAAATGCGCGAGCGAAAACGAGCCCCAGCGCGCCGCCAGTCAAACCGCTGCCGGCGACCACCGCGATCGTCGGAATGAGGGCGGCTCCGCCGGTCGCGACAATGGCTGCCGCACCCGCACCGGCGACATAGGCTGGTACTCCGACCAGAGCCGCCAGCCCTTCGACTCGCGTGTCGGAGGAAACGAAAGCCTTGCGCTCGACGTTGTCCTTATCTTCGAGTTCTGCTGTCGTGATCGACCCGCTCTTTACCCTTGCGGAATCAGCGAGAAGGCTCAGGTCCTCCTGTCGTACGCCAGCCTGGAACAGCTCGTCGACCGCGGCGTTGAGCGACTTCTCGTCGTCGAAGACGGCTACGGCCTCCCGCTCTTCATAAGCGTGTTCGCCGGTGTCATTCTCAATCCCATTCAGAGCCATCACCATCTCCCGAGCGTCACTGCCGACGCATCGACACCATTGAAATTATTCTAATCCCGTAGCGCAAAAGCTATGTTGATGTAAGTCGATTTTCCGCCCGGTTCGCATGGTTCCGAGGCGTTAGGTGGCAAGCAGATCGCGCGGCGTCAGAGTGGCGTCGGCAATTTGCTTGAGATAGGGCGCGTACTCTGCCCGCATCGCGAGATACTCGCGCAAGCAGCGATCCTTATCCTCGACGAGAGTCAGCCCGGCTTTGACCATCGCATCATAGACATTGTTGAACTCGGTCACGCGGATCTCGCTCGCTTGCGGCATCTCCTGGTCGACGACGGGCGCGCGGCCATCAAGCTCCAAGGCGAGCAGCTGCAGGGTGTTGACACCGACGAGCCGGCACATGCGCACTGAGTCAGGGGCGCCGTGGCGCAAACAGGCGGTGACGACCGAGGTCATGTCGAGCACTGTTGAAGCCGCAACCACCCAGGATTTCCCTCTGTAGATCGAGGGCACATAGGAAAGTATTGGTGACAGCGTGTGGGTTTCGCGAACGCCGCGAAACCACTCTTCCCAGTCCTCCCATCCTTCGAGAATGTGGGCTCTTCCATCGGTGCTCTGCAGCCAGCGGAAGAAGAGCTCGGCCGTGGGCGCCTCGTTCGTGCGCGTGTAAAGCCAGCCGACCTTGCGCTCGCGAGCTTGCACCGCTGCCTGATAGCCGGGAACGAATGTGAAGAGCAGCATCACGATAGCAAGGCCGATCGCTGCCTGGAAGATCGCAAGATACTCCCCGACGAGGTTGCTCGGGGTCAGGAAGCCGAGGGTACTCAAGGCGGAGCCGCTTGCGCTCAAGGCGCGCCAGATGTCGGGCTCAATCTGCAGCCCCCATAGAATGCCGGTGAACGCGGTCTGTACGAGCAGAAACCAGATGATGACGCAGGTGATGATGAACAGCGGCATGATCCATGCCTGCGACTGCTGAATGCGGTCGTGGTCGGACTTCTTGCCGATGGCGCCATGCACGACAGTAACGGCGATTTTACGAGCGATGCGTTCGATGATGTCGCTGGATCGGGAGTTCAATAGCGTGATCACGACAATCGATCGAAAATAGACGAGAAGCAGGATGACCCCGCCGACCGTCGCCAGCATGCGTAGTGAGAAATCCATCGTCGCCATCCCCAGTCGATTCAGAAGCGCGATCGTATCGATCCGACCTCTCGTGTTCAGCTTGTCAGGATTTCATCTTCTTGCTCAGGATGCCGGCTTTGATCGGAGCATGCGGATGAGGTTGCAGGTCCGATTTCGGCAGCAGGAACAACCAGGTCACGAAGACGAACGGCGCGGTGAAGGTCGGAACGCCAAATGGCGCGATCCCTGCGTCGAGAGCACCCTGCACGATGACGGTGAAGATGGTCCCCAAGAGCGCGAACGCTGCTACCCGCATCGAGGGATTGTAGAAAACGCAACCCAAGGCCACCGCTGTGAGCACGGGACTGAAGCCGTAAAGTCCCGCGGTGACATCACCGATATTCGCGCCGAGCCCGAGCGACACGGCAAGCGCGACAGCGGCGCCCGCCGCCGCAAAGAACGCAGCCCAGGGAGAACTCACGAGAAGCCCAAGGAGAACAACGACACCGCTGATCGGGTTGTTGATGAGAAAGACCTGAGCGGGCCCCTTGAGCCAGGCATCCAGCACGGCGCTCAAGCTCAATCCTTCGGCTGAACCACCCGATGCTGCGGCGTGAGGCAGGGCCGGAGGGCCCATCGACGCGATCGGCAGCTGGCCGAAAGAATAGGCGGCCAGGACCAGAAACCATGCCGTCAGAACAAAGGGAAAAGTCAGCGCAGGCGTTTCCCAGGTCTTCATGACCTTTGAAACGGCAAGCATCACGACTGTCGAGACCGCGGCGCCGATGATGAGAATAAACCACATCGCCGGGCCATCGGCGAGGAAGGTTGGCACTGCCGCGCCGACGAGAATGCCGTTGAAGCCAAACAGGCCCTGGTTGAGCGACGTCTCGTCGGCTTCCAGGACCATCGCGGTGACCGTTGCGACGATGAGAGCGACAATCGCGCCGACGATGATGTCGAGCTGACCGCCGGCATAAGCGCCCCAGGCGATTGCGATGATGAAGAGCAAGCCCGTCAGCGGATTGTTCTGGAAAATGACCTGCCCAGCACCGCGCAGGTTGATATCGATGAAGCGCAGGGCCGCATGCTGCGACGCCAATGTCGACCAGGTGGAGATCGCTTCAGACATAGTGCCCCCTTCCATGATGCCCTGAGGCCCTCAGCCCCTGCCGCAGTACGCGCGGCGGCACGTCGAGATACCTCCGGCGTCCTGCACCGAAGCAGCAACATATCCAGAGAGCGCTCGGCGAAGCGCCCTTTACCCGGAAACCCGTTGGCAATACGCCGATGGCTCAGTCACTGCCAGCAGCGCTCACGCCCAGAGAAAATTGTCCGGCACCCGCGGACCGACCACGACCTGCCTGACCTCGGACCAGAACTGCCTGATCGTCTCCATCACGGGCGCGCTTTCCATCGCCAGAACCTTGAAGACGAGCCCAGCGTCGTGAGGGAGGCGGCTCACGCCATGCGCGATCCCGTTCTCGCGGTCGAAGACCGGAGTGTTCGCTTCGAACAACCGATCCGCATTGTCCTTTGGCGTGAGGACCACCACGTTTCCGAAAACATGGAAATCCCCCATCGCACCGAGCGCATGCAGCTTGTCGAGCTTGGGCCGTATGACGAACTTCTCCGTAAACAGCGACGGGCCGTTCGGCCGCTCCGCAGTTACGGTCGAGGAAAACAGCTCGTATTCGAAGATCTCACCGTCACGGTAATACTTCCGGCCCGGCATCATGATCTCCGAATAGATCAGCGTCGCGCTCGGATCGATCTCAATCTTCGTGGTCTGGATGAAGCGCGAATCCTTGTGCGGGATGATCGGCCGGGGAATGTATTCGAGATAAGAGTCGGGGGCAAGTGTGAGCAGCTGCGTCTGGCTTGCGTAATTGGCATCCATCTCGTGAATGCGTGTCGCCGATTGCGTCGTCACATGCGCTTGCGCACCCGCCTGCAGATCAATCTCGATGACGTTGCGATCGCCTTGCAGGATGCCGCCGGCATTGGAGATGATGCTGACACAGGGAAGCCCCGGCATCTCCTCATCCCAATAGAGCGCCTGCTGCACGATGAGCGGCGCGCGCCGATGCAAAGTGCGCAGCAGCGTGCGATGCGGGCCCGGCTCGAAGCCGAGCCGCAGATAGGCATTCTTGCCAAACGATCCGCTGGGTAGCTGAGGAGGCTCGTCCTGATAAGCGCTCAGTTCCCTGGCGTCGCCCAGCATCACGTGCTTGCCTTGTCGGAGATGGTCTCGAACAGCACGTTTTCGCGGATAAGGCGCGTAAGCTCCTCGATACCTTCGTTCGTCTTGCAGTTGGTGAAGACGAAAGGCTTCTTGCCACGCATCATCCGCGAGTCGTCGTCCATGACCTTCAGGCTCGCGCCGACATGGGGGGCAAGGTCGGTCTTGTTGATGACGAGAATGTCCGACTGGCTGATGCCAGGGCCGTTCTTGCGCGGAATCTTGTCGCCGGCGGCCACGTCGATGACATAGATGAAGAAGTCGACGAGGGCAGGGCTGAACGTCAGGGTCAGGTTGTCGCCGCCACTCTCGATGAGGACGAGGTCGGAATCCGGGAACTTCGCTTCCATTTCTTCGACGGCCGCGAGATTCATGCTCGGATCCTCGCGGACGGCCGTATGGGGGCACCCGCCGGTCTCGACGCCGATGATCCGCTCCTCAAGGAGGATGCCGCGCAGGGTGCGCTGCACGTGCTTGGCGTCTTCGGTGGTTACCACGTCATTGGTGATCACGAGAATGCGATAGCCGAGCTTCACCAGCTCGGGGGTCACGGCCTCGATGATCGCAGTCTTGCCAGAGCCGACCGGTCCGCCGATACCAATGCGAGGAATTTTCTTCATCTGTCCAAACCCTGTTGACGCTTACAGCCGGGACGCTCTGATCAAGTCGAAGCCGTCCCCTCAGTTTCGTGGGAGCCGCGGTTCTGTCCGAAACCGCTTTGCGCCTCACTCTAGTTCATGAACATACGCACGTGACCCTTCACATGGACAGCCGCCAGTATGTCGATCATCGGCGCGAAGCTTGCCATTTCGTCGATCGTCGCATCAGCAACCCGTTCATAGGCAGGCGCGACCTGCGCCGTGACATCGAGCAGGATCTTCTGGGTGTCGACAAAGGAAATGCGCATGAGCCGCAGCGCCGCGCTGAGGACAGCGGTCGCCACGCCATATTGCTGGACACCGAACGCGTCTTGTCGCCTCACATGAAGAGCGGCGAGGGTGATGGCGAGGCTTACCGGATGCGTGCCAGGCGTTTCACCGCTCTTGATGCGCTCGAACCAGTCGCGAGTCGCTTCATCCGCCGTGATGACGGATGACAGCTCGCACAGTTTACGTCCCATGCGCACTGTCATGAGACGGGTTTCCTCGTTGAGCTTGCGCTCAAAGGTCAGCTTGTCGATCCGCTTTAGCGTCTCGATATCCCCGGCTTCGGCGGCACGGTGCGCGCAGAGCACGGCGATGCCGTCGCTCGTCGCCGCTTGCCACATGGAAGTCTCGGTGTAGGTCCGCAACGTCGCGGGACCATCCACGAGGCCCTCCTGGATGGCCGACTCAAGACCGTTCGAGAACGAGAAGCCACCTACGGGAAGCGCTGAATCTCCAAACTGAAGGAGATACAGCAACTCCGGCAATGTCCTTCCAAGAGGGAGCTCAATGCCCATGGTCGTGGTCGTGGCCATGGTGGTGTCCATGCCCGTGATCATGCGAATGCCCATGTCCGTGCGAATGCGCAGGCCGGCCATCGCCATGGTGATGCGAATGGGGCGTGTCGCTGGCGCCGCCGAACAGACGGCGGGCCTCGTGGGGTGCGAGATAGGGAATGACGTCCGAACCGGGTGTGAATTCATAACGCACGCCCGGCAGCGCGTGGGTCTTCATCACCGAGGACATGACCTTGCGATCCACTGTCAGCGGCACGTAGACCTTCGTTTCCTTGACGATCGCGGGCCAGTGCTGGTTCCCCAGCGCGTGCCCAAGCTCGAACAACGTCTGCACCATCTTCTCGATCTTCTCGCCGACCACCTCAGTGAGGTCGATGATCATGACCTCCCGCAAGTGAATACGAGCGACGACGGCTGCGCGCTTGCCCTCGTCCCAAAGGAGAATGTCGCCATCATGCAGGTGAGAGTTGCGGTCGAGCGACAAGGCCAGTTCGACCTCGCCGGTCGTCGCCTTCCGCAGACGGCTCTTCTGCGCTTCCCATTGGTCCAGGTCGAGCCAGTCGATCGCAGCTCCTTCAAGAGCCTTCGCCCACTTGGGATCGGACAGATTGCCAAGCGTATTCTCAATAATGATCATGCGTGCCTCTGCTGCAGGCCAATGCAGACTTTAACTGAAGAAGTAGAGCTGGTTGAGCGAAATGCTCTTGGGCGGCTCGACGGTGACATGGGTACCGTCAATGGTAACGGCGAAGGTTTCAGGATTGACGTCGATGTTCGGCAGGTAGTCGTTCATCACCATGTGCTGCTTGCCGAGGACGCGCGTCGCAGAGACGGGGCTGACCAAACGCTGCAGACCCAGGCGCTCGCCGATATTCGCGTCATAGGCCGCGCGTGAGACGAAGGTGAGGGACGTTTTCGGCATCGCGGAGCCGAAGGCACCGAACATCGGCCGATAATACATCGGCTGCGGGGTCGGCAGCGAGGCATTTGGGTCGCCCATGTTGGCCCAAGCGACGAAACCACCCTTCAGCACCAGCTTCGGCTTGGCGCCGAAGAAGGCCGGCTCCCAAAGGACCAGGTCCGCGAATTTGCCAGGAGCGATCGAGCCCACCTCATGGGCGACACCGGCGGTGATGCACGGGTTGATCGTGACCTTGGCGATATACCGCAGCACGCGGAAATTGTCGTTGCCTGGCGCGTCTTCCACCAACGGACCGCGCGCCTTCTTCATGGCATCGGCAGTTTGAATGGAGCGCAGGAAACTTTCGCCGATGCGTCCCATGGCCTGCGAGTCGCTGCCGATCATCGAGATCGCGCCGAGGTCATGCAGCACGCTCTCGGCCACGATCGTCTCCGAGCGCACGCGGCTTTCGGCGAAGGCCACGTCGGACGGGATCTTCGGATTGAGATTGTGGCAGACCATGATCATGTCGAAGAGTTCGGCCACCGAATTCTGCCCGCAGGGCAGGGTCGGATTGGTCGAGCTCGGGAGAACATTGCGCTGCCCGACGACCTTCAGCAGGTCGGGGGCGTGACCGCCGCCCGCGCCTTCCGAATGGAAGGTGTGAATGGTGCGGCCGTCAAAGGCGGCGATCGTGTCTTCCACATAGCCGGCTTCGTTCAGGGTATCGGTGTGCACCGCGACAGAGACGTCGTATTCGTCAGCAACCGAAAGGCAGGCGCGAATGGCCGACGGGGTGGCGCCGTAGTCCTCGTGAACCTTGAAACCGGCAGCGCCGCCCAGGAGCTGCTCGATCATGGGACCCTTACCCGTCGAGTTGCCCTTGCCCAGCAGGCCGAAGTTGATCGGCAGGCCTTCGATGGACCGCAGCATCATTTCGAGGTTCCACGGCCCGTTCGTCGTGGTGACGCCGTTCGAGCCATCCACCGGGCCGATACCGCCGCCCCACAGCGTGGTGATGCCGTTGGACAAGGCCGCATAGACCTGCTGGGGCGAGATGTAGTGAACATGGGTATCCATGCCGCCAGCAGTCAGAATCAGATGCTCGCCCGAGATCGCGTCCGTGGCGGCGCCGGTGACGAGGCCAGGCGTGACGCCTTCCATCGTCGCAGGATTGCCCGCCTTGCCGAGGCCAACGATGCGGCCGTTGCGGATGCCGACGTCAGCCTTCACGACGCCGAGAGTGGGCTCGAGAACGGTAACGTTCGTGATAACGAGGTCGAGACAGCCGGCCTCCTGGGTCAGCTGGTTCTCGGAGCCCATGCCGTCGCGCAGTGTCTTGCCACCGCCATACTGGAGCTCGTCACCATAGACAGCCCGAAGATCCTTTTCGATCTCGACGTAGAGATCGGTATTGCCAAGGCGAATCTTGTCACCAACGGTCGGCCCGTAGAGATCCGCGTACTGTTGACGTGAAATTTGCGACATGGCGGCGTACCTTACGAAACGGAGAAAAGTGGAAGGGCTTACTTCGCAGACTTCTTCGTCTGAGCCCGTGACTTGAAGCCGAGCTCCGCCGCCTTGGCGATCGACGCATCCCGGTTCGGGCTATAGCCGGGCGCCGGCCCGGAGCCTGTCCAACCGTCCACCAAACCATTGAAGCCGAAGATGAATTGCTTGCCCGCGTAGGGAACCAGCGTCACTTCCTTCTCGTCGCCGGGCTCGAAGCGCACCGCCGTATTCGCTGGTATGTCGAGGCGCTGGCCGAAGGCGGCGGCGCGGTCGAATTCCAGATACCGGTTCGTCTCGAAGAAGTGGAAATGCGATCCAACCTGGATGGGGCGGTCGCCTGTATTGCGCACCGTAAGCTTCGTACGCGGCCGGCCAGGATTGATCTCGATCGGGTCCGAGGCAAGAACATAGCCGCCAACCGGTGTCGGCGCGGGACCTGGCGCCTTCTTGGGTATTGGAGCTGCCGCCTTCTTGGGAGCAGGAGAGGTTTGCTTCGACGGATTCTTTGCCAAGAGAGCCTCCTTGAAAGGCTTTGCCGGCGCGATGCTGGCTGATCAGACGATGGGGCTGTGCAGGCTGACGAGGCGGCTTCCGTCGAGGAAGACGGCTTCGACTTGAATCAGCGAAATGAGATCGGTGACACCTTCCATCACGTCCTCCGCCTTGAGGACGTTGCGGGCCCCGTCCATCACTTCCTCGACGGTCTTGCCCTCGCGCGCGCCCTCGAGAACATAGGCCGACAGCACGGCCACCGATTCCGGGTGATTGAGCTTGAGACCCTTGGCCTTACGCTTCAGCGCAACATCGGCCATCATATGGATCAGCAGCTTGTCGAACTCCCGCGGTGTCAGATGCATCGTCATCTCCAAACAGGTTATAGCCGCATTGATTGGGGGATTATACGTGAGGTTTCGATGATATTCTTGCTGCGAGACCAATTGTTTCCACAGCAGATGGCCTCAGCTGCCGACGGAACGCGACTAGAGGTGCACCTCGGCGAACACCGCATTGTGCACGCTCGCTTGTCCAGTACTATCGTTAACCAATCACGCCCCCGCAATACAGCGTCACGCTGCGTACAACCTAGCTTAAGCTCGATGGGCTGATCAACAGCAAACGCATTACAAGCAAGTTAAATAAGTTAATTGTTGGCGTCGGAGCGGCTCAGCGTCTTGTCTACTTGGACGTTAATTTTAGTAAGCACAGATCAGGGTGATCTCGCTTCCCGCTCATGGTGGTCGAACTCAATGCCTGCGAGCATGCCCACTTGGGGTACGAACTGCATGGAGCAGATGGCCCAATCGGTTGATCTCGAAATCGATATCGTTAATTGCTCCGCCATCGTCGCTCGGGGGCTGGGGAAGGGCCGGCGCATCACGTTGGTTCCCCGGATGAGCAGCCGCTTTCAGAGAGCGAAGTACGGCGACGCGCGCTGCAATCGCGCCCTCGTCCTCAACCGGATCCCGTTCATGGCGGGTTTCCACAAAGCGCGTGATGTGATCGCACAGGCGCTCGGCATTGACGATCACAGGGAACCATGCGGCAGCTTCGCTGCTCGCGGGTGGAGGCTCCGACAACGCTCGCTGCAACGTGGTGCGGACGTTGGAGAGGCTGTGATAGGCCGCCCTACGCGCGGCCATCAGATCGTCGTCGTTGCCGTTGGCCCCGCGGCCGGCCGCAGCGAGATAGTCCGCGACCGCCTGCATCGCGCCAGCGAACGCTTGTCCGATATGCGCTCCGGGCGAGCGTGGCCAGATGAGATACCCGAAAACCAGAGTGATAGCGGCGCCCAGCACGGTGTCGACAAGACGCTGCGCGGCGTAGTCCACGGTAGCGCCTGGTGTGCTCACATCGATCATGATGAGGACAAAGGGGGTCAAGAAAGTGCATTGCAGCGCATAGCCTCGCAAGCCGGCCCACGGGATAGCAGCCGCCAATACGGTCATCACGACGATCAGGATCAGGCCTTTCGGGAGCAACGTCATGATGGCAACGCCAATGACCACGCCAGCCACAGTGCCAATGCTGCGCTGAACGGCGCGGACGAAAACCGACCCGAAATCCGGCTTGAGAACGATCGCGACCGTCAGCGGGATCCAGTAGGAGCGGGCGCCCGGCGCGTGACGCTCCGCAACGACGGCTATGCCTATGCACAATGCCAACTGCGCAGCGGCGAGGACGACCTCGCGGCCGAGCACGAGCTTGCCGTGCAATAGCTTGTAGGAAGGAATGCTCAACCGCCGCGAGACGCGGGCGGCCGCATGCGGGGCTGAGAGCGGTGCAGGCGTAGCGTCCACGGCCGAGGAAGGCCATAGCTCTTCGGTCAACCGGTCGATATAGCGAAGCAAGCGACACGTGGCAGGGCGCGCATAGGAGGGCGGTGGTGGCTCATGGCGTTCGGTCAGCGCGCGGGCGATCTGGTTCAGCCGGGCAGCGACAGAATGCATCAGGCCTCGGTCATCGGCACTACCGACGATCTCGGCAGAAATCAGCTCCATCGTCGAGAGTATCGCGGCGCTTCGCTCCTGCCTCTCGGACGGGCCTTCGTCGCCGCGCCGCGAGTCGAGCAAGCCCGCATAGCCCTTGGCGATCGCATCGGTGAGGCCGCGCCGTGCCCTCTCGATCGGTGTTGCCATATCTGGCGGGCCCTTGCTGCCAGGCGCCTGGGGTTCCGCGTCGGCCACCCGGGCCATCGCGCTCACGATATGCGCCAGGGTCGCTCGCTCCGGCAGGCGCCGATCGAGCAAGGCCTCGCAACCCAAAAGAACGGCTGCAAACGCGCTGCCGCCCATGAAAAGCAGCGGCGGGAGCCATAGCGGTGCATCGGAATGTACGCTCGCGCCGATGATGGCAAGCACGAGCATCTGCATCGCGGCGGTCGAGAACGCGGCGCCGTATCCGCTGATCAGCCCGGAGGCAAAGGCGATTCCGACGAGAAGAATGAGGCTCAGCGCCCCATGGCCGGCCACGGTGGCGCCGGCCACATAACCAAGACCCGCAATGGGCGCCGCGATCAACTGCCGTTGCAGGCGCGCGAGATAGGAGTCGGACTGCACCTTGACGGAGTTGAGCAAAGCCCCGAGGCAGACGAGCAGCGCCGGATCTCTCAAGTCGGTGAAATGACCGACGAGCAACGGCACCGCCACCGCGATTGCAATCCGGATGGAATGGCGCCAAGGCCAAGCCGTGTTGGGATTAAGCCGCGCCACATTGCGCAGCCAACCGGGTGGCCGGTACATCCTGGCGTCTGCGTGTCGCTCGCTACCCGTCTTCACCGCGTCTCTCTCGATCGCTCGAAATTCACTTGCTTCTAAGTGAAGCTCCGGATCATCGCAAGTTTAGCGACTATGCTCCAAAGATGTAATACAGTCCTGTTGTCACGCTGTCCGCATGTTCTGTGTTGTTTCGTATCTGTCAAAAAAACCAACCTTGCCTTCTCTACCGTGAGATGGGGCTGGAAAGCTTGCATATCCCCTGTGGGAAAAGTCAGAGGGCGGTACGGCGCGGGTTGTCCGTTCGTCTGCCCGGCGCTAGCGTCGGATCAATATAGGATGGTTCGTCAGACGCGTTGTGTCAGCGGTCGTGAGTGCTATGTCTTTCAGTCGGTTAATGCTCGCGGCTCTTCTTCCTTTGGCAGGCTGCGCACCCGCGGCGGCACCGTCGATTCCGTTGTTCGGAGCTTATTTTCCGGCGTGGTTGGCCTGCGCCGTGGCTGGCATTCTCGGCGCTGTCATCCTGCGCGTGGTCTTCATCCAGATCGGCGTTGACGACGTCCTGCCCTGGCGTTTGCTGGTCTACGTCTGCCTGGCGCTGGCTATCGCTTTCGCGTTCTCACGCTTCGTCTTCGGACGCTGACGCATGGCCGGATCGCGCAAGACGAGCCCTTCCAACGCCTTCGGCGGGGTCGTGGCGGTCATCATCGTGGCGGCGGCCGCCTTCCTCGGCTGGCGCTACATCAACAAGGCCGACAGCAATCCACTGTCCGAGGATGCGGTGTTGCAGGCCGATCTCGTTCAGATCTCATCGACGGTGCCGGGGCGCATTATACGGCTGGCCGTGAAGGAAAACGATCGCGTGAAGAAGGGAGATCTTCTCTTCGCGATCGATCCTCAGGCCTACGAACTTGCCGTGGAGCAGGCGACCGCGGATCTGCGCATCGCCGAGGCCGCGCTCGCGACTCAGCAGCGCACCATCCAAGCGGAGGCCACCAACGCCGCCATCGCCGGCGAGCAGGTGGTCCGCGCGAGGGCCAATCTGGCTCTGGCGACGCAGACGCTCGATCGCCTCACAGCGCTGCGGCCCAAGGGTTACGTCACCGCGCAGCAGGTCGATGATGCCACCACCGCCAAGCGCGATGCCGAAGTCAGCCTGAAGCAGGCCCTTGCGCAGGTGGAGGCCGCGAAGGCGCTCGTCAACAGCGCCGATGCCGCAGAGGCGTTGGTGCAGGCGCGGAAGGCGGCGCTGGGCTTGGCCAAGCGCAATCTTGCAGAGACGGAGATCCGCGCGCCGCACGACGGGCTCGTCGCCGGTTTGCGTACAGCGACGGGTGAATTCGTCATAACCGGGCAATCGGTCTTCACCCTCATCGACACGGGAAGATGGTTTGCGTCCGCCGCGTTCCGCGAGACAGACCTGCGAAACATCACCGTCGGCAGCTGTGCGACCGTCTATGCGATGGCGGATCGCTCGGTCGCCATGAAAGGCGTCGTCGAGGGCATCGGATGGGGCGTGAGTTCGGAGGAGCTGCTGCCGATACCCCGGAATCTGCCTTACGTGCCCAAGACCTTAAACTGGGTCCGTGTGTCGCAGCGTTTTCCGGTTAGGGTCCGGATTGATCAACCCCCGGATGATCTGATGCGCGTCGGCGCTTCGGCTGTCGTCATCGTTCACAGCGACCAGCGCTGCTGACGATATGCGGGGTGTGATCCTCCGTCAGGTATGGCGCGACTTGGGATCTTTTCCCGGGCGCTTCGGAATGACGTGGCGTATCGCGCTCCTCTGCGCGCTCGTGGCGGCCGTCGCGATGCTCTACAAGGTTCCCGAGCCGGCTATCGGTTGCTATCTCATCATCTATCTCACGAAGCCTAACGCGGGCGTGAATATCGCGCTTGGGATCGGCGCGTCCATTCTCGTGACCGTGGTCGTGGCTGTGGTCCTCGTCCTGGTCCGTTGGACCATCGACGTCCCCGCATTACGGCTGGCGATGATGGCGCTGGCGGCCTTTTCCCTTGTGTTCCTTGGTTCGGTCAGCCGTCTCGGTCCGTTGGGGTCGGACATGGCGCTCGTGGTGACCTTCGCGCTCAGCCTGACGGCAGATGTGCCCGTGGCGGAGGTGGCGACCAGGGGGTTGCTGTACGCCTGGCAGATGGTCACGATGCCGATGGCCCTGATGGTCATCTTCAACCTGGTACTGGGGTGGACGCCGGCCCGTCTGCTCGCGGCCACGTTGCAGGAGCGGCTGGAGGTGGCATCGGACGCGCTCGAGGGCGGTGATTGTTCCCGTCTGAAAACCCTTTTGCGCGAGGGCAATGGCGATGCGCAGCAGATGGCTTTGCTGACGCGGCTGTTCCACTACGTGCCTGCGATGCGGGGTATGTGGCTGTCGCAGGCGACGGACAGCACCTACCGCTTGCTGCTCGCGGTTGCCGCGCTTCCACGGTCGCTCGCGCCGGAATGGCGTAACCGCCTTGCCGCGGATTGTCGGCGTGTCGCCGGCGGGATCAGGGAGAAGGGGAGCCCCGGGGAGAACACATCCTGGGCTAGCTCCGCCGCGATGCAGACGTTGTCCACTCCCGCGGCGCGCGCTGCTGTTCGTGCCGTCCAGGCTCTTGGCTTGCCCGCTCGGAGTTGGGCGCCCGTGCCAAAGGCGCCATTCTTCGCGCGTGACGCGCTGACCAATCCGAACCATCAGCGGTTTGCCCTGAAGACCACCGCGGCCGCCATGGCCTGTTATCTCATCTATACGGGGATCGACTGGCAGGGCATCCACACCGCGATGATCACGTGCTTCGTGGCGGCCCTCGGAACAACGGCCGAGACGGTTCACAAGCTCGCCCTGCGCATCGTCGGGTGCCTGATCGGCGCGGCAATGGGCGTCGCCGCCATTCTGTTCGTCATCCCCAATATCACATCGGTCGGGGGCCTGATGGTCCTCGTCTTCGCCGGGATCCTGCCGGCAGCCTGGGTATCCACCGGCAATGAGCGGATCTCCTATGGGGGCGTTCAGATCGGGCTCGCCTTTCTCCTGACCATTCTTCAAGGCTTCGAGCCGAGCCTCGACATGGACTCAGCCAGGGACCGGATCATCGGCATTCTCCTCGGCAATGTGATGGTCTATGTCGTGTTCACGCAGATCTGGCCGGTCGGTGTTATCCACGGCGTCAACCAGCAGCTTGCGGAGGCTTTCGCCGCACTGTCGCAACTTGCACGACGCGGCTCCGGCGAGATCTCGGCCGCGACGGATGACGCCTCCAAAGCCGAGGCCCAACTGGAGGCAGCCAGGAACAGCCTGGCGCTCGCCCTGTTCGAGCCCCGTCACCAGCGCCCAGGCGCCATGCAGATCGAACGTCTGCGGGAGGTCATTGCGGAAACGGCAGCTATTGTTCCGAAGCTGTTCGTGCTGGGCGCATGCGAGTGGGATGCTAACGGTCCGTCGCACGGCAGAGAAGACATGGCCGTGACGCTGCCCGGGGCGGCAGAAGAGCGGGTAGCTTTGGGAAGTCGTTTGGCGCGACTGTCCCAGATCATGCACGACGTCTCAGTGCCGGACCAGCCACCCGAAGGTCAAAAAAGCGCTGCTGATCATTTACGTCCTGACCTCCGAGTGTGTAATACAGTTCCAGAACATCTCGATCGAATAGAGGATCTCCTCGGCGGGCTAGGACGCGATGTCGGTTAAGAGTAGGACGAGCCGCAGCGCCCTGGTGTGCTTCAATTGTGCCTGGATTGGCCTCATGGCGGCACTGGTCGCCGGCTGTGCCAGCAACGCCGAGAGCCTCGCCCCCTCGTCGCCTACTCAACCCTGGACGCCCGGCAACACGTCCGGCAGCAGTCTCCTCCCAACCGCCGCAGGCCAGGGAAGCACGGGGGGCGATGCACGGCCGCGGGACTTCTCCGTTCTCGGCAACCCCGCGGTAGCCGATCTCCCGCCGCCGCCGCAAACGCAGGCAGGCAAGGTTTACCAACTGCCGGAACTTATCGACATTGCCGCGCGCAACAATCCCACGACGCGTGTCGCCTGGGAGCATGCACGGCAATCTGCCCTTGCTGTCGGCATCGCCGAGGCGACGTTCTTGCCGTCCATTTCTGCGAATGCCGTTGGCGGTGTGCAGTCGACCGAGACACCAGTCCAAGCGCTTGGCGTTCAGCGCTATCTCGACACGACCGCGCGGGGCGTGACCTCCTCGCTCGCGTTCCAGTGGCTGCTGTTTGACTTCGGCCAGCGAAGCGCTGTTGTCGATGCTGCCAAGCAAGTGTCTCTGGCGGCCAATGTGATGTTCAACGCGTCACATCAACGGCTGATCTTCAACGTGACGCAGGCCTATTATCAATACGGAGCCGCGCGCACGCGCGTCGATATCGCCGAGCAAACATTGCGCAACAGTCGCGCCATTTATGCCGCGGCGGTGCAGCGTGAAAAGGGGGGCATCGGGACGACGGTGGAGGTTGCGCAGGCACGCCAGCAGGTTGCTCAATCGGAGCTGAGGCGTGTCGTGGCTCAAGGGCAGGAGCAGGACGCCTATCAAGCTCTGCTCGGCGCCATGGGCGTGTCCCCAACACTCGCCATCAAGGTTGCCAATGCGGGCAACCGCCGTCTTCCGTCAGCTGTCAATCTGCCGATGGACGACATGATCAAGCTCGCGCTCAGGCGCCGGCCGGACGTGCTGGCGAGCTATGCGACCATCAAGGCGAGCGAGGCCGGGGTAGACGCGGCGAAAGCGGATTTCCTACCAAAGGTCTTCGTTGCCGGTGGTGTGGCGACAGGTAGCGGCAGTTTCAATGCCAGCGGCCTGCCGACGATAGGGCAGCAGACCTCTGCCACGGGCGTCCTGGTGGGCGCCACCATGCCGCTTTTCGATGGGGGTGTGCGGAACGCCAATCTCCGCGCCGCCCAGTCGCGCGTCTCCGCTGCACAGGATATCTTCAAGAAGACTCAGCAAGACGCCGTTCGCGAGATGGTCGTTGCATCCAATGCGGTGCGATCCGCGCTTCAATCGTACCAGGCCGCGACGCGCCTGACCGAAGCCGCCACGATCACCTACGACGCTGCTCTTGATGCCTATCGTAATGGGCTTGGGACCATAACGGCCGCGACCGCGGCAGACACGGGCCTGCTTGACGCGCGCCAGGCACGCGCCGATGCCCATATGGCGGCCTTGGTGGCGGCCTCGAATCTCGCATTCGTGCTGGGGTCCATGACATCGCGCGATACCCCGGACCTCATGCTCCCGCGTTGACGGTGATGTCCGGCCGCGGTCGGCCTCTGCTCACACGGATTGAAGCACGTCACCCTGTGCACCTGGGGGCAAATCGGATGTGCGGGGAAGCCATCTGCGCGCCTCGGTGCCGATCCCGTCCATCATCAGGGGGCAGGACTAGCGCGGACGGACTGCTCTAGCTCATCAGCATGACGATGATGATGCCGCCGACGGTCAGCAGCGTGTTGCCGACCGCGCAGGTCACGGTGAAGCCAAGCGCTGGAACCTGGCTGCCAGCCCTCTCGGTCAACATGCCGAGCGTTGCCGTAGAAGCGCGCGCCCCGGCGCAACACCCCAGCAGGATCGCGTCGTCAAACCGGAATACATACCTTCCGATATACAGGCTGAGTATGAGCGGGACCGCTGTCGCGACGATGCCCCAGAGGAAAAGGCCGGCGCCAAGCTGTTCCGCGCCCGCGACGAAGCTGGGGCCGGAGGACAGGCCGACCACCGCGATGAACATGTTGAGGCCGAGGGAGTTCATCAGCCAGCCGGCCGCGGGCGGGACCTTGCCGAAGGTGGGATGGACGGCACGCAGCCAGCCCGCCACGATTCCGGCAATCAGCACACCGCCAGAGGACGACAAGGTGATTGGCGCCGAACCGATATGCCAAACGAGCGTACCAATGAGCGCGCCGATCACGATGGCGCCGGCGACGAAGCCAACGTCGGTTTCGTCACTCGTGCGATCGGCCCGCCCCAAGGCCGCAACGGCGGCAGAGACATCCTGCGGCCGCCCGTAGACGGTCAAGACGTCGCCGCGATGAAGTTCTGTAGCGGCCAGGATCGGAATGTCGACACCCGTTGCGCCGCGGCGGATGCGCCGCAGGAAGATGCCACGGGTGCTCGGGTGGTCTGCCAGATCGCCGAGGGCCTTTCCGTCGAAATGCTGGTTTGTGAGAAGGACATCGACGCCTTCAATCGGCACATCGAGCAGATCCTTGTCCTCGACCTCCTCCAGGGAACGGCCCAGCTGCTTGAGGACATCGCCGTGCGCACCGGCGACGGCAATGATATCGCCGGCCTGCAGCACGGTGTCGGCTTTGGCGTCAAAGATCGTGTCGTCGCGACGCAGTCTTTCCACGAATAGCTGCTTTGAATGGTAGCTTGTCTCCATCTGCGAAACGCTCTGGCCGACGAAGCGACTGTCCGGCGCGATACGATAGGCACGCGCGATGAACTGATGCCAGGCAGAGCGCTTGCCTCTATGATCGGCTCGCCCACCCATCTTGACCTCATAGGCCCTGCAAGCCGCGGGAAGGTTGATGCCAAGGAGTTTGGGACCGAGAAGCGCGACGATCATCGTCGCACCGACAGTGCCAAAGATGTAGGTCATCGCGAAGGCAGTCGGCACAGCATTGACGAGCGCGCTTGTTTCATCCGGGGCTTTGCCCATCCGTTCGATCGCGTCGACTGAAAGGGCGAGAGCGGAAGAAATCGTATTGGCACCGGCAAAAAGGCCGGCGGCAAAACCCACATCATAGCCCGCGATGCGCGCGCACAACCACGCCATGCCGAGACACAGCGCGCAGACAACGATGGCGAAAGCGGCTTGCGGCACGCCATTCTTGGCGACGCCCTGCACAAATTGCGGCCCGACGCTATAGCCGATGGCGAAGAGGAAAAGCAGGAAGAAGACGTCGCGAACGTCATTCGAGATGGCGATATCGAGTTGTCCGATGACGAGGGCGGTGAGAAGTGTTCCCGTTACCGCGCCGAGGCCTATACCCTTGAAGGACAGTTTTCCGATCGCGTAACCTATGGCGAGTGACAGGAATACCGCGATCGCCGGGTTCGTTCGCAGTACGTCCCCAAACCACTGCCACATCTACATGTTCTCCTCATACACGGCCCCGCGGACAACTGGCGCGGCGCGCTCTTGCCTTCGGCAGCCTGATTGTCGGCCTTGGGCCATTCAGGACCGGGCTTATCCGCGGTGATCCCGACCAGAGCGGTATCCGGCCGGATCGCGGCGGTCTGGCGAGCCAGCCATACGGTTTGAAAGCCCTGGCTTCGACCATCCCCGCAGCCTTTGCGCCGCGCAAAATACGTCCCGCCCCGTGGGCGAGCCCTAGCGCTTAGGCCTCGCCGAGAGTGTCCTTGAAGATCTTGCCGTCCTTCATGATCAGCTTCATCGTGCGGGCCGGGTCGGCGATAAGCGAGATGTCCTCGAGCGGATTGCCTGCGATCAGCAGGATATCGGCGAAAGCGCCGGGTTCGATGACGCCGATCGGCTGCTGGTACGGGCGCCGATTGCCTGCCATCGCGAGCAGTTCGGCGTTGGTGCTGGTCGCCATGCTCAGCACCTCGGCATTGGTGAACCATCGGGCGAGCTTCGCGAGCTGCTTGCCTTGGGTCACGGTCTTCCCAGGACTAAACAGGATGTCCGTGCCCCAAGCGACTTTGGCTTTGTAGTTCTTCGCCCATTCATAGGCCCGCACGGTGCCTTGGGCGATGAATTCCTGCTCGGCGCCCTGCCGGGGATCGGGATGAACATTGGCATCCTCGTCCTTCAGAAAGGGCTGCAAGCTCCACCAGGTGCCGGTGTCAGCGATGCGCCGGACCGTATCCTCGTCGGCCAGCTGACCGTGTTCGATACATTTCACGCCGCAGTCGATCGCCCGTTGGATGCCCTGCGCCGTGTAAACATGCGTACAGACATACGTGCCCCAGTCCGTGGCGGCAGCGACGGCGGCGCGAATCTCGGCTTCCGTGAATTGGTTTCCATCGATGGGATCATAGAGCGAAGTAACCCCGCCGCCCGTGACGAGCTTGATCTGGCTGGCGCCGAGCATGAGCTGCTCACGCACGCGCCGAAGTACCTCGTCCGGCCCGTCGGCGATCATGGTGACCCCGGCCTTCTCCGCGACGCTCAACCCGGACGTCGCATTGCGCGGTACCTCCGCACGCATGCGGAAATCCCCGTGGCCGCCAGTCTGCGAGATCATCGCGCCGGATGGAAAAATGCGCGGGCCCACGACAAGGCCCTCGTCGATGGCGCGCTTCAACGCGAACGAAGGGCCACCGGTGTCGCGCACAGCGGTGAAGCCGCGCAGCAGCGTCTGCTCGGCTTCGTTTGCAGCCTTGAGGTAGATATAGCCGATATCGGCGGTTAACGCCGCAAGCTCGGAAATATTGGCGAGCATGGCATGCCAATGAGCATCGATGAGGCCTGGCATGAGCGTGCAACCGCGTCCATCTATGACCCGCGAGGCCTCCACGGCCGTACCTTTCGGCACCAGCGCCGCGATAGCATTGCCACGGACAAGCAGGTCCAGATCCATCCGCAGGGTGTGGGAGCGGCCGTCGAAGATGGCGACATTCCTGAAGAGTATGCCCTGGTCAGATTCGGCGGGGTGGGGAGCTGTTCCGGAGGGCGCGGCTGAGGCCTTTGACGCGGCGATACCATCAGCCGGCAACATTTCCAGGCACAGGCGCTCGTTGATCCGCAGTGCGGCCGGCGAGTGACACAGGCACGCGCCCGGGCGATGAAGGAACGAAAGGGATGAGCCGGCTTTTTGACGCTGCATGAAAGACCTGTTCAGACTTCGCTCGGTCAGCCCGGTTCGGCCGCCGGCGCGCGCTGGAGTGTTGGCGCGCCTCGCTTCACACCAGGGCCCGGAGCGAGGCGCCAATGCCGTTTTCAGGGGCTGCTCTGAGCCTCGACCACGCCGGCGATCCACGCTTCGGCGGAAATGCCCGCGTTCTTGGCCTTAGCACGTACAGCCTCGACGACTGTTGGCCGGAGTGGCACGTCAAGGATGATCTCGTCGGCGTTATCCAGCGAGTACACGGTGCGCATAACGCGCGCCGCGAACCGCATGACGCGGGCGGTCTTCTGCGCATCCGTCAGCGCCGTATTCGACGCAATTACCGGACAATAGCCGGCTACGAGACTGTCGATCACCAATGTTTCCGATGTGCCTTGCTGGCGCAGCGCGTACACCGCCCCGTTCAACTGCGCGATATCATCGAAGGCATCACCGCTTGGAAGGAGCTTCTCCACGCTCGCAGCCTTTTGCCCGTCGGCGATTGGCTTCCATGGACAGGTAAAGCCGGCAGCGCTGGCGGGCGCGGCCGCGAGAAGAAATGGGATTGCGACGCCCAGCGCCGCGATTGCCAGGGATTTGCTCATAAGATTTCTCACGCTCGCTACCTTGCTGAAAACGTCGGTTCAGGCTGACGGCGCAGCGGGCGTCGGCGCGTTCAACGGCTGGGCGGCGAGCGCTTCACGCAAAGCCTGCTCCTTGCTGTGGTCAAGAGAGGTCTTGAGCACCGTGCCGCCCGAGCCGCGCAGTTCTTCCAGAACCTTGTCGCCGGTGACTTCCTGCACCAGGACGAACAGCGCAGCACTGCCGGGCTGAAGCGACTCGCTCAATTCCTTCATGAACTTGTCGTTGATGCCGAAATCGGTCAGCGCGCCGCCGAGAGCACCCGAAGCCGCCCCGAGGACAACGCCGACGAGCGGCATCAGGAAAACGGCTCCGATCAGCAATCCCCAGAGGCTGCCGGACGCAGCGCCCGCTGCGGTCGTGTTCATAAGCTGATTAAGCTTGACGTGGCCTTTGTCGTTTTTCGTGGCGATGACCGCATCGCCAATCTTGATAAGATACTCCTTCTGGAGCTCGAACAGCCGCTGGCGAATTTCTTCAGCTTTCTGCTCTGAAGGATAGACCACGACAACGAGATCAGACATTGAAAACTCCACTGCGGCAGCATGATAGCTGATTGGACAACTTACCTCGTAAATGTGTCAAATCAACTAGACTGTACGGCTCATGTGAAAGAAAGCTGCCAGCAGCGGCGGAATTTTCTGGAGGTGGGAACGTTAAGCATAGTCCCAGGATCAATCGGCTTGGATCTTAGTTCGCGGGATCGGCTCTAACTCTTCGTCCTCATGAGGTTTCTCCTGGGGAAATGCTGCATGTTTCGCTGAAGTTGCTCTTGAAATCCATCCTCTCGCCAAGCAATTGCCTGACAGTTAGCCACAGGCTCACTATTCGCAAGAATAGTTGAATGTCGTTGGCGTGCGTTTTGCCGCAGTTGCTTGTTTGACCCGCCGGGACGCGCCATTTCGGTGCCACCTTGCGTGGATGATCGTTGAGACGTCGCCTATCAGAGCGATGAGGAGCCGCAGTCATTCGGCATTTCCGCGGATTTGAGCCCGTTCCCCGGCCGGCCGGTTTGGACGCCGAGCATTCGCTACCCGTCGGCCTGGGACAGGTTGAGCGAATCGGGATGGCTTGATGGGAATGTGGTGCCGGCGGAGAGGATCGAACTCCCGACCTTCGGTTTACAAAACCGCTGCACTACCGCTGTGCTACGCCGGCCCGGACACCGTTTCGGTGCCAACTGCTTATCCGACCGGGCGCTTAAAAAGCGCACGATCTAACGCGGGCCACCTCCTGATCGCTGATTTCTCAGCCAAGTACCGACCAGCCGAATTCAACGAGCCGGGGCGGTGTTCCACGGGTGTCTCGGCTACCAGTCTTTGCGGCAATCCGCAAGGGGGTGGCGAGAGGAGCGGCGGTGATCGGGGCGAAGCGTCTGTCCATGATGCCGCGACCGTCTCTGATCCCGCATCGCGTCCCAATCTAAGCGGCTGATTGCCATTCTTCATGCCCGCTATGCGAGGGATTGGTCTTCGCGCCTTGTCAAGGCCGTGCTTGTGGCCACGTTAGGCCACAATGAGCGATCATTTTTTGTCGAGGATGGAAGTGAGGCGAGCCTGCTTCTGGATTGGAACACCAGGCTTTAGCCCATGGTATCGAGGAAGTGATCATGATCCGTTCCGTTTCGTTCAACGGCCTGTCCAAGAAAGTTGTTGCGGCCGGTCTCGCCGGCTTGACGCTTCTCGGCGGGCTAATGGCCGGCGCGGGAGAGGCGTCGGCGGGCTGGTATGGGCGGCACGGCTATTATCGCTATCACGGCGGTAATGGCGGGGCGGTGGCTGCCGGCATCGTGGGTGGGCTGGCGCTGGGTGCGCTTGCTGCGGGAGCAGCACGCGCGTCAGCCCCTCCGCCGCCAGCATGGGCCTACGATGCCTATGACGATGGCCCGGCGTGTTACGTGGCGCCGAGGCGCGTCTGGGTAGAGGGCTGGGGCTGGAGCGTGCGGCGTATCACCGTCTGCGACTAACCACGGAATGAGCGTCTGCAGAGAGGCCCCGTTCACGCGGGGCCTTTTCTGTTGACGGCCTTGGCGCAGCGTGGGGACCGTGGAGGCGGCCGATGATCTCCGACATGAGAGGTCAAGGCCCTACGTGAGCTTGAGGCGCAGACATCGGCGATCGTGGATATCCGCGCGCGTCGTTGACCCGGAGCCGCAGAGGCTCGGTCCGTTTGGGTAGCCCGGCACACCGGCGGCGCCTGTGGCATCGCAGATCCTCATCCTGAGGCACATGTGGAACGGGCCGGGCACCGCCAGCGTTTACCCGTAAAGGTGGTCTGGGCGACGAGGCCTCGACTGCAGATACGGCTTGAGCGGGAGGACGTTCATGCGACACTTCAAACCCGTAAAAACGCTTCTATGCGCCGCAGGTGCCATGGTCGCAGCAACCTTCGTGGTCGCGAGCGCGCCCAGCCCGGCGGAGGCGCAGTGGAGAGGTCACGGTGGCGCGCACTGGGGCGGACGACCTGGCTGGGGCGGTGGCGGGCCACGCTTCGCCCCTGGGGTCCGGCCGGGATGGGGAGGCGGCGGTTGGAATCGCCCCGGTTGGGGATATCGCCCCGGTTGGGGGTATCGTCCCGCGTGGAATGCAGGCTGGCGCCCTGGCTGGAATCGGGGATGGTACCCTCGTCCCGGCTGGCGAGCCGGCTGGTATGGGGTGCCGGCCTATGGCTACGGTCCGTACTATGGCTACGGCTATGATGGCTGGGGAGCGGGCGCTGCCCTAGCGACGGGCGCCATTCTGGGTGCAGGGATCGCGGCGGCGGCTAATTCCACCCGATCCTACTGTTACCGTGCCCCACGCCGCGTGATCGTCAACGGCGTCTGGCGTACACGCACCGTGACCGTCTGCGAGCGCTAAGGGATCCTAGGCGCGCGGCCAGCCGGTAAGCAGCCCGAAAAAAAGACCCCGCCGTGAGGCGGGGTTTTTAGGGTCTCGATAAAACGCATCAATTGCCTGGTCTGACAACGTTGGAGTAGGGACCAAGTTCCGCGAGCTTTTACCGAAATTGCAGTTTTTATGTGTTCGCGGGATCGAATCGTCCTGATGACGAGGCCACGCGGCGCCACAATCCTCCGGAGCGCCGCGCGACGATAGCGTCGATCACTTGTCCCCTTCGTAGGTGAAGATGTTGCGGTCCTTGGTCTCCGGCATCAGAAGGAGTCCGACCACAAACGTCATGAGCGCGATTATTATGGGATACCACAGGCCTGAGTAAATATTGCCGGTGGCCGCGACAATCGCGAAGGCCGTAGGCGGAAGGAAGCCGCCGAACCAGCCGTTGCCGATGTGATAGGGCAAGGACATGCCGGAGTAGCGGATCCGGGTGGGGAAGAGTTCCACCAGCAACGCCGCGATCGGACCATAGACCATGGTCACGAAGATCACCAAGACGGTCAGTATGAGCGTCATCATGAACATGTTGATCTTGGCTGGATCTGCCGCGGCCGGGTAGCCGTGCGAGCGGATTGCCTCGGTGGCGGTCTTCGTGAAGGCGGCCGTGCGCGCGGCCGCTTCGGCGCCGGCAGCACGGGCGTCGAAGGATTCGATGACCTGGTCGCCGATGCGGATCTTGGCGATCGTGCCGGCCGGTGCCGCTTCATTGGAATAGTTCACGGCATTGCGCGCCAGGAAGGACTTGGCAATATCGCAGGAGGTTGTGAAGCTCGACGTGCCCACAGGATTGAATTGGAACGAGCATTCGGCCGGGTCCGCAATGACGGTGACCGGCGCGGTTTCCTGAGCGGCGATCAAAGTCGGATTGCCGTATTTGCCGAGCGCGGCGAACAGCGGGAAATAGGTGATCGCGGCGATCAGGCAGCCCGCTAGAATGATGGGCTTGCGGCCGACGCGGTCCGACAGCCACCCAAAGAACACGAAGAAGGGCGTTCCGATCAGGAGAGCGAGAGCGATCAGGATATTCGCTGTTGTTCCGTCAATCTTCAAAGTCTGGGTCAGGAAGAACAGGGCATAGAACTGGCCGGTGTACCAGACCACGGCCTGGCCGGCTGTGCCGCCGAGTAGCGCGATGATGCCGATCTTGGCGTTCCGCCACGTGCCGAAAGCTTCCTTGAGAGGCGCTTTCGATCCCGAGCCTTCTTCCTTCATCTTGACGAAGGCCGGCGATTCCTGGAGCTGCAGACGGATCCAGATGGACACGCCGAGCAGGAGGATCGACAGAAGGAAGGGAATGCGCCAGCCCCATTCATTGAAGGCTTCGGTCGACATCGACATGCGCAGGACGAGAATAACGACGAGAGACAGGAACAGGCCGACCGTCGCGGTCGTCTGGATCCACGACGTATAGAAACCGCGGCGGCCCTGGGGCGCGTGCTCGGCCACATAGGTTGCGGCGCCGCCATATTCACCGCCTAGCGCCAGGCCCTGCAACAAGCGGCAGACGACGAAGGCGATTGGGGCGATGATGCCGATGGAGGCGTAGCTCGGAAGAAGGCCGACCACGAAGGTCGAGATACCCATGACGGTCATCGTCACGAGGAACGTATATTTTCTGCCGATGAGGTCGCCGAGCCGTCCGAAGAACAAGGCGCCGAAGGGGCGCACCGCAAAGCCGGCGGCGAAGCCAAGCAATGTAAAAATAAATCCGGCGGTCGGATTGACGCCGGAAAAGAAGTTCATCGAAATATTGACGGCGAGAGAACCCGCCAAGTAAAAATCATACCATTCGAAGACCGTGCCAAGCGAAGACGCAACGATCACTTTGCGCTCTTCGCGAGTCATAGGCCGCTTCTGCTCGGATATCGCTTCCGCTGCCGCGACGCTCATTGACGCCTCCTAAAGTGTTTCCTCGTTTTATTGTCCTCCGATCTAGGCAATTCAGGGCAGGGTTGCTTGCGAACATTGCGGCTGCGCCTGAGAATCATGCCGGATCGTACGTTCAATACCGGAAAATTACGGCGGGAGGCGGTATCGTGTCGCTCGTCAATTCGTCGTCATTCGAAAGTTGAATGGATCGACGCGGTACTATCTGGCGGACAGGCGCGTAGGCATGCTTATGATCCCGCCTTCACGGGCGTCCATAGCCGGTGAGGGACAGGTTGGACATCGGCCCACGCCTGGCACCGGGACTGGGCTGCTGGGTGTGTCACCAGGCGCCAGCGCCGGCTAGGTCACACCGTTTCAATCAAGAGCGGCTAGTGCGCGCGAGGTGGCGTATAGGGCGACGGCGGCCGCATTCGATACGTTCAGGCTCTTGATGCTCCCCGGCATGTCGAGCCGCGCGAGAACGTTGCAGCGCTCCCGGGTGAGCTGCCGCAAGCCCTTGCCCTCCGCGCCGAGGACGAGCGCGACTGGCCGGCGCAGGGGGACGGCCTCAAGCTCTGTCTCGCCGGCCGAGTCAAGCCCTATGCATAGGAAGCCGCGCTCGCGGAGGGTCTGCAAGGCGCCCGCGAGATTGCGCACGATGGTGAAGGGGACATGCTCAAGACCACCCGACGCCGATTTCGCCATTACGCCCGTCGCCGACGGGCTGTGCCGGGCGGTAGTCACGATACTGTCCACGCCGAAGGCGGCGGCCGTGCGCACGATGGCGCCGACATTATGCGGATCGGTGATCTGATCGAGGACGAGAATCAACGACCGCGCGTTCATCGTCTCGATCGTGGGTGAGGGGAGTGGGTCGGCTTCGACATAGAGCCCCTGATGCACCGCGTCCGGATCCAGCTTGCGCGCGATCTCGTCTGGGCGGGCGAGTTCCGGTGTGACGCGGAGCGTGCCCAGTTCCTCGGCCAAGCGTCGCTGCGCGTTCTCGGTCACGAGCAAGCGGCGGATGCGGCGCTTGGGGTTTGAAAGCGCCTCGACGACAGGATGCCAGCCGTAGAGAACGACGCCGTCCTCGATCTCGGCTGCCCGTCTCGCGCGCCAATCCGGACGATTCGATCTGCCAGGGCCAGATTTATGGCCATGGCCGGATTTGCCGTGGCGAGACCGCCGCTGATCATCACTCATTGTTACTGCTCGTTTCCACAGATATGGGCACTTTTGGCGAGAGCTCGGCTAGCTAAGGCGTTCTCGCCATTGACCCAGGCCCGCGTCACCGTCGGGCAGGTTTGACACAGGGGATTGTGGCGCGCCAGCCCGGTTTTGCAGTTGACACCCATAACCGCCTCCTCTTAAGAACGCGCCACTGCTCCTGCGCTGCAGGTGAGCGGAAAGGTGATCGACCCACCGGGGTCGGTCATGCTGGATGGGCCGGAGGGGTGCCCGAGTGGTTAAAGGGGACGGACTGTAAATCCGTTGGCTACGCCTACGTTGGTTCGAATCCAACCCCCTCCACCATCCAAGCCTGACGTGCGTTAGCGGGTGTAGCTCAATGGTAGAGCAACAGCCTTCCAAGCTGATGACGAGGGTTCGATTCCCTTCACCCGCTCCACGGCCTCATCGAATTCCTTTCGTTGATGGTTTTGAGCACGGCGTTGTCGGACAGCGCGGCGGGCAGGGACGTGATTTGGTGTTTGTCGGGACCGGTTGCAGAGGCCTATTGTGGCGGGTGTCGCAGCGGGGATCCCGCAAAACGGCACTAATTGCGCCGCTGGCACTTGCGCAAGCGAGTGAAACCCCCTAGACGATCGCGCAATTTCGGGGGATCGGTAGGTCCGATCCTTTATCATGATGGCAATGCCCAGGGTTTGTGACTGATGGCCAAAGAGAAGTTTGAGCGGACGAAGCCGCACTGCAACATCGGGACGATTGGTCACGTTGACCATGGCAAGACGTCGTTGACGGCGGCGATCACGAAGGTCCTGGCTGAGTCTGGCGGTGCAGCGTTCACGGCGTATGACCAGATTGACAAGGCGCCTGAGGAGAAGGCGCGCGGGATCACGATCTCGACGTCGCATGTTGAGTACGAGACGAAGAACCGTCACTACGCGCATGTGGACTGCCCCGGCCACGCGGACTACGTGAAGAACATGATCACGGGCGCGGCGCAGATGGACGGCGCGATCCTGGTTGTGTCGGCGGCTGACGGCCCGATGCCGCAGACGCGCGAGCACATCCTTCTGGCGCGCCAGGTTGGCGTTCCGGCGCTGGTGGTGTTCCTGAACAAGGTCGACATGGTGGACGACGCGGAGCTTCTCGACCTGGTCGAGCTTGAGGTTCGCGAGCTTCTGTCGAAGTACGAGTTCCCCGGCGACGACATCCCGGTGGTGCGTGGTTCGGCGCTGTGCGCGCTGGAAGACCGCGAGCCGACGATCGGGCATGACGCGGTGCTCGAGCTGATGACGCAGGTCGATGCCTATATTCCGCAGCCGGAGCGTCCGGTTGACCTGCCGTTCCTGATGCCGGTCGAGGACGTGTTCTCGATCTCGGGTCGTGGCACGGTTGTGACGGGCCGCGTTGAGCGCGGGATCGTGAAGGTCGGCGAGGAAATCGAGATCGTCGGCCTGAAGGCGACGGTCAAGACGACGGTTACGGGCGTGGAGATGTTCCGCAAGCTCCTTGACCAGGGTCAGGCGGGCGACAACATCGGGGCGCTGCTGCGCGGCACGAAGCGCGAGGACGTTGAGCGCGGGCAGGTGCTGTGCAAGCCGGGTTCGGTGAAGCCGCACACGAAGTTCAAGGCGGAAGCCTACATCCTGACGAAGGAAGAGGGTGGTCGCCACACGCCGTTCTTCACGAACTATCGTCCGCAGTTCTACTTCCGGACGACGGACGTGACGGGTGTCGTGACGTTGCCGGAAGGCACCGAGATGGTGATGCCTGGGGACAACGTGACGATGGAAGTCGTGCTGATCGTTCCGATCGCCATGGAAGAGAAGCTTCGCTTCGCGATCCGCGAAGGTGGCCGCACGGTTGGCGCCGGCGTGGTCGCCTCCATCATCGAGTAAGACACCAGCAACACCAGGCGAACGCGCGATGAAAACGCGTGTTCGCCTGCGTCGCACGGCTGCCGCGCCGTAAGCTGGGCGCGGCGGTGAATATTCCCATCATTCGCCTATCGCCATGTCGCGCGAGTGATGTATAGGAATGGCGTGGCGATTCCATCTCGAGCTTGGCTTTGGCTTGAGTGGGCGCCATGGTCGGCCTGCTTCCGCAGGCGTCCGCTAGGAGTGTAGCTCAACTGGCTAGAGCACCGGTCTCCAAAACCGGGGGTTGGGGGTTCGAGTCCCTCCACTCCTGCCAGCGGATCCTCGACGGTCGACTATCAATTCCTGACTGCAGTTTTTGCAAGTTGCGCTGATCGAGACTGGTATTGCAACAGGCCCCCGACGCCAAGGGCCCTTGCGGGTTCATCGTTGTGATGCCAAATCAGCACTGCGCGACGGCTATGGTGAGACAATATGGCGAAGACGAATCCGGTCGAGTTCATTCAGCAGGTCGGTAACGAGACCTCCAAGGTCACGTGGCCAACCCGCAAGGAGACGCTCGTCACGACGGCTATGGTGTTCGTCATGGTCATCGTCGCGAGCCTGTTTTTCCTTCTCGCCGACCAGATCATCCGCTTCGGCGTGACGCTGATCCTCGGTATCGGTCGCTAGGAGCTTCGCGATGTCTTCTCCCAGCCTGAGCAGCCTCTCATCCGCTCCCAAACGCTGGTATATCGTCCACGCTTACTCGAATTTCGAGAACAAGGTGGCGCAATCCCTGCGCGATCAGGCCGTGCAGCGTGGCCTCGAGGACAAGTTCGACGAGATCCTCGTCCCGACCGAAAAGGTCGTCGAGGTTCGCCGCGGGCGCAAGGTCGATACCGAGCGCAAGTTTTTTCCCGGCTATGTCCTGGTGAAATGCGACCTCACTGACGAGGTCTATCACCTCATCAAGAACACCCCGAAAGTCACCGGCTTTCTCGGTGCGGACAAATCCAAGCCGCTGCCGATTCCGGACCGCGAGGCGGAGCGGATCAAGGGACAGGTTGCCGAAGGCGTCGATCGTCCGAAGCCCTCCGTCAGCTTCGAGGTGGGCGAGCAGGTTCGCGTCGCGGACGGGCCGTTTGCCTCTTTCAATGGCATCGTCGAGGAAGTGGACGAGGCCCGTGCCCGGCTCAAGGTTGCCGTGTCCATCTTCGGTCGTGCGACCCCGGTCGATCTCGAATACGGTCAGGTCGAGAAGGTCTGATTGTTCGGGGCAGAGCGCAATCCCTGAGGCTTGCCTCGCGTCGCGCGTCTTGATAAAGAGCTTTCACAAAGGGTGGCCGGCATGCTGGCCGCCCTTCGTCGTTGGAGCGCTAAGCTCCAGAAAGCCGGCGGATTTCATCGCCGGTTCGTCCGCGGAAGGTCCGCCGGTCGCCAGCCGGAACAGAAGGGCCGCACCGCGATCTGTCATCCCCGGCGCACGGATTGGCATCCGCGGCGTCGTCCCATGGGAGCAGCCATCATGGCAAAGAAGATCACGGGCTACGTGAAGCTTCAGGTTCCGGCAGGCGCGGCCAACCCGTCGCCGCCGATCGGTCCGGCGCTCGGTCAGCGCGGCCTCAACATCATGGAATTCTGCAAGGCCTTCAACGCGAAGACTGCGCAGATGGAAAAGGGCACCCCGATTCCGGTGATCATCACCGCATACCAGGACCGCTCTTTCACCTTCGAGATGAAGCAGCCGCCGGTCAGCTACTTCCTAAAGAAGGCTGCCGGTATCACGAGCGCGTCGAAGACCCCCGGCAAGGGCGGCTATGCTGGCAAGGTCACCCGCGACCAACTGCGTGACATCGCCACGAAGAAGATGGTCGACCTGAACTGCGACTCCGTCGATGCGGCTGTCGCGATGATCGAAGGCTCGGCCCGTTCGATGGGCCTTGAGGTCCAGGGCTGAGGAGGTCGATCATGGCAAAACCAGCAAAGCGCATTACCGCTCTTCGCGAAGGCGTCGACCGCGTGAAGCTCTATGGCCTCGAAGAGGCCGTGAAGATGGTGAAGGAGCGCGCCAAGGCCAAGTTCGATGAGACCATCGAAGTGGCCATGAACCTCGGCGTCGATCCTCGTCACGCCGACCAGATGGTCCGCGGCGTCTGCAACTTGCCCAACGGTTCGGGCCGTACGGTCCGCGTCGCCGTGTTCGCGCGCGGCGCCAAGGCTGACGAAGCCAAGGCCGCCGGTGCGGACATCGTCGGCGCCGAGGATCTGCTTGAAATCGTTCAGGGCGGCACGATCAACTTCGATCGCTGCATCGCGACTCCGGATCTGATGCCGCTCGTCGGTCGCCTCGGTAAGGTGCTTGGCCCGCGTGGCCTGATGCCGAACCCGAAGGTCGGCACGGTGACGATGGACGTCAAGGCCGCGGTTGCGGCTGCCAAGGGCGGCGCCGTTGAGTTCCGCGTCGAGAAGGCCGGCATTGTCCACGCCGGGATCGGCAAGGCTTCCTTCGACGAAGGCAAGCTGATCGAGAACATCAAGGCTTTTGCGGATGCGGTCTCCAAGGCCCGTCCGTCCGGCGCGAAGGGCACTTACGTCCAGCGCGTCGCGATCTCATCGACGATGGGGCCAGGTGTGAAGGTCGATCCCGCCACCGTTCTCGGCGCGTAAGACAGCTGCCTCATCTTCGGCGCATTGGCGCGCTAGAAGCCGTCACTTATTCGTTTGCCTGCGGTGGGCACTTGGCAAACCGCAGGTGAATGGTTATTAAAACCATTCTTGCCTGGAATCGTCATGACATCGATGTCGTCGTTCTCAGGCTTGGAGTTTCGCCCGGGCGACCGGGCGAATGTGGCCGGCGGGCAAGGCGGTAGCTTTGCGCGAACCGGCCATATGTCCTGTCCGAGACTGCGGGTGCCGTTACGGCTTAATTTCAGTACGAAGCCAGCATAGACGGGGAAGGCTGATTTGCACGACGGATGCCCCTTGGTGGGTATCCTTTGAGTGGGTTGGTTCGGACCTATTCCTGGGGCGTGAGTTTGATCTCTGCGATCTGGGGGACAGGGCTTGCGAGCGCCGCGCGCGGCGCATTGGGTGCAAGCCTAGTGCACGGCGTGTGGCATGTGCAGCCGGCGGCGGGGATGTTCCCTGCTGCTGAACCGGAGAGAGCCAAGTGGACAGAGCGGCAAAAGCCGAGTTCGTCGCGACGATGGGTGATGTCTTTTCATCAACCGGCGTCGTCGTCGTAGCTCACTATGCCGGCCTGACAGTCGCCGATATGCAGAAGCTCCGCAGGGAGATGAAGCAGGCCGGCGCCTCGGTCAAGGTCGCGAAAAATCGCCTCGCCAAGATCGCTCTCGAAGGCACGGACGTCGCATCAATCGCGCCTCTTCTGAAGGGGCCGACGTTGCTGGCTTATTCCAGCGACCCTGTTGCGGCACCGAAGGTCGCTGTCGATTTCGCCAAGGGTAACGAAAAGCTCGTTATCCTCGGTGGCGCGATGGGAGTGACCGCTCTGAACCCGGACGGCGTGAAGGCTCTGGCCACGCTGCCGTCTCTTGATGAACTGCGCGCCAAGCTGGTCGGCCTCGTTCAGGCCCCGGCAACGAAGATCGCGCAGGTCGTCAACGCACCCGCCGGGAAGCTGGCGCGCGTGTTCGGGGCATATGCCAAGCGAGACGAAGCGGCGTAAGGCCGTCAAACCCCCTATCAATCGAACTAACCCAGGAAGTGTATCATGGCTGATTTGGCAAAGCTCGTCGACGACCTGTCGAGCCTGACCGTCCTCGAGGCCGCCGAGCTGGCGAAGCTCCTCGAAGAGAAGTGGGGCGTGTCCGCCGCCGCCGCCGTGGCGGTTGCCGCTGCGCCGGGCGCCGCTGGTGGCGCCGCCGCTGCCGCTGAAGAGCAGACCGAGTTCACGGTCGTTCTTGCCGCCGCCGGCGACAAGAAGATCGAAGTCATTAAGGAAGTCCGCGCGATCACCGGCCTCGGCCTCAAGGAAGCCAAGGACCTCGTCGAAGGCGCTCCGAAGCCCGTCAAGGAAGGCGTGGCCAAGGACGAGGCCGACAAGCTCAAGGCTCAGCTCGAGAAGGTCGGCGCGAAGGTCGAGCTCAAGTAAGTGTTGCGCGGGCTTTGACCCGTGCTCGGCGGGAGCCGGCGTTTCCTTGCGGATCAATCCGGTTCCCTCCAATCGTTCGAGACTTGGTTCTAGCGATTTCGTTTTGAGGAGATCGCAATGGGAAGGGGCTCTTGGCCCTTCTTGGTTAGAGGCGGGCCGCCGCGGCGGAGCGCGACAAGTTGAGAATTCCACGGTCCCGAAGGCATCTTGTCTCCGGGGCCGTTGTGTCATCGATGCGTGACCATGATCAACACGTGATCATCGATGGTCTCAGACGCGCAAGAGACGTGACGACGGCGGTCCCGGTGGGGCTGTCGGGAGTGACATGGCAGCATGCCGCGGGAGCGGCCGGCTGACCTGGCGGCCTTATTGAGCCGCCCGGCCTCTGGTGGGGCCGCCAGGTCAGCCGTGCGTGAGGAGCGAGAACAGACATGGCCCAGACGATCACTGGCCCGAAGCGTGTCCGCAAGTTCTTCGGCAAGATCCGGGAAGTGGCGCAGATGCCGAACCTCATCGAGGTTCAGAAGGCATCCTACGACCAATTCCTGATGGTCGACGAGCCGAAGGGAGGGCGGCCAGAGGAGGGGCTACAGGCCGTCTTCAAGTCCGTTTTCCCGATATCCGATTTTTCCGGTGCTTCGCTGCTCGAATTTGTGAAGTACACCTTCGAGCCGCCGAAATACGACGTGGACGAGTGTCGCCAACGGGGTATGACCTTTGCCGCGCCGCTCAAGGTCACGCTGCGCCTGATCGTGTTTGATGTCGATGAAGATACCGGCTCCAAGTCTGTCAAGGACATCAAGGAGCAGGACGTCTACATGGGCGACATGCCGCTCATGACGGACAACGGCACCTTCATCGTCAATGGCACAGAGCGTGTCATCGTCAGCCAGATGCACCGGTCACCAGGCGTGTTCTTTGACCACGACAAGGGCAAGACCCATTCGTCGGGCAAGCTGCTGTTCGCCGCCCGCATCATTCCGTACCGTGGCTCCTGGCTCGACATCGAGTTCGATGCCAAGGACATCGTCTATGCGCGTATCGACCGTCGCCGCAAGCTGCCGGTGACGTCGCTGCTCTATGCGCTTGGCCTCGATGGCGAGGAGATCCTTGAGACCTTTTACAACCGGATCCTCTACAAGAAGGATGGCGACGGCTGGCGCGTTCCTTACGACGCTGAGCGCCTCAAGGGCTTCAAGGCGAGCGTCGACCTGATCGACGCTGACACCGGCGAGGTGGTTCTCGAGACGGGCAAGAAGCTGACCGCCCGTGCCGCGCGCATCCTTACGGAAAAGGGTGTAAAGGAACTCCGCGGGACGCACGACGATCTGATCGGCCAGTATGTCGCCGAAGACCTCGTCGACATGTCGAACGGCGAGATCTTCGCCGAGGCCGGCGACGAGATCACCGAGAAGCTGCTCAAGGTGCTGCTTGAAGCGGGCTTCGAGGAAATTCCGGTCCTCGACATCGACCACATCAATATCGGCCCGTACATCCGCAACACCCTCGCGGTCGACAAGAACTCCTCCCGGGAGGAAGCTCTGTTCGACATCTACCGCGTCATGCGTCCGGGTGAGCCGCCGACGCTTGAGACGGCCGAAGCGATGTTCCATTCGCTGTTCTTCGACGCCGAGCGCTATGATCTCTCGGCCGTCGGCCGCGTGAAGATGAACATGCGCCTCGATCTCGACGCGGCGGACACGGTGCGCACGCTGCGCCGCGAGGACATGCTCGCCGTGGTCAAGGCGTTGGTCGACCTCCGTGATGGTCGCGGGGAGGTTGATGACATCGACCATCTCGGCAACCGTCGTGTCCGGTCCGTCGGCGAGCTCATGGAGAACCAGTATCGTTTGGGTCTTCTGCGCATGGAGCGCGCGATCAAGGAGCGCATGTCGTCGGTCGACATCGACACGGTGATGCCGCAGGACCTGATCAACGCGAAGCCCGCGGCAGCCGCCGTGCGCGAGTTCTTCGGCTCGTCGCAGCTCTCGCAGTTCATGGATCAGACGAACCCGCTGTCTGAAGTTACTCATAAGCGTCGCCTTTCGGCGCTCGGCCCGGGTGGTTTGACGCGTGAGCGCGCCGGCTTCGAGGTGCGCGACGTGCATCCGACGCATTATGGCCGCATCTGCCCCATCGAGACGCCGGAAGGTCCGAACATCGGCCTGATCAACTCGCTGGCAACCTTCGCGCGCGTCAACAAGTACGGCTTCATCGAGGCGCCTTATCGCAAGGTCCGCGACGGCGCGGTCACCAACGAGGTGGCCTATCTCTCGGCGATGGAAGAGTCGAAGTACTACGTCGCACAGGCGAACGCCGACATCGACACGACCGGCAAGCTGACGGAAGACCTCGTGGTCTGCCGTCGCGCCGGCGATGTCGTGGTCGTCCCGCCGGATCGCGTGGACTACATGGATGTGTCGCCGAAGCAGCTTGTGTCGGTGGCCGCGGCGCTCATCCCGTTCCTTGAGAACGACGACGCCAACCGCGCGCTCATGGGCTCGAACATGCAGCGTCAGGCCGTGCCGCTCGTGAAGGCGGATGCGCCCTTCGTCGGCACCGGCATGGAGGCCGTGGTGGCCCGTGACTCCGGCGCAGCGATCGCGGCTCGTCGCACGGGCATCATCGACCAGGTGGACGCGACACGTATCGTTATCCGCGCGACGCAGGACCTGGACCCCACGAAGTCGGGCGTCGACATCTACCGGCTGATGAAGTTCCAGCGCTCCAACCAGTCGACCTGCATCAACCAGCGTCCGCTGGTGAAGGTCGGTGACCAGGTGCGCAAAGGTGACATCATCGCCGACGGCCCGTCGACGGATCTCGGCGAGCTTGCTCTCGGCCGGAACGTGCTCGTCGCGTTCATGCCCTGGAACGGCTACAACTTCGAGGACTCGATCCTGCTCTCCGAGCGGATCGTGAAGGAGGACGTGTTCACCTCCATCCACATCGAAGAGTTCGAGGTGATGGCCCGTGACACCAAGCTCGGCCCGGAGGAAATCACGCGCGACATTCCGAACGTGTCGGAAGAGGCGCTGAAGAACCTCGACGAAGCCGGCATGGTCTATATCGGGGCGGAAGTGAACGCGGGCGATATCCTCGTCGGCAAGATCACACCCAAGGGCGAGAGCCCGATGACGCCGGAAGAGAAGCTTCTGCGCGCCATCTTCGGCGAGAAGGCATCCGACGTGCGTGACACGTCGCTGCGTGTTCCGCCGGGAGTGACTGGCACGGTTGTGGAAGTCCGCGTGTTCAACCGTCACGGTGTGGACAAGGACGAGCGTGCGCAAGCGATCGAGCGCGAGGAAATCGAACGCTTGGCCAAGGACCGCGACGACGAGCAGGCGATCCTCGATCGCAACGTCTATGCGCGTCTCGCCGAGGTGTTGACGGGCCGCGTGGCGATCGCCGGTCCGAAGGGTTTCAAGAAGGACGTCGAGCTGACCCGTGAGGGGCTGACGGAGTTCCCGCGTTCGCAGTGGTGGGCTTTTGCCGTTTCCGACGACGCCATCACGGCCGAACTCGAAGCGATGCGCAAACAGTACGACGAGTCGAAGAAGCGCCTTGAACAGCGTTTCCTCGACAAGGTCGAGAAGCTGCAGCGCGGCGACGAGCTGCCGCCCGGCGTCATGAAGATGGTCAAGGTCTTCGTTGCGGTGAAGCGCAAGATCCAGCCGGGCGACAAGATGGCCGGCCGTCACGGCAACAAGGGCGTCGTGTCACGGATCGTGCCGATCGAAGACATGCCGTTCCTTGACGACGGCACGCATGCCGACATCGTGCTCAACCCCCTCGGCGTGCCGAGCCGCATGAATGTCGGGCAGATCCTCGAGACGCACATGGGCTGGGCCTGCGCCGGTCTTGGCCGTCAGGTCGGGCTGGCTGTCGATGCCTATCTCAAGTCGCAGGACTCCTCGCGTCTGAAGGGCACGCTGCGTGACATCTACGGTACGCAGGGTGACCTCGACCAGCTGGGCGACGCCGATCTGGTCGAGCTCGGGCAGAACCTGCGTCGCGGCGTCCCGATCGCAACCCCGGTGTTCGACGGAGCCAAGGAGGCCGATATCGAGCGCATGCTCGAGGAGGCTGGCCTCGACCGTTCCGGCCAGGTGACGCTCAACGACGGGCGGACTGGCGAGGCGTTCGATCGCAAGGTGACCGTGGGCTACATCTATATGCTGAAGCTGCACCACCTCGTGGACGACAAGATCCACGCACGTTCAATCGGCCCCTACTCGCTCGTCACGCAGCAGCCGTTGGGCGGCAAGGCCCAGTTCGGTGGCCAGCGTTTCGGCGAAATGGAGGTCTGGGCGCTCGAAGCCTACGGCGCCGCCTACACCTTGCAGGAAATGCTGACGGTGAAGTCGGACGACGTGGCTGGCCGTACCAAGGTCTACGAGGCGATCGTGCGCGGCGACGACACCTTCGAGGCCGGCATTCCCGAGAGCTTCAACGTGCTCGTCAAGGAAATGCGCTCGCTCGGCCTCAACGTCGAATTGCTGTCGACGAAGCAGCCGCCGGCGGAACTGCCGCCGCAAGAGGCTGCGGAATAAGACCGCGGAGCGAGCGTTATGCTCGCTCCGGTCCGTCGCCATTCAGGCGCGGCGGCCCGGTCGTCAAGGCGATAGGAGGCTGCGGATGTCCCCGGATATGCGCAGCCCGCCGATCCCAAGTTTTGCAATGGGCCTGAGGCAGGCTCGACGGATATTTGGCCGGCAGGAGCAGAAAAGCGGCGCTCCAATCCCGGCTTGAAGGAGACGGCGATGAATCAAGAGGTCATGAATCTCTTCAATACCCAGGCTCCTGCGCAGACCTTCGATCAGATCAAGATATCGATCGCGAGCCCGGAAAAGATTCTGTCCTGGTCCTTCGGCGAGATCAAAAAGCCGGAGACGATCAACTACCGGACGTTCAAGCCCGAGCGTGACGGCTTGTTCTGCGCGCGCATCTTCGGGCCGATCAAGGATTACGAGTGCTTGTGCGGCAAGTACAAGCGCATGAAGTACAAAGGCGTCATCTGCGAGAAGTGCGGCGTCGAAGTTACCCTGGCGCGCGTGCGGCGCGAGCGCATGGGCCATATCGAGCTCGCGGCTCCCGTTGCCCACATCTGGTTCCTGAAGTCGCTGCCGTCGCGCATCGGCCTTCTGCTCGACATGACGCTGAAGGATCTCGAGCGCATTCTGTACTTCGAGTACTATGTCGTCATCGAGCCGGGCCTTACCCCCCTGAAGGAGCGTCAACTCCTCTCGGAGGAAGAGTACCTGCGCGCGCAGGAAGAGTATGGCGATGACTCGTTCACGGCGCTGATCGGCGCCGAGGCTATCCGCGAGATCCTGCGCAGCCTCGACCTCGACAAGATCGCAACGGACCTGCGCCACGAGATCGCGACGACGACCTCGGAGCTGAAGCCCAAGAAGCTGATGAAGCGCCTCAAGATCATTGAGGCGTTCCAGATGTCCGGCAACAAGCCGGAATGGATGATCCTGACGGTGATCCCCGTGATCCCCCCGGATATCCGTCCGCTCGTGCCGCTGGACGGTGGCCGCTTCGCGACGTCCGATCTCAATGATCTCTACCGTCGTGTGATCAACCGCAACAACCGCCTGAAGCGACTCATCGAGCTGCGCGCGCCTGACATCATCATCCGCAACGAGAAGCGCATGCTTCAGGAAGCGGTTGATGCGCTGTTCGATAACGGCCGTCGTGGCCGCGTCATCACGGGCGCCAACAAGCGCCCGTTGAAGTCGCTCGCCGACATGCTCAAGGGCAAGCAGGGCCGGTTCCGCCAGAACCTCCTCGGCAAGCGCGTCGACTATTCCGGCCGTTCGGTCATCGTGGTCGGCCCGGAGATGAAGCTGCATCAGTGCGGCCTGCCAAAGAAGATGGCGCTGGAGCTTTTCAAGCCCTTCATCTACGCGCGTCTCGACGCCAAAGGCCTCTCCGCGACCGTCAAGCAGGCGAAGAAGCTCGTCGAGAAGGAAAAGCCGGAGGTTTGGGATATCCTCGACGAGGTTATCCGTGAGCACCCGGTGATGCTGAACCGTGCTCCGACGCTCCACCGTCTCGGTATTCAGGCCTTCGAGCCGGTGCTGATCGAGGGCAAGGCGATCCAGCTGCATCCGCTCGTCTGTGCGGCCTTCAACGCCGACTTCGACGGCGACCAGATGGCGGTGCACGTGCCGTTGTCGCTTGAAGCGCAGCTCGAGGCGCGTGTGCTGATGATGTCGACCAACAACATCCTGCACCCGGCCAACGGTCAGCCGATCATCGTGCCGTCCCAGGACATCGTGCTTGGCCTTTATTATCTGTCGATCATTGCCGAGGGCGAGCCTGGTCAGGGCAAAACCTTCTCCGATATCGGCCAGCTCGAGCACGCGATCGCTGCGAAGGTCGTGACCTACCACACGAAGATCCGCTTCCGCTGGCAGGGGATCGACGAGGACGGTCGCGCTTTCACCAAGATCTACGACACTACGCCCGGTCGCGTGATCCTGTCGCGCATCCTGCCGAAGCATCCGAGCCTGCCCTTCGACGTCGTGAACAAGCTCATGACGAAGAAGGAAATCTCGAACATGATCGACGCCGTCTACCGCAATTGCGGTCAGAAGGAATCGGTCATCTTCTGCGATCGCATCATGAGCCTCGGTTTCTACCATGCGTTCCGCGCCGGCATTTCGTTCGGCAAAGACGACATGCTGATCCCAGAGAACAAGTGGGGCATCGTGGAAGAGACGCGCGCGCTCGTGAAGGAGTTCGAGCAGCAGTACAACGATGGCCTGATCACGCAGGGCGAGAAGTACAACAAGGTCGTCGATGCCTGGGGTAAGTGCTCGGCTCGCCTTGCCGACGAGATGATGGCGCGTATCTCCGCGACCCAGAAGGACGAGAACGGCCGCGATAAGCAGGTCAACTCGATCTATATGATGGCGCACTCCGGTGCCCGTGGTTCGCGTGAGCAGATGCGCCAGCTCGGCGCCATGCGTGGCCTGATGGCCAAGCCGTCGGGCGAGATCATCGAGAGCCCGATCATCTCGAACTTCAAGGAAGGCCTCGACGTTCTCGAGTACTTCAACTCGACCCACGGTGCCCGTAAGGGTCTCGCTGACACGGCGCTCAAGACGGCGAACTCGGGCTACCTGACCCGCCGCCTGGTGGACGTGGCACAGGATGCCGTCATCCGTGAGCCGGACTGCGGCTCCGAGCGTGGCATCCGCATGCGCGCCATCGTCGACGCCGGTCAGATCGTGGCGACGCTCGCCTCGCGCATCCTGGGCCGCACCGCGGTCGAGGATGTGATCGACAGCGAAGGCAACGTGCTGGTGCCGAAGGGCACCATGATCGAGGAATGGCACATCGAGCCGATCAACGCGGCCGGTGTCCAGGAAGTGAAGATCCGCTCGGTGCTGACCTGCGAGTCGCGTGTCGGCGTCTGCGCGACCTGCTACGGACGCGATCTTGCCCGTGGCACGCCCGTCAACCACGGCGAGGCTGTCGGCGTCATTGCCGCGCAGTCGATCGGCGAGCCGGGCACGCAGCTCACGATGCGTACGTTCCACATCGGCGGCGCCGCGCAGATTGCCGACTCATCGTTCCTCGAGACGAACTTCGAGGGCGAGGTGAAGCTGCGCAACCGCAACGTGGCACGTAACTCCGATGGCGACCTCATCGCCATGGGCCGCAACGTCGCCGTGGTGCTCCATGGTCCGGATGGGCAGGAGAGGGCGGTTCACCGGGTCCAGTACGGTGCACGCTTGAAGGTCGATGACGGTGACCATGTGAAGCGCGGCCAGCGCATCGCGGAGTGGGATCCCTACACCCGGCCGATCCTGTCGGAGGTGGACGGCACGGTTGCCTTCGAAGACCTGGTTGAAGGTGGCTCGATCACCGAGACGGTCGACGAGGCGACGGGTATCGCCAAGCGCGTCGTTATCGACTGGCGCGGCTCGGCGAGGACCTCGGATCTGCGTCCGGCCATTGTCGTGCTGGACGCGGACGGCAAGGTCGCGAAGCTGGCACGCGGTGGCGAGGCACGTTGGTTGCTGCCTGTCGATGGCATCATCGCCGTCGATCCCGGCAACAAGGTGAAGGCGGGCGACGCGCTTGCGCGTATCCCGACGGACAGCGCCAAGACCCGCGACATCACGGGTGGTCTGCCGCGCGTCGCAGAACTCTTCGAGGCCCGTCGTCCGAAGGATGCAGCCATCATCGCCGAGAAGTCGGGCACGATCTCCTTCGGGCGCGACTACAAGAACAAGCGGCGCCTGACGCTGTCGCCGCATGACGGTTCCGAGGCGGTCGAGTATCTGATCCCGAAGGGTAAGCACATCCATCTGCAGGATGGCGACATCGTCGAGGTCGGGGACTTCATCGTCGACGGTAACCCCGCTCCGCATGACATCCTTGCGATCAAGGGCGTCGAGGAACTGGCCGCCTATCTCGTGAACGAGATCCAGGAGGTCTACCGCTTGCAGGGCGTGAACATCAACGACAAGCACATCGAGGTGATCGTTCGCCAGATGCTGCAGAAGGTCGAGATCGACGAGCCCGGCGATTCGGAATTCCTGCAAGGCGAGCAGGTCGATCGCATGGAGCTCGCCGAGGCGAACGAGAAGCTGGAGGCCGAGGGCAAGAAGATTGCTGCAGGCACCCCTGTCCTTCTCGGAATCACCAAGGCGAGCCTGCAGACCAGGTCCTTCATCTCGGCGGCTTCGTTCCAGGAGACCACCCGCGTTCTCACTGAGGCGGCGGTCAATGGTAAGGCCGACGCGCTCGAGGGCTTGAAGGAAAATGTGATCGTCGGTTCGCTGATTCCGGCGGGTACTGGTGCCTTGGCAACACGCCTGCGTGAGATTGCGCAGCGTCGCGACGATCTCATCCTGGCCCAGCGGGTCTCGGAGAATCAGGCGGTGGTTCGGCCGGAACTGCCGGCTGCCGAGTAAAGGAGACGTATCCGCTGTTCCGCCGGAACGCGGATATCCTAAGTGGCTGGAAGGGCGCCGTGGATTCACGGCGCTCTTTCTCATTGGACAGACTACCGGCAACTTGGCTGCCGCAGGTGCGCTTTGCGGGGCAAAACAGGTAATTTTCTGTTGACGCGCAGGGCCTGTGAGTCTAAAAGCACCCCACTCAGGCAGGCAGTAGGCGCTCGCTGATCGGAACGACTCGTTCGACGTATGGGCCCTAAACGCTGCTAATTTAGCACCAACTGACTGCCGGCGAAGCTGGTGGAGTTAGACCTGGGGCAAGATCGCGTTGCGAAGGCGACGTGGTCCTCTGCATGCGCTTCGCGCCTTAAGCTTAACAGGCTCAGGGCGCGAGTTGTTGTGCGTGGTTTTTAGTTTTGTGCTGATGCACGGTGAATTGGTGCTTGTCCTCCCTTGGAGTTGGCGGCGCCGAACAGGGCCAAAGGTCGTTACGGCGGCCGAAGCGAGAGAACGAGAGCATGCCGACGATCAACCAGTTGATCAGCAAGCCGCGGGTGGCGCCCAAGAGCCGTAACAAGGTTCCTGCGCTGGAGGCTTGCCCTCAGAAGCGCGGCGTTTGCACGCGTGTTTACACGACCACGCCGAAGAAGCCGAACTCGGCTCTTCGTAAGGTCGCCAAGGTCCGGTTGACGAATGGCTTTGAGGTGATCGGCTACATTCCGGGTGAGGGGCATAACCTCCAGGAGCACTCGGTCGTGATGATCCGTGGCGGCCGCGTGAAGGACCTTCCGGGCGTTCGCTATCACATCCTGCGCGGTGTCCTCGATACCCAGGGCGTGAAGAACCGCAAGCAGCGCCGTTCGAAGTACGGCGCCAAGCGGCCGAAGTAATCGTACCGGTTTTGCCGGTTGAACAGGGGGCGCCTCGGGCTGCCCCGTTGACGAAATGCCAAGTTAAGGACGAGCGACATGTCCCGTCGTCACAGTGCCGAGAAGCGCGAGATCATTCCGGACCCGAAGTTCGGTGACATCGTCGTTACGAAGTTCATGAACTCGATCATGCGCGACGGCAAGAAGTCGGCCGCTGAAGCGATCGTCTATGGTGCGTTCGACATCATCGAGCAGAAGCTGAAGAGCGAACCGCTCGGCGTGTTCAAGCAGGCCCTCGAGAACGTGGCTCCGGCCATCGAGGTGCGTTCCCGCCGTGTCGGCGGTGCGACCTATCAGGTTCCGGTCGAGGTTCGCACGGACCGTCGTCAGGCGCTGGCCATCCGCTGGCTGATCCAGGCCGCCCGGTCGCGGAACGACAAGACCATGGTTGAGCGCCTTTCGTCTGAACTGATGGACGCCTCGAGCAATCGCGGCAGCGCCGTGAAAAAGCGCGAGGATACGCACCGGATGGCCGAGTCCAACCGTGCCTTCTCGCATTATCGCTGGTAACGAGCGCAAGCCGTCGAGGGAATAGCTGTTATGGCCCGCACCCACGCCATCGAAGACTACCGCAATTTCGGCATCATGGCCCACATTGATGCCGGAAAGACGACGACGACCGAGCGTATTCTGTTCTTCACCGGCAAGAACCATAAGATCGGCGAGACCCACGAGGGCGCCGCGACGATGGACTGGATGGCGCAGGAGCAGGAGCGCGGTATCACGATCACGTCGGCTGCGACCACGTGCTTCTGGCGCGGAAGCCGGCTGAACATCATCGATACCCCCGGCCACGTCGACTTCACCATTGAAGTCGAGCGTTCGCTGCGCGTGCTCGACGGCTGCGTATGCGTGCTGGACGGCAGCCAGGGCGTCGAGCCCCAGACCGAGACGGTATGGCGCCAGGCTGACAAGTACGACGTTCCTCGTATCGTGTTCGTCAACAAGATGGACAAGGTCGGCGCGGACCTCTTCAAATGCGTAGACTCGATCATCGATCGCGTCGCCGGCAAGCCCGTGTGCCTGCAGCTTCCGCTTGGCTCGGAAGGTGGTTTCTACGGCGTCGTTGATCTGATCAGCATGAAGGCGCTGGTTTGGGAGGGTGACTCCCTGAACCCGGTCGAGCAGGACATTCCCGCCGATCTCGCCGACAAGGCGAAGGACTATCGCACGCGCCTCATCGAAGCGTCGGTCGAGCTCGACGATGACGCGATGACCGCCTATCTCGACGGCCAGGAGCCGGATGCCGCAACGCTGCGCCGCCTCGTGCGTCTTGGCGTTCAGAAGCGCGCCTTCCATCCCGTGATGTGCGGTTCCGCCTTCAAGAACAAGGGCGTGCAGCCTCTTCTTGATGCGGTTGTCGACTATCTTCCGTCCCCGGTGGATCGTGGCGCGATCAAGGGCATCGATCCGCGGACCGAGGAGCCGCTGGAGCGGCTGCCGACGGATGCCGACCCCTTCTCCATGCTCGCCTTCAAGATCATGGACGATCCTTTCGTCGGTACCATCACGTTCTGCCGCGTCTATTCCGGTTCGGTCGAGGCGGGTGCCTCCATCATGAACTCGACGCGCGACAAGAAAGAGCGTGTCGGCCGCATGCTGCTGATGCACGCGAACAACCGCGAGGACATCAAGGAAGCTTTCGCTGGTGACATCGTGGCGCTGGCGGGCCTCAAGGAAGTGCGCACCGGCGATACGCTCTGCGATCCGCTGAAGCCCGCGATCCTCGAGAAGATGGAATTCCCTGAGCCGGTCATCGAGATCGCCATCGAGCCGAAGACCAAGACGGACCAGGAGAAGCTCGGCATCGCACTTTCCAAGCTTGCTGCCGAGGATCCCTCCTTCCGCGTTTCGACCGACAGCGAGTCCGGCCAGACCATTCTCAAGGGAATGGGCGAGCTTCATCTCGACATCAAGGTCGATATCCTGAGGCGCACCTACAAGGTCGATGCCAACATCGGCGCGCCGCAGGTCGCCTACCGTGAGAAGATCACGAAGAAGACCGAGATCGACTACACGCACAAGAAGCAGACCGGCGGTACAGGCCAGTTCGCTCGCGTGAAGTTCATCATCGAGCCGAATGAAACCGGTGCCGGTTATGAATTTGAGTCGAAGATCGTCGGCGGTTCGGTGCCGAAGGAATACATCCCCGGCGTCGAGAAGGGCCTCAACAGCGTGCTGGGTGCCGGCGTTCTGGCTGGCTTCCCGGTGGTCGACCTCAAAATTCAGCTGATCGACGGCGCTTTCCACGAAGTCGACTCGTCGGCTCTCGCCTTCGAAATCGCCTCTCGTGCGGCGTTGCGTGAAGGCCTTCAGAAGGGTGGCTCGGTCCTGCTCGAGCCGATCATGAAGGTCGAAGTCGTGACCCCCGAAGACTACACTGGTTCCGTCATCGGCGATCTCAATTCTCGCCGTGGACAGATCCAGGGCCAGGATATGCGTGGCAATGCCGTGGTGATCAACGCCATGGTCCCGCTGGCGAATATGTTTGGCTACGTGAATACCCTGCGCTCCATGAGCCAGGGCCGTGCGACCTACACCATGCAGTTCGACCACTACGAGCAGGTGCCGCAGGCGGTCGCCGCCGAGGTTCAGGCGAAGTACGCCTGAGCTGTGATCCGCAACCAACGACGCAAAACGTCGAGTTCCTGTCAGGAGCCCTACGATGGCCAAAGAGAAGTTTGAGCGGACGAAGCCGCACTGCAACATCGGGACGATTGGTCACGTTGACCATGGCAAGACGTCGTTGACGGCGGCGATCACGAAGGTCCTGGCTGAGTCTGGCGGTGCAGCGTTCACGGCGTATGACCAGATTGACAAGGCGCCTGAGGAGAAGGCGCGCGGGATCACGATCTCGACGTCGCATGTTGAGTACGAGACGAAGAACCGTCACTACGCGCATGTGGACTGCCCCGGCCACGCGGACTACGTGAAGAACATGATCACGGGCGCGGCGCAGATGGACGGCGCGATCCTGGTTGTGTCGGCGGCTGACGGCCCGATGCCGCAGACGCGCGAGCACATCCTTCTGGCGCGCCAGGTTGGCGTTCCGGCGCTGGTGGTGTTCCTGAACAAGGTCGACATGGTGGACGACGCGGAGCTTCTCGACCTGGTCGAGCTTGAGGTTCGCGAGCTTCTGTCGAAGTACGAGTTCCCCGGCGACGACATCCCGGTGGTGCGTGGTTCGGCGCTGTGCGCGCTGGAAGACCGCGAGCCGACGATCGGGCATGACGCGGTGCTCGAGCTGATGACGCAGGTCGATGCCTATATTCCGCAGCCGGAGCGTCCGGTTGACCTGCCGTTCCTGATGCCGGTCGAGGACGTGTTCTCGATCTCGGGTCGTGGCACGGTTGTGACGGGCCGCGTTGAGCGCGGGATCGTGAAGGTCGGCGAGGAAATCGAGATCGTCGGCCTGAAGGCGACGGTCAAGACGACGGTTACGGGCGTGGAGATGTTCCGCAAGCTCCTTGACCAGGGTCAGGCGGGCGACAACATCGGGGCGCTGCTGCGCGGCACGAAGCGCGAGGACGTTGAGCGCGGGCAGGTGCTGTGCAAGCCGGGTTCGGTGAAGCCGCACACGAAGTTCAAGGCGGAAGCCTACATCCTGACGAAGGAAGAGGGTGGTCGCCACACGCCGTTCTTCACGAACTATCGTCCGCAGTTCTACTTCCGGACGACGGACGTGACGGGTGTCGTGACGTTGCCGGAAGGCACCGAGATGGTGATGCCTGGGGACAACGTGACGATGGAAGTCGTGCTGATCGTTCCGATCGCCATGGAAGAGAAGCTTCGCTTCGCGATCCGCGAAGGTGGCCGCACGGTTGGCGCCGGCGTGGTCGCCTCCATCATCGAGTAAGACACCAGCAACACCAGGCGAACGCGCGATGAAAACGCGTGTTCGCCTGCGTCGCCGGAATTTGGCCCGAGGGCGTTGTCATGACTAACCAGAATATCCGTATCCGCCTCCAGGCGTTCGATCACGACGCTCTCGACGCTTCGGCGAAGGAGATCGTGTCGACCGCGAAGCGGACGGGGGCGCAGGTGCGGGGGCCGATTCCTTTGCCGACGCGTATTGAGAAATTCACGGTGAACCGTTCGCCGCACATCGACAAGAAGTCGCGCGAGCAGTTCGAGATGCGTACCCATAAGCGCGTTCTCGACATCGTTGAGCCGACGCCGCAGACGGTCGACGCTCTTATGAAGCTCGACCTCGCCTCCGGCGTTGAAGTCGAAATTAAGCTCTGACCCTCCGCTACGGTTGGTTGGTTCCTGGAACGCCTTAGAGGATCCGCTCATGCGCTCAGGCGTGATCGCACAAAAAGTTGGGATGACACGCGTCTTCACGGACGCGGGTGAGCACGTCCCTGTTACGGTTCTGAAGCTTGACGCCTGCCAGGTGGTCGCGCACCGGACCGTTGATACGAACGGCTATACCGCGCTGCAGGTCGGCATCGGCAAGGCCAAGGTGAAGAACGTCTCGAAGGCTGAGCGCGGTCGTTTCGCCGTCGCCACCGTCGAGCCGAAGAAGAAGCTCGCCGAGTTTCGCGTTGATCCCCAGCACGTCATTCCGGTGGGTGCGGAGATCACAGCGGATCACTTCGTTGTCGGTCAGTTCGTCGACGTGACGGGCACGACGACCGGTAAGGGTTTCGCCGGCGGCATGAAGCGCTGGAACTTCGGTGGTCTCCGTGCGAGCCATGGCGTGTCTATCTCGCACCGCTCGATCGGTTCGACCGGTGGTCGCCAAGACCCCGGCAAGACGTTCAAGAACAAGAAGATGCCTGGGCATCTCGGTGTCGAGCGCGTGACCACGCAGAACCTGCGCATCGTGCAGACGGACGTGGAGCGTGGGCTCATTCTGGTTGAAGGTGCTGTGCCGGGCGTGTCCGGCGGCTGGATATTGGTACGTGACGCGGTGAAGCGTAAGCTGCCGAAGGAAGCGCCGCTTCCCGGCGCGTTCCGCGAGCCGAAGTCCGCGGCTGTTCCGGCGGAAGCCGAGGGACAGGAGAACGCGTGATGAAACTCGATGTGACCACGCTCGACGGCTCGGCTGCCGGCACGATCGATCTCGACGAGACGATCTTCGGTCTTGAGCCGCGCGTCGACCTTATTCATCGCTATGTGCGCTGGCAGCTCGCCAAGCGTCAGGCCGGGACGCACAAGTCCCTCGGCCGCGCCGAGATCGCTCGCACCGGCAAGAAGCTGTACCGCCAGAAGGGCACCGGCAACGCCCGTCATGGTGCGGCCCGCGCTCCGCAGTTCCGCGGCGGCGGCAAGGCGTTCGGCCCGGTGGTGCGCGATCATGCGCATGATCTGCCGAAGAAGGTGCGCGCCCTGGCGCTGCGCCACGCTCTTTCGGCGAAGGCGAAGGACGGTGCGATCGTCGTGCTGGACAAGGCCAGTGTGGCGGAGCCCAAGACCAAGGCGCTGAAGGCGAGCTTCGGCAAGCTCGGTTTCGCCAGCGTACTCGTCGTGGACGGCGCCGAGCTCGAGACGAATTTCCGCCTCGCGGCCCGCAACATCCCGAATGTTGATGTGCTGCCGGTTCAGGGCATCAACGTTTATGACATCCTGCGGCGTGAGAAGCTCGTTCTGACGAAGGCCGCCATCGACGCGTTGGAGGCGCGCTTCAAATGAGCAAGGCTCCCATCGCACTGGATCCGCGACACTATGACGTGATCGTCGGACCGGTCATCACCGAGAAGGCTACGACGGCGTCGGAGCACAACAAGGTGGTGTTCAAGGTCGCTGGCAAGGCGACGAAGCCGCAGATCAAGGCGGCTGTCGAGAAGTTGTTCGACGTTAAGGTGCTCAGCGTGAATACGCTGGTCACCAAGGGCAAGGTAAAGCGGTTCCGCAATACACTCGGCCAGCGTTCGGACGTGAAGAAGGCGGTTGTCACCCTCGCCGAGGGTCACAGCGTCGACGTGACGACGGGCCTTTGAGGCGGGTGAAGGACTGATCCGATGGCTTTGAAATCCTTCAAACCGGTTACTCCGAGCCAGCGTCAGCTGGTGATCGTCGATCGTTCGGAGCTCTACAAGGGCAAGCCGGTCAAGACGCTGACTGAGGGCAAGTCGTCCGCAGGCGGCCGCAACAACACCGGGCGGGTGACCGTCCGCTTCCGTGGTGGTGGGCACAAGCGCACTTACCGTATCATCGACTTCAAGCGTCGCGAGCGCCTGGAGCAGCCGGGTGTCGTCGATCGGGTCGAATACGATCCGAACCGCACGGCCTTCATCGCTCTCGTCAAGTACGAGGATGGCGGGCTTGCCTACATCCTCGCACCGCAGCGCCTTGCCGTCGGCGATACCGTTGTCGCGGGCAATCAGGTCGACATTAAGCCCGGCAATGCGATGCCTCTGGCGAACATGCCGGTCGGCACGATCGTGCACAACGTCGAGCTCAAGATCGGCAAAGGCGGCGCTCTTGCCCGCTCGGCCGGTACTTACGCTCAGATCGTCGGTCGTGACCAAGGCTATGTCATCGTTCGCCTGAACTCCGGTGAGCAGCGCCTGGTCCACGGTCAGTGCTTCGCCACGGTGGGCGCGGTGTCGAACCCGGACCACATGAATACCTCGGTCGGCAAGGCTGGTCGTTCGCGCTGGCTCGGACGGCGTCCTCACAACCGTGGTGTGACCATGAACCCGATCGACCACCCGCATGGTGGTGGTGAAGGGCGCACTTCGGGTGGCCGTCATCCGGTCACGCCGTGGGGCAAGCCGACCAAGGGCAAGAAGACCCGCGCCAACAAGCGGACTGATAGCTTCATCGTGACGTCGCGTCACCAGCGGAAGAAGAGATAAGGGGCGGGCGATGGCACGTTCGATCTGGAAGGGCCCGTTCTTCGACGGCTACCTCCTCAAGAAGGCCGAGGCAGCGCGTGCAGCCGCGCGCTCGGAAGTTATCAAGATCTGGAGCCGTCGCTCCACCATCTTGCCGCAGTTTGTGGGCCTGACTTTCGGCGTCCACAACGGCCAGAAGCACATTCCCGTCTTCGTCAGCGAGGAGATGGTCGGTCACAAGTTCGGTGAGTTCGCACCGACGCGGACCTTCCATGGCCATGCCGCCGACAAGAAGGCGAAGAGGAGATAGGCATGGGCAAGCCCGCAAATCCTCGCGCGCTGAAAGACAACGAGGCGAAGGCTGTTCTGCGCAATCTGCGCGTCAGCCCGCAGAAGCTCAATCTCGTCGCGGCTCTGATCCGCGGCAAGAAGGTGTCGACCGCCCTCGCGGATCTGGAATTCAGTCGCAAGCGTATTTCTGTCGACGTGCGCAAGACGCTCGAGAGCGCCATCGCCAATGCCGAGAACAACCACGACCTCGATGTCGACGATCTCGTCGTTGCCGAGGCCTTTGTTGGCAAGGGCTTGGTCATGAAGCGCTTCCACGCTCGTGCCCGCGGTCGCGGCGTGCGTATTGAAAAGCCTTTCTCGAACCTGACCATCGTGGTTCGGGAAGTGGCGCAAGAAACCGGCCGCGGAGCCTGAGGAGAGCGCGATGGGTCAGAAGGTCAATCCGATCGGTCTGCGGCTCGGCATCAACCGCACGTGGGATTCGCGTTGGTTCGCGGGCAAGATCGAGTATGGCAAGCTGTTGCACGAGGACATGGCGATCCGTCGCGCCCTCATGAAGCAGCTCAAGCAGGCGGCGGTCTCCAAGATCGTCATCGAGCGGCCGCACAAGAAGTGCCGCGTCACCATCTACTCGGCTCGTCCGGGCGTGGTGATCGGCAAGAAGGGCGCCGACATCGACAAGCTGCGCAAGACCGTGGCGAAGATGACGGACGCCGATGTGGCGATCAACATCATCGAAGTCCGCAAGCCGGAGATCGATGCCAAGCTCGTCGCAGAATCGATCGCGCAGCAGCTTGAGCGCCGTGTGGCATTCCGCCGCGCCATGAAGCGTGCCGTCCAGTCGGCCATGCGCCTGGGCGCAGAAGGCATTCGTATCAACTGTTCCGGGCGTCTCGGCGGTGCCGAGATTGCGCGTATGGAATGGTATCGCGAGGGTCGCGTGCCACTTCACACCTTGCGCGCGGACGTGGATTACGGTACGGCGACGGCCTTCACGACCTACGGGACGTGCGGAATCAAGGTGTGGATCTTCAAGGGCGAAATCCTTGAGCATGATCCGATGGCTCAGGACAAGCGTATGGCCGAGGAAAGCGGCGGCCAGCGCAGTCATGGCCGTAGAGAGGCTGCGGCGTAACGCCGCTTTAGGAGGCAGAGATGCTGCAGCCCAAGAAGACTAAGTTTCGTAAGCAGTTCAAGGGCCGTATTCACGGCACCGCGAAGGGTGGTACGAACCTCGATTTCGGCCAGTTCGGTCTCAAGGCTCTCGAGCCGGAGCGCGTGACTGCCCGGCAGATCGAAGCGGCGCGACGCGCTATCACGCGTCAGATGAAGCGCCAAGGCCGCGTGTGGATCCGGATTTTCCCGGATCTTCCCGTGACCGACAAGCCGACTGAAGTGCGTATGGGTAAGGGCAAGGGCTCCCCTGAATATTGGGCAGCGCGCGTCCATCCCGGCCGCATCATGTTCGAACTCGACGGCGTGCCGGAAGAGATTGCGCGCGAAGCGCTGCGTCTCGGTGCGGCTAAGCTGCCGATCCGGACGCGCTTCATCCAGCGCATTGCGGAGTGAGTGTTAGACGATGAAAACGAAGCAGCGTTTTTCCGACCTCACCGCGATGTCGGCTGACCAGCTCCAGGACGAACTTCTGAAGCTGAAGAAAGAGCAGTTCAATCTGCGCTTTCAGCGCGCGACGGGGCAGCTCGAGAGCACGGACCGTGTGAGGGTGGTGCGTCGCGACATAGCTCGCGTCAAGACTCTTCAGCAGCAGAAGCTCGCTGAAGCTCACAAGGTTTGAGGAGGCCGCCGTGCCGAAACGTGTATTGCAGGGCGTCGTCGTCAGCGACAAGCAGGACAAGACGATCGTCGTGAAGGTCGAGCGCCGTTTTACGCATCCGCTTCTCAAGAAGACGGTGCGTCGCTCGAAGAACTACCATGCCCACGATGAGGGCAATAAGTTCAAGGTCGGTGATACGGTGTGGATCGAGGAGACTCGTCCAATATCGAAACTCAAGACCTGGGTCGCCCTGGAAAACTCCGCGGCGTCCTGAGCACTATTGAAGAGAGGCGAGGGGACCGAAAGATCCCCGTCAGTCGTAGTCCGGCGGTGTGAGCTGCCGGAAACCGGTCTGAGACAGAGAAAGGATCGTTGCCATGATCCAGATGCAGACGAATCTTGACGTTGCCGACAATTCCGGCGCCCGTCGCGTCATGTGTATCAAGGTCTTGGGTGGCTCGAAGCGTAAGTATGCCGGCGTTGGCGACATCATCGTGGTGTCGGTCAAGGAGGCTATTCCGCGTGGCCGTGTGAAGAAGGGTGACGTGATGAAGGCGGTCGTCGTGCGCACCGCCAAGGACATCCGTCGCGCTGATGGCTCTGTGATTCGTTTCGATCGCAACGCTGCTGTGCTGATCAACAATCAGAAAGAGCCTGTTGGAACCCGTATCTTCGGGCCGGTTCCGCGTGAGCTGCGCGCCAAGAACCACATGAAGATCATCTCGCTCGCGCCGGAGGTGTTGTGATGGCCGCGAAGATCAAGAAGGGCGACAAGGTCGTCGTTCTCACCGGCCGCGACAAGGGCAAGTCGGGCGAGGTGGTGCAGGTTCTTCCCAAGGAAGAGCGCGCGCTGGTACGCGGCGTGAACCTGGTGAAGCGCCATCAGCGCCAGACGGCGAATTCAGAGGGCGGCATCATTTCCAAGGAAGCGCCGCTCCATCTGTCGAATATCGCGTTGGCGGACCCCAAGGACGGCAAGGCGACCCGCGTTGGGTTCAAGACTTTGGACGACGGGCGCAAGGTGCGTGTCGCCAAGCGTTCGGGAGAACTGATCGATGGCTGAGGCTGCTCAGGATCTCGGCGTCGGCTATGTGCCGCGCCTCAGGAAGCACTACGACGAAGTCATTCGTGAAAAGCTCGTCGAGGAGTTTGGCTACAAGAACCGGATGCAGGTTCCTACGATCGAGAAGATCGTTCTGAACATGGGCGTCGGTGAAGCTGTCAACGACTCCAAGAAGGCGTCGGTGGCGGCGGCTGATCTGGCGTTGATCGCCGGTCAGAAGCCTGTCGTGACCCGGGCCCGCAAGGCTATCGCGACCTTCAAGGTCCGCGAGAACATGCCGATCGGCGCCAAGGTGACGCTGCGCAAGGAGCGCATGTACGAGTTCATCGATCGTCTGGTGACGATCGCTCTGCCTCGCGTGCGTGACTTCCGTGGCCTCAACCCGAAGTCTTTCGACGGCCGTGGCAATTATGCTCTCGGAATCAAGGAGCACATCGTGTTCCCCGAGATCAACTACGATCGCGTCGAGCAGATCTGGGGTATGGACATTATCGTCTGCACCTCGGCGAAGACCGATGATGAAGCGCGTGCGCTTCTCAAGCACTTCAACTTCCCGTTCCGGCAGTGAGATTGTTCTCATACGCGGACACCGGAGATCAATATGGCTAAGAAGAGTTCAATCGAGAAGAACAAGCGGCGCGAGCGGCTTGTGAAGCAGTACGCGGGCAAGCGCGCTCGTCTGAAGGCGATCGCCAACGATCAGACGAAGTCGCCGGAAGAGCAGTTCGAGGCCCGGCTTAAGCTGGCTGAGCTGCCGCGCAACTCCAATCCGACACGGATCCGCAATCGTTGCGAGGTCACGGGTCGTCCGCGCGCGTTCTATCGCAAGCTCAAGATGTCGCGTATAGCGCTTCGCGAGCTGGGCTCGCAGGGGCTCGTCCCCGGCTTGGTCAAGTCGAGCTGGTAAGGGAGGATCTGCGATGTCGATCAATGATCCGCTAGGCGATATGCTCACCCGTATCCGCAACGCCCAGATGCGGCGCCGCGGCAAGGTGGGAACGCCGGGTTCCAGGCTGCGTGCACGTGTTCTCGATGTGCTCCAGCAGGAAGGCTATATTCGCGGCTATTCGACGACCGAGTACGGCAATGGCCGCACGGAGTTCGAGATCGAGCTGAAGTACTTCGATGGTACGCCCGTGATCCGTTCGATCCAGCGTGTGTCGAAGCCCGGCCGTCGTGTCTATGCTTCTGTCGATAACATGCCGCGCGTCGCGGATGGTCTCGGCATCACCATTCTCTCCACGCCTCGCGGCGTGATGGCCGATCACCAGGCCCGGGAGAATAACGTGGGCGGCGAAGTGCTCTGCAAGGTCTTCTGATCAGGCAGCACTGACAAACCACGGGAAAGACCATCATGTCTCGTATCGGTAAGAAACCAGTTCCTGTCCCGGCCGGCGTTACGGCGACCGTCGAAGGGCAGACTGTCAAGGTGAAGGGCTCGAAGGGCGAACTGTTCTTCGTTGTTCCTGACGACGTCTCGGTGGCGCTCAACGACGGCGAGGTCAAGGTCGACCCGCGTGACGAGACCAAGCGCGCCCGCGCGCTCTGGGGCATGTCGCGCAGCCAGGTCGAGAACCTGATCATTGGTGTGTCGAAGGGCTTCGAGAAGAAGCTCGAGATCACGGGTGTCGGTTACAAGGCCGCGGTCGCGGGCAAGGTTCTCAAGCTGTCGCTTGGCTACAGCCACGACATCGACTTCGAGATCCCCGCCGGGCTGACGATCACGACGCCGAAGCCAACGGAGATCGTCGTTGCCGGCATCGACAAGCAGAAGGTCGGCCAGGCTGCGGCTGAGATCCGCGAGTTCCGCGGTCCCGAGCCCTACAAGGGCAAGGGCGTGAAATACGCCAACGAGTTCATCTTCCGCAAGGAAGGCAAGAAGAAGTAAGGGGCCGACCATGGCGGAGAAACTCGGAACCACTGAGCGTCGCAAGGCGCGTGTTCGCCGCGCTTTGCGCGCTGCTGCGAACGGACGGCCGCGTTTGTCGGTGCACCGCTCCTCGAAGCAGATTTATGCCCAGGTCATCGACGATGAGGCCGGCCGTACGCTGGCTTCTGCGTCGTCCCTGGAGAAGGCTGTCCGCGAGCAGCTGAAGAGTGGCGCCAACGTTGAGGCGGCAGCCGCAATCGGTAAGCTGATTGCAGAGCGCGCGGTTGCAGCGGGCGTCAAGGACGTCATCTTCGATCGCGGCGCTTTCATCTATCACGGGCGCGTCAAGGCTCTGGCCGAAGCCGCGCGCGAAGGTGGCTTGAGCTTTTAATTTGACTTATTCAGGTCCACCGCGTCACCGGGGCTTGTGCGAAAGCAGGCAACCGGTTACGCGGTGGTCTTGTTTTTGGGAATCGCGGGCCGTGTTGTGCGCGATCCCCGCTCTGAAAGCGGCGGATTTGGTGTGGTTCGAAGCGAGCGGGGCCGCCGCCCTGCGAAAGTGGAGACAAAGGTATGGCGAGAGACCGTCAGCAGCCGCGTGACCGTGAGGAGCGCGACAGCGAGTTTGTAGATCGGTTGGTGCACATCAACCGTGTTGCCAAGGTCGTGAAGGGTGGCCGTCGTTTCGGCTTCGCCGCCCTCGTGGTCGTCGGCGATCAGAAGGGCCGGGTCGGTTTCGGCCATGGCAAGGCCCGCGAAGTTCCGGAAGCGATCCGCAAGGCGACTGAAGCGGCCAAGCGCGCTCTTGTGCGCATTCCCCTGAAGGAAGGCCGTACGCTGCATCACGACGTTGCCGGCCGCTGGGGCGCGGGCAAGGTCATCCTGCGCGCGGCTCCCGCCGGTACCGGCATCATTGCCGGTGGCCCGATGCGCGCGGTCTTTGAGACGCTCGGCATGCACGACGTCGTCGCGAAGTCGCTCGGTTCTTCGAACCCGTACAACCTGGTTCGCGCCACGATCGACGCGCTGAAGCGCGAAGACAGCCCGCGTTCCGTTGCGGCCCGCCGTGGCCTCAAGGTGTCCGCACTCCAGTCCCGTCGTCGCGACGCTGATATGAGCGACGCGGCCGGCGCCGAAGCGTGAGGAGGCTTGAACAATGGCTCAATCCTCTGGAAAGAAGACCGTCACGGTCGAGCAGATCGGTAGCCCGATCCGCCGCGTGGCCGCTCAGCGCGCGACGCTGATCGGACTTGGTCTCAACAAGCTTCACCGTCGTTCGGTTCTCGAGGACACACCGGCTGTCCGCGGGATGATCGACAAGGTTCGTCACCTCGTGCGCGTCGTTGAAGACACGCCGGCAGCAGGGTGAGGAGAATGTCGATGAAACTGACAGACATTCGCGATAATCCCGGCGCATCGAAGGGCCGCATGCGCGTCGGCCGCGGTATCGGCTCGGGCAAGGGCAAGACCGGTGGCCGTGGCGTCAAGGGGCAGAAGTCCCGTTCAGGCGTTGCCATCAAGGGTTTCGAGGGTGGGCAGATGCCTATCCATCGTCGGCTCCCGAAGCGCGGCTTCTGGAATCCCTTCCGGCGGGACCTCAACGAGGTTAACGTCGGCCGGGTTCAAGCCGCGGTGGACGCGGGCAAGCTCGATGCGGCGAGCCCTGTCACCCTGGAAGGTTTGATCGCCGCGGGCGTCGTTTCGAAGGCGCGCGACGGGGTCAAGATCCTGGGGCAGGGCGAATTGACCTCGAAGCTTATCTTCGAGGTTGCGGGCGCATCGAAGTCAGCGATCGCCGCTATCGAGAAGGTGGGCGGCTCGGTTAAAATTCTGAGCGCTGCAGCACCTGCAGAAGCGTAGGCGAACCCCTATCTAAGCCTGTGGCGGCGGGGCACCCTCGGGTTGGCCGGCGCCGCCACGAAGCCTTTGCGGGATTGATCATCGATGGCGTCGGCAGCCGAACAGCTTGCAGCAAATCTCAACTTCGGGGCTCTGGCTAAGGCCGAGGAACTCAAGAAGCGCATCTGGTTTACGCTGGGTGCGCTTCTCGTGTATCGGCTTGGCACCTATATCCCTCTTCCCGGCATCAATCCGGAGGCGGTCGCCGAGCTTTTCCGCCAGACGCAGGGTGGCGTCCTCGGGCTGTTCAACATGTTCTCGGGCGGAGCGGTTAGCCGTATGGCTATCTTCTCGCTCAACATCATGCCCTACATCTCGGCATCGATCATCATCCAGCTGCTAACGAGTGTCGTCCCCACGCTCGAGGCCCTCAAGAAGGAGGGCGAGCAGGGGCGTAAGGTCATCAATCAGTATACCCGCTACCTCACTGTCATTCTCGCGGTCTTCCAGGCTTACGGAATTTCGATCGGCCTCGAGGGCTCCGGAAACATGGTTTCCGATCCGGGCATGTTCTTCCGGATCACGACGGTCATCACCCTGACCGGTGGCACCATGTTCCTGATGTGGCTCGGTGAGCAGATCACGTCACGGGGCATCGGTAACGGGACGTCGCTGATCATCTTCGCAGGCATTGTCGCGGAACTGCCGCAGGCTATCGCCGGGACCCTCGAGCTCGGCCGCCAAGGCGCGGTGTCGACTGGCCTCATCCTTGGCGTCATTGTGATGGCGATCGCCTGTATCGCGCTGATCGTGTATATGGAGCGCGCCCAGCGTCGCCTGCTCATCAATTATCCGAAGCGCCAGGTTGGCAATAAGCTGTACGAGGGCCAGAGCTCCTTCCTGCCGCTGAAACTGAACACCGCCGGCGTCATTCCGCCGATCTTCGCGTCGTCCCTGCTTCTGTTGCCGACGACCTTCGCGAGCTTCTCGCAATCGCAGGGCGGGGGAACGGGCATCCTGGCGACGCTGTCGACCTACCTGGCGCACGGTCGGCCGCTCTATATGATCTTGTATGTCCTGTTGATCGTGTTCTTCGCCTTCTTCTACACGGCGATCGTGTTCAACCCGAACGAGACGGCGGACAACCTCAAGAAGCATGGCGGCTTCATTCCCGGCATCCGCCCCGGAGAGCGCACGGCACAATACATCGACTATGTGTTGACGCGCATTACGGTGGTCGGCGCGGCCTACCTCGCTTTGATCTGCTTGATTCCCGAAGTCCTGATTTCCTATGCGGCGCTTCCCTTCTATTTTGGCGGCACATCGCTGCTGATCGTGGTCAGCGTCACGATGGACACGGTCGCCCAGGTGCACGGGCATCTGCTGGCCCATCAGTATGAAGGGCTCATCAAGAAGTCGAAGTTGAAGGGGGCAAGGCGCAAATGAGACTGATCCTACTCGGACCTCCTGGTGCCGGTAAGGGTACGCAGGCGGCGCGTCTGGTGGAACGCCACGGAATTCCGCAGCTCTCGACAGGCGATATGCTGCGGGCGGCGGTTGCAGCCAGAACTCCCGTGGGCCTGCAGGCGAAGGAGTTGATGGATCAGGGCGCGCTGGTGCCTGACGATCTCGTCGTTTCGATCGTCGCCTCCCGCATCGATGAACCGGACGCGCGCAAGGGCTTCATCCTCGATGGTTTTCCGAGGACGGTGGGACAGGCTGACGCTCTGGACAGGATGCTCGAGCAGAAAGGCATGCAGCTCGATGCGATCATCGAGCTCAAGGTCGATGAGGGCATTCTCGTCGATCGGATCGTCCGGCGTGCCAAAGAGGCCGAGGAGCGGGGCGAGCCGGTGCGTCGCGACGACAATCCAGAGGTGTTCCGCACGAGGCTTGACGCCTACAGGCAGCAGACCGCTCCGCTGACCGACTATTATGGCAGCAAGGGTACCTTGCGGACCGTGGACGGAATGGCGCCTATCGATGATGTCACCACGGCGATTCGCCAGATCGTGGGTGGCTGAATCGATAGATAAGGTTGACGAAACTTGTATGAACGCCTAAAGACAGGAATCTGCCGACGTTAGTCTGTGACCGAGCCGGTGTCCTGAGCAAAGGGGTGCCGGCCGGTGTTGTCGTGTGGGCCGTTCGCAAGACTATTCCTCCGGGGATCCCTGGAGTTGGCACATTATCGAACCGCATGAAGCTCCGGCTTCGATGTTAAGGGTTGAGGAGACTGGAACGTGGCCCGTATCGCAGGCGTCAACATTCCGACGAACAAGCGCGTGGTGATCGCGCTGCAGTATATTCATGGCATCGGTGCCAAGAAGGCGCAGGAGATCAGCGAGAAGGTCGGTATCCCGGCCGATCGTCGTGTGAACCAGCTGACCGACCAGGAAGTGCTGCAGATTCGCGAGACCATCGACCGTGACTATCTGGTCGAGGGTGATCTCCGTCGCGATGTGTCGATGAACATCAAGCGGCTGATGGATCTTGGCTGCTACCGTGGCCTGCGTCACCGCCGCAGCCTTCCGGTTCGCGGCCAGCGCACGCACACCAACGCGCGCACCCGCAAGGGCAAGGCCAAGCCGATCGCCGGCAAGAAGAAGTAATCGGTTGCGGGCGCGCTGCTCGTCTGTCGGTTAGGTCGATTGACCCCAGGCCCTCCGGGTGTCTGGGGTGGTTCTTATGGTTGCCGGGCATTCCGGCAGTTATCCCGAGCGCCTGGTATCACGGGCGCGCTTGAAGGATTGGATAGAAGAGACAATGGCAAGAGAAGTCGCCCGCGTCCGCCGTCGCGAACGTAAAAACATCGTGTCTGGCGTCGCCCATGTGATCGCCTCGTTCAACAACACGATGATCACCATCACCGATGCGCAGGGCAACACGATCTCGTGGTCGTCTGCCGGTTCGATGGGTTTCAAGGGTTCGCGCAAGTCGACGCCCTATGCTGCGCAGGTCGCGGCTGAAGATGCGGCGCGCAAGGCTGCCGAGCATGGCATGCGTATGCTCGAGGTCGAGGTGTCGGGTCCTGGTTCGGGACGTGAGTCGGCGCTCCGTGCGCTGCAGTCGGTCGGCTTCACCGTCACCTCGATCCGTGACGTCACGCCGATCCCGCATAACGGTTGCCGTCCGCGCAAGCGTCGTCGCGTCTGACGCGGTCGCGGGCTTATCGCTTTCGATCGAGCCGGGCGTCATATCGGGCGGACCCGGCTTTCGTCGGATCGGATATGTCGCAGACCGGTGAATTCATGCGGTTCGGATATCAGACTTGACTGACATTCGAGCCGCCAAGGCAGTGCAGACTGTCGCATAACGTTGGCTTTGGTTGGACGGAGCGATTGGATGGCGCCGTTTGATCTTTGGACTGGCATGAGGTGCGGTCGTGATCCAGAAGAATTGGCAAGAACTGATCAAGCCGAGCAAGCTTGACGTCACCCCCGGAGACGATCCGAAGCGGATTGCGACCGTGGTCGCCGAGCCGCTGGAACGCGGGTTCGGTCTGACGCTCGGAAATGCCTTGCGCCGGGTTCTGTTGTCGTCGCTGCAGGGCGGCGCCGTGACGGCCGTCCATATTGACGGCGTCCTGCACGAGTTTTCATCGATCGCCGGTGTGCGCGAGGACGTCACCGACATCGTTCTCAACATCAAGATGGTTTCCATTAAGATGCAGGGCGAGGGCCCGAAGCGCATGGCGCTGCGCAAGCAGGGCCCCGGACCGGTCTTCGCTGGCGATATCGCGACCGTTGGCGACGTGCAGATCCTCAATCCGGAGCTCGTGCTGTGCACGCTCGATGACGGCGCTGAGATCCGCATGGAGTTCACGGTCAACACCGGCAAGGGCTATGTCCCGGCGGAGCGTAACCGTCCCGAGGACGCGCCGATCGGCCTCATCGCCGTTGACGCCCTGTACAGCCCCGTCAAGAAGGTCTCCTACCGGGTCGAGAACACCCGCGAGGGCCAGATCCTCGACTATGACAAGCTGACCATGACGGTCGAGACTAACGGCTCGGTATCCGCCGAGGACGCGGTCGCTTATGCCGCCCGTATCCTTCAGGACCAGCTTGCTGTCTTCGTTAATTTCGAGGAGCCGCGCCGCGAGGAGACCTCGATCTCCACGCCGCAGCTGCCTTTCAACCCGGCTCTCCTCAAGAAGGTGGACGAGCTCGAGCTGTCGGTGCGCTCCGCGAATTGCCTGAAGAACGACAACATCGTCTACATCGGCGACCTGATCCAGAAGACGGAAGCCGAGATGCTGCGGACACCGAACTTCGGCCGGAAGTCTCTGAACGAGATCAAGGAAGTGCTGGCCTCGATGGGGCTGCACCTCGGCATGGAAGTAACTGGCTGGCCGCCGGACAACATCGAAGAGCTCGCGAAGCGCTTCGAAGAGCACTACTGATCACTAGGGCGTCGGCCTCACGCCGGCTCCTTCATGAAGCACGCTGCCGGGGCCGATAGGTGGCCCCCGGATATCAGCAGCGGCCGTTCCGTGGCACGGCGGCCGTACAATCAAGGAGATAGCCAGATGCGTCACGGTTTCGCTCACCGCCGGTTCAACCGCACCGCTGAACACCGCAAGGCGATGTTCGCCAACATGTCTGCCGCGCTCATCAAGCATGAGCAGATCGTCACGACGCTCCCGAAGGCGAAGGACCTCCGTCCGGTCGTCGAGAAGCTCATCACGCTCGGCAAGCGCGGTGATCTGCATGCGCGCCGTCAGGCGATTGCGCAGGTTCGCGACGTGGCCATCGTGAAGAAGCTGTTTGACGTGCTCGGCCCGCGCTACAAGGAGCGCAATGGCGGTTACACCCGCGTGCTCAAGGCCGGCTTCCGTTACGGCGATGGCGCGCCGATGGCCGTGATCGAGTTTGTCGATCGCGACGTTGATGCGAAGGGTCTGGATTCCGGCCCGAGCCAGAAGGACGAGGTCGTCGAGAACGACGCGGCGTAATCCGCACCGGATACGAGATTGATCGGAAGGGCGGCTTCGAGCCGCCCTTTTGCTTTTCAGCGGACGACGTCGCCCAGGCTTATTCGGCTTGAACGTGATTGTCAGGTCCCGTGCACGCCGACGAGCCTCCCTTTATCTTTAAGCGAGGCAGGTCGGCGACAGACAGGCTTGCTCTGAAGGGATCAGCAGGTGCAAGGGGACACCGCATGAGGCTCAATCGTCGGTCGTTGTTGGCTGTGCCCGCCCTCGGGTTCGTAGCAGCCGCGCTGGGACGGGCGGTCAGCGGAACCCCAGCTTCCGGAGCGACGGGAAGGGATGCGATGACGGAGAGCTTTCTGAAGGCCGCGGCGCGCGGCGACACAGGGACCTTGCGCCGTCTTATCGGTGAGGGTGCCCCGGTCGACAGCCGCGACGGACGCGGCCGCACGGCGCTCCTTCTTGCGACGATCGCTGACGCGCCCGAAGCCGCACGTCTCCTGATCGCGTCTGGCGCGGATGTGAACGCGCAGGATGACCAACTGGACAGTCCCTATCTCTATGCAGGGGCGGCGGGGCGCCTGGAGATCCTCAAGATGACGCTGGCGGCGGGCGCCAATCTCGGAAGCACGAATCGCTACGGCGGCACGGCTTTGATCCCAGCCTGCGAACGCGGCCATGTGGCGGTGGTGAAGCTGCTGCTGGAGAGCGGCGTTGACGTGGACCATGTCAATCGGCTCGGCTGGACGGGCCTGCTCGAGGCCGTGATCCTTGGTAATGGCGGGCCAGCGCATATCGAGATCGTGCAGCTGCTGGTTGATGAAGGTGCCGACGTCAACCTTGCGGATCGCGATGGGGTGACGCCTTTGCAGCACGCGCGGCGCAAGGGGCAGGCCGAGATCGTTAGGATTCTTGAACGCGCCGGCGGCCGCTGAGGAGAGGCAAATGCGCCAGACTGCCGCGCTTTGCGCGCAATCTCGGAGCAGCATATAGCTCTGGCACGACAACAGGAATTTTGCCGATGCTTCGTACTTTCGCTTGTGCTTCAGCGCTCGCCTTGTTGCTGACGTCGTTGCCGGCAACAGCCCAGCAGCGCACGGTGCCCGAGAACCGCGCCCAGGTGCAGTTCTCGCTGTCGCCCGTGGTCAAGCAGGTGACCCCCGCGGTGGTCAATGTCTATGGCGCGCGGGTTGAAAAGCGGCCGCAAAACCCTTTCTTCGACGATCCGTTCTTCCGGCGTTTTTTCGGCGATGACGGTTTCGGCGTGCCGCAGGACCGGGTGCAGCGCTCGCTCGGTTCCGGTGTGATCGTTGACGCGACTGGGCTCGTCATCACCAACAACCACGTCATCGAGAACATGACGGAGGTTAAGGTTGCCTTGGCGGACAAGCGCGAGTTCGAGGCGGAGATCGTGCTGCGCGACCCTCGCAGTGATCTCGCCGTGCTGCGGATGAAGGGTAAGGGGCCGTTCCCCACCGCACCGCTGGGCAGTGACGACACCATGGAAGTGGGCGACTTCGTCATCGCGATCGGCAATCCGTTCGGTGTCGGCCAGACCGTCACCCAGGGCATCGTCTCGGCGCTCGCCCGCACGCAGGTGGGTATCAGCGACTTCCAGTCCTTCATCCAGACCGACGCGGCGATCAATCCCGGCAATTCCGGTGGGCCGCTGGTCGATGCGACCGGACATGTGATCGGCATCAACACCGCGATCTTCTCGCGTTCCGGCGGCAGCATGGGCATCGGTTTCGCGGTGCCGGCGGCAATGGTGCGCACGGTTCTCGCCTCCGCCAAGGAGGGTGGCAAGTCGGTGCGGCGTCCCTGGTTCGGGGGACGGCTGCAGACGGTGTCGGCGGACATTGCAGAGAGCATGGGCATGGACCGGCCCACCGGGGCGCTGGTTGTCGCGATCCTGCCAGGCAGCCCGGCAGGTGCGGCCGGCCTCAAGGCGGGTGATGTGATCGTCGCGGTCGATGGGCAACCGGTCGAGGATCCAGACGGCTTCGGATACCGCTTCGCAACCCGACCCTTGGGAGGGCGCACAAGCCTCACCATCCTGCGCAGCGGCAAGCGTTCGGATGTTTCGTTGGAGCTCGCGGCAGCTCCGGAGAAGCCCGCCCGGGATCCCGTGACGATCGCCAGCAATTCGCCGCTCCGTGGCGCGACAATCGTCAATCTGTCGCCGGCCGTCGCGGAGGAGCTGTCACTCCAGGGGCTAGGCAAGGGCGTCGTGCTCCAAGAGCTTGAGCAGGGCTCCGCAGCGCAGCGCCTCGGCTTCCAGGCCGGAGACGCGATCCTGGCCGTCAACGGCAGGGAAGTCGAGACCACGCGTGACCTTGACAGTGCGATGCGCAGCCGCGCGAACTATTGGCAGATTACCATCAATCGCAAGGGACAGGTGTTCACCACCGTGTTCGGCGGCTGATCGGCGCGCTGTCACGCTCGCTAGGGACTGGGACAGATCCATGTCATTGCTGTCTGATCGCTTCCATGTCTGATCTCTTCGCATCAGCGGGCCTCGACCGCGGGGCGCCCCGGCCGCTGGCGGATCGCTTGCGTCCGCAGCGCCTCAGTGAAGTTGTCGGTCAGGATCATCTCGTCGGGCCGGACGGCGCGCTCACGCGCCTGCTCCGATCCGGCTCAATCGGGAGCCTCATCTTCTGGGGACCACCTGGAACGGGCAAGACGACCGTGGCGCGATTGCTCGCCCACGAGACGGATCTCGTGTTCGAACCCATGTCAGCGATCTTCTCGGGCGTCGGAGACTTGAAGAAGACCTTCGACGTCGCGCGTGGCCGCCGGGCGGTCGGGCAGGGCACCCTGTTGTTCGTCGATGAGATCCATCGCTTCAATCGGGCTCAACTCGATGCCTTCCTGCCGGTGATGGAGGATGGCACGATCACGCTCGTCGGCGCGACGACGGAAAATCCGTCTTTCGAGCTGAATGCCGCGCTTTTGTCGCGGGCCCGGGTCATGACCTTCCGCGCCCTTGATGAGAATGCGATTCAGGGATTGCTCGCAAGAGCCGAGGAAATCGAGGGAAAACCGCTTCCGCTCGACGAGGGAGCGAGGCTTGCGCTGGTCCATATGGCCGACGGCGACGGGCGGGCGTCGTTGACGCTCGCGGAGGAAATCTGGCGGGCTGCGGGCGAGGGAGAAGTATTCACCGCCGCTGCGCTGCAGGAGGTGGTGCAGCGGCGCGCGCCCATTTACGACAAGGCGCAGGAAGGGCACTACAACCTCATCTCCGCGCTGCACAAGACCATCCGCGGATCAGACCCGGACGCCGCGCTCTACTATCTCGCGCGCATGCTCGATGCGGGAGAGGATCCGTTGTTCCTCGCCCGCCGTCTGGTGCGCATGGCAGTGGAAGACATCGGGCTCGCCGATCCCCAGGCGCTGGTCGTCGCCAATGCGGCGAAGGATGCCTATGATTTCCTCGGCACGCCCGAGGGAGAGCTCGCGCTGGCGCAGACGGTGATCTATCTTGCGACCGCTCCGAAATCGAACGCCGCCTACAAGGCCTTCAGCGCCGCAAAGGCCGTCGCGAAGCAGGGCGGCTCGCTGATGCCGCCCAAGGTCATTCTCAACGCGCCAACCCGCTTCATGAAAGGTGAGGGCTATGGTGCGGGCTATGCCTATGACCATGACGAGCCCGATGCGTTCTCGGGCCAGGACTATTGGCCCGAAGCGCTCGGGCGCCAACACTTCTACGAGCCGGTCGAGCGCGGATTCGAGCGGGAGATCCGCAAGCGGCTCGACTGGTGGGAGAAGCTCAGGAGCGAGCGGCGAAGCCAGTCATGAGGTTCTCAGCAACGCTTGGCCTGGATCAAGCCTGTCAGCACACGGTTCCGGGCTTCGAGGGCCTCGATCTCCGCTTTCTCATAGCTTTTCAGATCCATGAAGAACAAGGCAGGCAGAAAGATCAGCGCTCCTGCCGCAATAGCGGCGTTCTTGCCATTGTTGGTCGCGCGTTCGCTGATCTTGGTGGAAATCTGCGTCGCGTTAGCCTGATACTCCGCCAGGAGCAAGGGACAGGAGCTCGTGGCATCCGTTAGAGACGTTGCGGCGATGGGGTGCGCTTCGCGTCCCCCGCAGCCGCCGAGCAATAGTATTGGCACCATAAAGGCTATGATTTTCACGAGAGAATCCCACAAAGACTGATCCCTCATGGATCACGGCGATGCTCTCGCTTCGACGCACCGCGCGTGGGGAGGCTTGCGTTTCCTGCCTTACCTGCGTGCTGGTCGTGGCCGCTCCGGCGCGCTAAACGAAGGACAGCGTCACGTCGATCGAGGGCTTTTCATGCAATCGCTGCTGCTCGTTTTTCTCGGCGCGGGGCTCGGGGGGTGCCTTCGGCATATCGTCAGCGCAGGTATTGGCCGGCTTCTCGGGGCGCAATTCCCCTGGGGAATTTTCGTCATCAACGTGACGGGGTCGTTCGCGATGGGGCTCGTCGCTGGTTGGCTTGCGTTCAAGTCAGAGGTCGGCTGGTCGCAGCCCGCGCGTTTGTTCATGGCGACCGGCGTGCTGGGAGGCTATACGACTTTTTCGTCCTTTTCCCTCGATGCCGTGGTGCTATGGGAGCGGGGTGAATGGATCCCGGCCCTGGGCTATGTCCTGGGCTCTGTTGTCATTTCGATTCTGGCGCTCGCTGCGGGGCTTGCCATTGTCCGGAACCTTGCGTGAGAGTTTTGCATGAGTGAGAACAAGGGTAGGCCGCCGCGCGGCCGAAGTGGTGGCTCGAAAGGGCAGGGTGGCGGTTCCACCTTCGGGCATTCGTCGTCGCGAGGCGCCGGTTCCAAGCGCTACCCCGCGCCGAAAGGAACCTATGCCCAAAAGGGCACGTCCGCATCCAGGGCGGCGTCTGCGCCGACGCGGGCAGCTGCGCCCAAGGCTGCAACCGTCGGCCAGCAGCGCCTTGGGCGCTCTGCCAACAGCGAGCGGTTGGAGAGCTATAGCGAAACCGAAGCCTTCGAAGCAAGCTCTGCCAAGCCGCGCCAGCGTTCCTCCCGGCCAGCGGGGCGGACGCCCCGGCCGGGTGTGGCTGATCGTCGTTCGCGCTCGGCGGATGATATGACAACGGGTACCCTGAAGCGCAGCCATGGCGATGGTCCGGAGACCGCCGGGGGACGTCGCCCGCATGATGAGAAGCCCACTCGCAAGACCCCGGTTCAGGCGCGGGCCGGCTCCCCAGTTTCCCGTGTGTCGCCCAAGCAGAAGCAAAAGGCGGAAGCCTCCGAGACCTTGGCGACCGGCGTGCAGACCCTCGTCGTGACACCAGACGAGGCGGACATGCGCGTCGACCGCTTCCTCGTGGCGCGGTTCCCGCAACTCGCCTTCACCCATATTCAGCGCATCGTGCGCAAGGGCGAACTGCGCATCGACGGCAAGCGGGCCAAGCCCAATGAGCGGTTGGCGGCTGGCCAATCCGTCCGCATCCCGCCGCTCAAGCTCGAGGAGCGGAAGGCGCCTGTGCGCGCTGCCGGCAGGGATCAGGCGGATACGGAGTTTCTGAAGTCCATCACATTATATGAAGATGGTGATGTGATGGTTCTCAACAAGCCGATGGGACTAGCCGTCCAGGGCGGCTCTGGCACCACGCGGCATGTCGATGGCTTGCTCGAGGCCTTACGTGATGCCGACGGCCAGAAGCCCCGTCTCGTGCACCGCCTCGACAAGGACACGGCCGGTTGCCTCGTCATCGCTAAGACGCGGCTCGCTGCGGCCACGCTCGCGAAGACCTTCCGGTCACGCTCCGCCCGCAAGGTCTACTGGGCGCTGGTAGCGGGCGTACCCCGCGTTAAGCAGGGCCGCATCTCCACTTATCTGGCGAAGGAGGAAGCCATCGACGGCGATGCCCGCATGCGCGTGGCGCGGCATGGCGACGACGGCGCCAGCCACGCGGTGACCTATTACGCCCTGGTGGATACCATGGCGCAGAAACTCGCCTGGCTCTCGCTGAAGCCGGTCACGGGGCGCACACACCAACTGCGCGCGCATACCGCTCATATCGGCCATCCCATCGTCGGCGATCCCAAATATTTCGATATCGAGAACTGGGAACTGCCCGGCGGCATCCAGAAGAAGCTGCATCTCCTGGCGCGACGCATCGTCATTCCGCATCCGCGCACGGGCAAACCCATTGATGTCACGGCACCTCTGCCGCCGCATATGCAGCAGACGTGGAATCTTCTTGGGTTTGATACAAGCCTCTACGACCCGATCGTCGAAGCGCCGGAGGAGTAAGGTCTACTCATAGGGATTGCCGGGGAAGCGTGGCGAGTTGCAACGCAATCAACGTGCCTTGCTTAGACGATAGCCGGTGGAAGGGATCTTTTCGCCCCACCAGGTGAGGAGATTCCAGTATGATTTCTCTGTTGAGGCATATCGTCTTGGCGATGTTGCTTGTGCCCGCCGGCGTTGCACAGGCGCGCGATGTAGAAGCGACGCGCCAAGCAGACTTCAAAGCCGATCGGTGGCATTTCTCGGTTTATTCCGGCTATCTGACAGGGCAGGCGACGGAGCTTTTATTTGATGGCGACGCGAAGGCCAGTCAGCTCAACTGGCAGATCGACAAGGCGCTTGTGCTGGGCGGCTCGGCCAGTTTCAGTCCGCTGGACTGGCTGACCCTTTCCCTGGGCGCTTGGACCGGCGTTGCCCATTCTGGCGCCGTAGACGATTTTGACTGGTCGAACGGCTATGCTGGTTTCGAGTCTTGGACAGACTGGTCGAATGGCAGGACGACCATGCCACGCGCCGTCCAGCTCGACCTTAACCTTGCCGCTCGGCTCTGGGAACATGCGGGCTTCCGGCTATCCGTGCTGGGAGGCTACAAGGAGCTTCATTTCAAATGGAAAGATTACGGTGGCTCATTCGTCTATAGTCACGATGGTTTCAGAGATGAAACGGGGGTGATTTCGGACGATCTTGGCATCACATACAGGCAAGATTGGCATATCCCCTATATGGGTCTCCGCGCACAATACGAGTTTGCTCGTTGGTCGCTGTCGGTAGACCTTACAGGAAGTCTATTCGGCTGGGGATCCGCCGTCGATCATCACATCTATCGCGCGCTAGTATCTCCCCAGAACTTCCGTGATGTGCGGATGATCGGCGCGAGCCTTGCCGCGGAATATCGCTTGGCGGATAATTTTTCGTTGGTGGCGAAGGCGGACTATCAACGTGTGGGAGAGGGGCGGGGATCTGTTGCGCTTTACGGATTCGACCGCGAGTCCGACGATTTCGGGTTTGATCATTGCCGCGACTGTGCCGGCGCATCCCTTGAGATGGCGATCTTCTCCGTTGGGCTCAAGGCGAGTTGGTGAGCGGGATCACAAACATGGAGAACAACAGGCCTTGACCTTGCCACGGGGCAAGCGTCGACCATCTGCGATAGATCGCGTCCGGACCTGTCTTGCGACGAGATCAAAGCTGATAATGGGAGCCTCTATGCCACTGAGAATGCAACTTCTCGCCGCAGTTGCCCTGATGCCACTGGCCGCCCAGCCCGCGTTCGCGCAGCCGGCCAATCCTCATGCCGGTCATGGCGCGCCCGCGCAGGCCGCGCCCACCGCATCACCGTCCACGAAGGCCTATGAGGCGGCCAACGCCGCGATGCATGGCGCGATGAGCATTCCCTATACGGGAAACGCCGACGTGGATTTTGTCCGCCAGATGATCCCGCATCACGAGGGCGCCGTGGCCATGGCGAAGATCGTGCTGGAGCACGGCAAGGACCCGGAGATCCGTAAGCTCGCGGAGGAGATCGTCGCCGCTCAGGACAAGGAAATCGCCTTCATGCGCGGCTGGCTCGCCAAACAGGGTCAGTGAGAGGGAACGTGCGCCGAGAGCGTTTGAGCCATGGCGGAGGGCGCCTTTGCGACGCTTCTCCCATTCCGCTTCTCAGACGATCCTTGGCCGATAGGCGAGATCGCGGTTAAAGAAAGGAATGTCACCAGCCTTGCGCCGATAAGGACAACTTTCTCATGCCGTCTGAATCGCTTTCCCCCGATCTTCCGAAGCGCTTCTACACCGTGGCGGGTGTGGATGCGCGGCCGGATGGCTTCGCGCTGGTGCTCGACGGGCGGGGCGCGCGGACGCCGGGGCGTAAGTCGCTTCAGTTTCCGACGTCCGCCCTCGCCGAGGCAGTCGCGGCCGAGTGGGCGGCTCAGGAGGGCGTGATCGATCCGCGCCAGATGCCGCTGACGCGACTTGCCAATTCGGCCATTGACGGCGTGGCTGACAATGGCGAGGCAGTTGCCGCCGAGATCGTCCGCTATGCGGGCTCCGATCTCCTGTGCTACAGGGCCGACCATCCCGAGAAGCTCGTCACGCGCCAGACAGCGCTGTGGGACCCTGTGCTCGCTTGGGCCAAGGCGGAGCTTGGCGCGCGCTTCATTCTCGCCGAGGGAGTGATGCATGTCGAGCAGCCGGCGGCCGCTCTGGAGGCGGTGGCGGCGCGGGTGGAACGCTATACCGAGCCCTTCGCCTTGGCCGCGCTCAATGTGATGACGACTCTCAGCGGCTCGGTGCTGCTGGCTCTCGCGGTCGCCGAAGGTCATCTCTCGCCGGCAGAGGCGTGGACCGCGGCCCATGTGGACGAGGATTCCCAGATCGAGGTCTGGGGGGAGGATGAGGAAGCCAGCGCTCGCCGTGAAGCGCGTTGGCTCGACTTCGCCGCCGCCGCCCGCCTGTTCGCGCTGTCGCGGACGTGATCAGAGCGAGCCCGGCAGCGCGCTGATTTCACACCGAAGCTCTGGGTCATTCTGGGGCGGCCGAAGGGGCGAGCCCTGAACCCATGATCACTGCGGCAAATTATGGAGGTGTCGGCCCGAAGCCTCCTTTTGGCTGCCGTCGTGTTCATGGGTGCCGGGCTCCTCGCTGACGCGAGATCCGGAAGCACGGCCCACGACCGGGCGCCGCCTCAAGGCCAGCCCGGCGGCGTGTCCGCGAAAGCCTGGGTCCTGAGATAGGCGAGCAGCCTCCGGCGAAAGGCCGCGAAGGCAGGTGACAAGGACGCGGGGACCTCTAAGGCATGAGGCGAGGGCACGGCATCTGCTGCCCAGGGCGTAGCCGTCAAGGCCTCGCGGTAGATCTGCGCGAACCGGTCCTCGCCCGCCCATTCTGCGAAATGCCAGGGCTTGGGATGATTGACGAAATGCATCACCACCGGCGCGATCAGGGATTCCAGATCGAGAAGCTGGAAGTCCCCCATGAAGTTGTAGCGGGGCGAAAGGGCAAGCCAGCTGTCCTGCAGCACTGCATTGAGGGCGCTCTGGTCGTGAAACTGACAGCGCGCCGGCGCGGCCGCGAGGAAGGCCAGGGCCTTCTCCGTTACCCTCTGGGCGCGCCACAGGTCTGGGTCGATGACGAGCAGGCCGGAGTTGAAGTAGGGACGTTCCAGCGGCAGGCCGAGGCCAGCGCGATAGGCGCGGAATTCCGCGGTGAGCGGCCCGTCCTCGAAATCCTTGAGGAAGATCATGTCGATGGCAGCCGCCAGCGGTCGGCCATGAAGCGGCAGACTGAGCAGCCGTGACAGGCCGGGACGCATGACGACCATGTCGGCATCGAGATAGACGATGCGCTGGTAGTGCCCGTCGAGCAGCGCCGGGAGAAAGAGCCGGCGATAGGCGGCATGGGTGACATGCCGCCCAAGCGGCAGGGCGGCCGTCTCGGACGATTTTTCCCAGGGCAGTAGGGTAATGCGGGCGCGCAAATCGGCCGCCATGGCGTCATAGCCCGGTGCGACATCATGCGCATCGCAGAGAATGACGATGCTGGCCGGGATATCCGGCTCCTGCGCCAGCACGGAGCGTGCCGCGACGATGGCCGCCTTGAAATAGCGCGCGTCTGGCGTCAGGCAAATGGCGGCGCGGTGGTCCGGCGGCGGGATCATGCGGGAAAGTCGCCGGTTTGTCCGAGCGCCGGCGTCTCGGTCTTGCGCAGGCGGATGCCGACGCGTTCCACAGTGCGGAAGACGCGGAGGAAATTGCCGCTCGCAAGCCCGGCGACGGCCTCATCGGACCAGCCGCGGCGGATCATCTCGGCGAGGAGATGAGGGAAGCGGCTGACGTCCTCCAGCCCCTGCGGCGTCGGGCCGCCGAAGAAATCCGAGCCGATCCCGACATGGGCGGGGCCGATGCGGTCGGCGATATACTCGATATGGTCCGCAAGCTGCTCCAATGTGGCGCGCGGCTGCGGTCCGGCTTCGCGGCTTCGCGCCCGCATGGCGGCCAGCACGTTGATGTTTTCGGCGTTCTTGCCGTAGGCGTCCTTGAAAGGGCGTGTCCAGTCACGCGAGGCCTGATTGATGAAGTCTGGCACGAAGGTCGCCATCACGATTCCGCCGTTCGCCTTCAGCCGATCGAGCACGTCGTCCGGCACGTTGCGAGGATGGTCGCAGAGGGCGCGCGCGTTGGAATGCGAGAAGACGATGGGCGCGTGCGAGATATCGAGCACCTGGTGCATGACGTCCACCGACACATGGGCGCAATCGACGATCATGCCGAGGCGGTTCAACTCCTGCACCACGGCGCGGCCGAAGGCGGTGAGGCCGCCATGGCGCGGCGCGTCAGTGGCCGAATCCACCCAATCGAGCGTCTCGTTGTGGCAGAGCGTCATCAGCCGCACGCCGGCGGCCTGCCAGATGCGCAGGGGGGCGAGGCTGTTCTCCAGCCCGACGCCGCTCTCCACCGTCATGAAGGAGGCGATCTTGCCTTGTTTCTTAGCGCGGAGGATGTCGCTCGCCCGTGTCGCCGGCAGAAACACGTCCGGGTAAAGCGCGTTCATGCGCCTGATGAGGTCGATCTGCTCGAGCGTGGTTCGCGCGGGATGCGGCACGGCCGTCGGCAGGAAGGCGGCCCAGAACTGCGCGCTGAGCCGCCCGGCCTTCATGCGGGGAATGTCCGTATCCGTGTTCTGATGGACGCGGGTGAGGTCATACGCGGCGACATCTCCTCGCGCCGCGCGATCGATCCGGATGACCCAAGGCAGGTCGTTGTGACCGTCAACAAGGGGCAATGTCTCCAGTAACCTTTGGGCCCTCTCGAGGGCCAAATCCTTGCTCATGGTTGCTCCCAGGACGCTCGCCGGATGCTTCGCCAAGCGCAAATCACATCTCGATGCGCTGAGCTAGGGTTCTGCTTAATGCAGGGTAAAGCAAGGGTTTGGGCGGATTTTTCCAATGAAAGCCAAGCTTTTTCACCGCCCGACCTTTAGCCGACAAGATTTGATCAACCACACCTGATCAGCATCGCTTAACCTGAAAATCCAGCAACCATTTCGCATTAACGGGTTGGCTAGGAGGGTTGCACGAAGGTTGACGCATCAAAGGCAATCAAGCGGCAAAAAATAAGGCCGCGGAGGCGTCGGTTATGATCAACAAGAAGCTTCGTGAGTTCGTGGACAGGGCCCTCGATCACAACAGCATCTCGGACGAGGACGTGCAGCGGCTGCAGGCCGACATCCTTGCGGACGGCATCGCGACCCGCGCGGAGGCGGACGCGCTGATCGCCGTCGATCGCATCGTCAACCCAACGTCACGCGCCTGGGGCGACGTGGTGATCGCCCTCATCGTGGACTATGTGGTTTGGGGCGAGCGTCCCAGCGGCATCGTGCGCGGCGAGGACGCCCACTGGCTCGTCGTCTCGCTGGGCGCCGGTGGCGGCCCGACCCCGGTGGCGCTCCGCCTCGCCCATGAGATCGTCCGCGAGGCGGCTCAGGTCGACGAGACGCTCTTGACCTTCATCCTGCGCAGCCAGCGCGGCATGCCTGAAACCGTCGTCGAGGAACTCGACCACTACCGCCGTCCCGCCCGGCGGACCGTGGCGGCTTGAGCTCGCCACGTCCATGATCGGCAAGTTTGCGGTTCTTCCGCGGCTATCAATTGAAGGCGTAGTTCTGGTAGAGGGTGACGTTGCTCAGGGTGGAGGAACTCGCATTTCCAAGATCCGTCGAGCCCGGTTCCCGGCTGATGACCCCGGTCGCGCCGTTGTAGACGGCGGGAACGATAGCGCCGGACAGGTCGCCGGATGTCGCGTAGCCCGTAATCAGGTTGCCGCCGACAAGAATTCGACCGTAGGTCGTGTCCGCGCGGATCAGTGCGATGCCGCCAGGGGCGTTTCGGACGGTGTTGGCCGTCACGACATCGAACATCTTCTGTGTTCCCAATTTTCCGGTATTGACGTTGGTCGGATAGACGGAGATCGCGTATCCTGCCGCATTCTCCACCATGTTCCCGTTGATCAGGACATCGCCCTGGCCGCCGATGCCAGCGCCAGTCGTCTGCGCCGGGCCGGTTCCGTAGGGAACGGTTCTTACTTCCGAGTCAATGACTTGATTGGATGATACGATGACGCGGCGACCCCCGGCATCGACATTGACGACGCTTATTCCAAAGCCTGAATATTTGACGATGTTACCGGTGACTATTCCGCCCTCATAGATGATAGTGGGGTCACTTGACCCGTCCGGCGCTTCGATATAAATCGCTGTTTCTTTCGAATCATAACAATAATTGTTTGTGACCTTTGCATCATCGCAGCTATTCACACGGATCGCGGACAGGGACGATCCGGAAATATTATTGCCGGCTATCGTTATTCCACCCGCGCGAAAGCTCGATATGCCATTCCCGTATTGGCCTGTTCCCCCGGCGACATTATCCGTATTGCTGATTTTATTATCCTGGATGATCGATCCGTCGAAACTGCGTATATATCGCCAAACCCCAATGCCATTGTTCCTGTTTTGGGTCAGTATATTGGTCGATATGATCATTCCAATGGAATCAATCAAAAATATACCAAATGAAAGGCTGTTGCTTGACGTGCAGCCCGTCACCTTTCCCTGCGATTTATAGAGATAAATTCCCGATCCGTTGGAATTGAGCGTCTGACAATTCTCAATATGGATGGATCGGCATGAATCCACGCTGATCAGCCCGTTTATTATGTTGCCCGGGGGAAAGGGCGTGTCGGTGCCGTCGACGACCATATCCCGTATCGTCACCCGCCCGATCTCACTGTTCCCTGGAAGCGGCTGGACGCGCAGACAACAGGTCGCTGTGGTTCCAAAAGGCAGCAGTTTCGTTCCCGCCGGGCTTCCGATGATCTCCACGGGCCGATCGATAACGATTTCACCAACGTGGTATGTGCCATCTGGTATGAAGAGTGGAAGTCCTTGAGCTGCTGCGGCATCCACGGCATTCTTCAATGACAGTGACTGATCAGTGCCAGTGTTTGGTGTGACCCCGTAGTCAACTGCATTCAATGATGTCACTGTAACCATGAAGACTCTCCCCAATCTTGCGGATGTATTCTAATATTAAATAGATCTTAATATCAATTTTTTAATGGAGAACTGTTCTTGGCCGGTGGGACGTGCCAGGGGGCGGCCTCGTTGGCACGTCTTGACCGCTCACGGGTTGCATGAGAGCAATCCGTGAAAGTATGAAACGGTAGTCCTTTCGGGTTGCGTGAAAATCAAGGGATGGGGGCGCCTTCGTGACTTGAAGGCAAGTGGACATGCACGACGACTGCGCTGCAGAATCAGGAGGCATCCATTGACTGTGGCCGACTATGTGGGGCTGGTGTTCTTCATCGCGGCCTGGCTTGGCTATCGCTTCATGGTGGAAGATAGCCGCTTCGCGACGCGCGGCCTCAACAGCCGGATGCATCGTGTCCGCCACCTCTGGATGCAGCAGATGCTCTCGCGGGACCTGCGCATGATCGATACCGCGATCATGGGGACCTTGCAGAACGGCGCGGCTTTTTTCGCATCGAGCTCCATCATCGCGCTCGGCGGCGCGCTGGCATTGCTGCGCTCCGGCGACGAGGCGCTCGCCTTTCTCGCCGATCTGCCGATGAGCGTTCCCGTTTCGCGGGCGGCCTGGGAGGTGAAGGTCATCGGCCTTGTCGTCATCTTCGGCTATACGTTCTTCAAATTCGCCTGGTCATATCGCCTCTTCAACTATGCCGCGATCCTCATGGGTGCGACGCCGATGGCCATTGACCGCGAACGGCCCGAGGCGATGCTGGCCGCGCGCCGCGCCGCTAACATGAGCATCGCGGCGGCCCGCCATTTCAACCGCGGCCAACGTTCCATCTTCTTTGCGCTTGCCTATCTCGGCTGGTTCATCAATCCCTATGCGTTGATGCTGACGACCTCAGGCGTTCTCGCCGTGATGTGGCGCCGTCAGTTCTCCTCGGAAGCCTTGGCTGCGCTTGGTCCTGATGACGATCTGCGGCCTGGGGATAGCGATGCGAGGGATGGGTGAGACGAATGAGTGACGCGGAATGACCGGGCCGATACGGATTTCAGAAGTGGATCTCGAAAGGGCGATGCTCGATCTCGCCGCGCGCTGCGCGCCCGGCAAGACCTTCGACCCGACCGACGTCGCACGCGTCCTGGCCGGCGCGGCGCCGGAGTCCTGGGGCCGCATCATGCAGCCGGTGCGGCGGACGGCGGTGCGGCTGGCCGAGGAGGGTCGCCTCGTCATCTACCGCAAGGGCAAGCCCGCCGATCCCTCAGATTTCAAGGGCGTCTACCGGCTGGGGCCGCCTCGGCTCGATTGAGCGCTGCCGCTGCCGCTGCCGCGCCGTTGGTCGGGGAGGGCAGGAGCGCATCCGTATAGCCCTTGAGGCGATAGGCGATCAGCCCCATGGCCTCGCGCACGGTGAGGTCGGTGAGGCGCAGCCCCTCGGAGACCATCCGGAAGGGCCTGATGTCGTCGATGCTGTCGTCGGCGCGGAAATCGACAGGATAGGGCTCCACATCGAAGCCGGCGGCGCGGAACGTGCCCATCGCACGCGGCATGTGGAAGGCGGAGGTGACGAGAAGCCAGCGCTCGCCGGGCTGCGGTGTCACCAGCTTCGCGGTGAAGAGGGCGTTCTCGTGCGTATTGCGCGACTGGCCCTCGTAGATCACGCGACTGTCGGACAGCGATGCTGACTGGAAGAGATCGCGCGCCATCTCGGCTTCCGATACGGGCGAGCGCAGGAGAATGGCATCGTGCCCCCCGGTGAAGACGACGCGCGCTTCGGGATTGTGGTGGGCGAGGGCCAGCGCGGCTGACACACGAGCCCCCGCGTCGGTGAGGCGCATCTGACCGCGCCGATAGTCCAGCGCACCGCCGAGCACGATGATGCCGTCAACCGGCCGCGCCGATGCGGCGGCGTCCCCCGCGGCGGGCGGAAAGCGGCGCTCGAGCTCCCGGATCATCAGGCGGGGCACCGGGCTCGAGCCGAACACGAGAAACCCGAGCGCGCCGAGCGCGACAAGAACCCGGCCCGCCTTGAAGAACCGCGTAAACAGGAGCAAGGCGCCGAGGCACACTGTCGCCATCATGAGGGTCGAAGGCGCCGTCAGGAACCAGATGATCTTCGATACGTAAAAGAACATGAGCGCGTCCGACTGCGGGAATCAGCCGTTTATTCAAAAGGCGAAAGCTTAACAGCTTCCGTCAGTACCCGGCCGTTTACGCCGGCATGGCAGCAAAGGGGCTGTTCTATGCCTCGCGCGCGATCACGATCACGCGGGCCGCCGACACAGGCGCTCAGCTGCGCTGCCTTTTCTTCTGGTGCTTGAGATAACGCTCGACCTCAATGGAACGGGCGGCGATCTCGCGCAACTGACATCCCTTCTGCATCGTTGCCGAGCGCTCCTGCGGTAGGTCGTCGCTCATGAAGTCGCATTTCAGCGTGTAATAGTTCTGCCAAGCACGCTGCAGCGTGGCGAAGCGCTTGCGCGCGCTGGCCGGAAGAGAGCGGTTGACCTCTGTGATGGATGCCTCCAGCCGCGTCTGCCAGACCGTGCGTTCACGCTCGGTGCAGGAGGCTTCGTGCCGTGTTCCCTGAGGCATGGTCAGCTTCACGCAGACGACAGCGACGGATCCAATGCAGGCGTAGGGGGATTCGGCGCTGCCGGCGAGGCAGGATTCGATGACCTCGCTGTCCGACTGGGCTGCGACGAGCTTCGGCGTAAGCCCGAAAGCGTTGACGCCCTTGTTCTCCTCGCCCGCGAACGCACTGGCGGCGGCGAGGCAGGCGATGGCGAAAATGGTGGGGCCGAAGCACTTCATGGGCGAGCCTATAGCCCGGACAGGAGGCGGGATCATGGCAAAGCTCACGGTAACGATCAACGCGTCAGACGCCCGGCAGGGCTTTGCATGCGCAGGCTAGCTACCGACTATTGCTGTGGATTTAGGCTATTTCGGGCCGTCCCATTGTGGTCCCCAGCTTGGGTTGATCAGCCGTCCGTCGGGCCGTGCCAGGGCCGAGATCGCCGCCATGTCGTCGTCATCGAGCGCGAAATCGAAGATGCGACTGTTCTCCACAATGCGATCTGGAGATTGGGACTTCGGGATGGCGACCACCTCGGGCTGCTGGATATGCCAGCGTAGCACGACCTGCGCTGGGGTCCGTTCTGTCCGTTCAGAGATCGCCGCGATCACTGGATCTGCGAGAATCTTCGTCCGGCCAAGGGGAGCGTAGGAGGTGAATGCGATCCCATGACGCCGGCAGGCCGCAAGCACCGCGCTCTGGTCGAGACGCGGATGATACTCGCACTGATTCGTGGCGAGCGGCTCGGTGCTGTGGTGGACCGCTTCCTCCACGAGTGCCACGGGGAAGTTGGACACCCCGATATGACGCGCGAGACCTTCGCGTTTCGCGGCGTTCAGGGCCCGCATCGATTCCTTGAGGGGAATTGATGGATTGGGCCAATGGATGAGGACGAGATCGACATAGTCGAGCTTCAGTCGCTTGAGGCTTGCTTCGGTCGCGCGCTCCAGCGCGCCAGAGCCGATCTGCTCGGGAGGCACCTTCGTGGTGATGAAAATACTCTCGCGCGGTACGCCTGCGGAGCGCAGCCCTTCGCCGACGGCCTCCTCGTTGTCATAGGCTATCGCGGTGTCGATGTGCCGATAGCCGTTCTGGAGCGCTGCTTCGACCGCCGCGGAGGCCTCGTCATTGCGGGATTGCCAGGTGCCGAGTCCGAGGACCGGCATGTTGGCGCCGTTGGCGTGAACGGTGGGATACGCGACAGTGGCCATGGGCAGGGCTCCAGTTCGGGCGAATGCTATCAGCTAGCCTTGTTGCGGAGCGCTTCCGCCTCCGCATAGAAACGCTTTTCCCATTCGTTGTGGTTGTCGAGCCCTTCCCGAATGAAGGGTGTGAAAATCGCGATGTTCAGGAGCGCCCAGTTGACTAGGCGCGCAGGGAAGCGCAGAGGCTTCACGAAATCGACGAACAGGACCACACGGGTCTTGTCCGTGTGATTCCAAGCCTCGTGATTGAAGGCGTCGTCGAAGATCAGCGCCTTGCCTTCTTCCCAATGGCAGATCTGCTTGTCGACGCGGATGGCGAGCTTGTCTCGTGGCTCCGGAACGATCAGGCCGACATGCAGGCGCAGCACGCCATTGTAAGGACCGCGATGGGCCGGCAGGTGCTTGCCGGGCTCGAAGATCGAGAACATGGCCGTCTTCAATCCCGGGATCTTCTGCACGATGCGCCAGGTTTCCGGGCATTGCTTGATATTGTTTTCGGACTTCAGCCCGTAGCCGGCGAGAAAGAACGTCTTCCAGCCCGTATCCTGACTGATCGTTTTCACGTCCGTCGAAATGTCCTGGAACGACGGCAGCTCGCTCTGGCGCAGCAGAACCTTATCCAGCTCGGCACGAATGAGATGGGCTTCCTTCTCGATCTCGAATGCCCAGGGGAACGTGGCCTTGTCGTAGACAGGCGGGTTGCCGACCTTGGAATACTTGAGGTTCAGCCCCTCGGCCCAACCGACGATGCCCATGAGAATGCGGGTCACCAGGCTCGCGCGCTCCATCGGCGCGATCCCCTCCGTCCCGAAGGTCTGCTTGGCTTCCGGCGCCGGAGCGCCGTTCGTCTGGTCCGTCGTTGCAGGTGAGCTCATCGCTACGAAGTCCATTTGGTCCATACGGGCTTAGCCTGTCACCGCCGACTCAGTGACGATTGCGACAAGCATCAGCATTGTCACGTGACATTGCCACGATCGTCCGGGTTCGTGCAAACGTCACAAATCAAGCTAATGATATGAGACGGCTCGGATATTTGCGAAGAATTCAAGAGTGCGCGCGGGTGTTTCTGTATAACCTGGAGGCGTCTTTCTGGGTCGTTATATAATTTAAGCTATTATTGGAATTAAGGAAAAGTTTGGTCGGCTATAATCAGTATTGATCTGCCCGTCTCTTGCAAAGAGACGGGCTTCTTGAAATGATTCTAATCTTGCCTGTGAGGAATTTCATTTCATGACTGGGGATCGCGCGCTTTGGAGCGCAATAGTTGGCGCCGGTAGCGACTGCACGATGTGCGCGAGCGCACTCTATTATTTTCTGTTGTGATTTCCGCCCCGCATCAGCGTGTCGCGCCTCCCGAATTGGACCGAGGGCGCGATGATCCTCCCACGGAGGGGATCAAGCTGTTTGAGAAAACAATTCGCGGCCGATCAGCATGCGTCGGATCTCACTCGTGCCAGCTCCGATCTCGTAAAGCTTGGCGTCGCGCAGAAGCCGTCCGGTCGGATAATCGTTGATGTAGCCATTGCCGCCGAGAAGCTGGATGGCATCGAGCGCGCACTGGGTGGCGCGCTCGGCGGCATAGAGGATGGCGCCAGCTGCATCCTGGCGGGTGGTCTCGCCGCGGTCGCAAGCGCGAGCCACCGCATAGACATAAGCACGCGCTGCATTCGTGGTGACGTACATGTCCGCGAGCTTGCCCTGGACGAGCTGGAACTCGCCGATAGACTGCCCGAACTGTTTGCGCTCATGCACATAGGGCAGGACGACATCGAGGCAGGCCTGCATGATCCCGATGGGACCTGCGGCGAGCACCGCGCGTTCATAATCGAGGCCCGACATCAGCACCCTGACGCCTTCACCTTCGGTGCCTAGCACGTTCTCCGCCGGCACCTCGCAATCCTGGAAAATCAATTCGCAGGTATCGGACCCACGCATCCCGAGCTTGTCGAGCTTCTGCGCGGTGGCGAAGCCCGCCATCTCCTTCTCGATCAGGAACGCGGTGATCCCGCGAGGTCCCGCCGCCGGATCCGTCTTCGCATAGACCACCAGCGTGTCCGCCACAGGCCCGTTGGTGATCCACATCTTGTTGCCGTTGAGGATGTAGCGGTCGCCGCGCTTCTCGGCGCGGGTTTTCATCGACACGACGTCGGAGCCCGCGCCAGGCTCCGACATGGCGAGAGCTCCGACATGCTCGCCGGTGATGAGCTTCGGCAGGTAACGCTCCTTCTGCGCCGGGCTGCCGTTGCGACGGATCTGGTTGACGCAGAGATTTGAGTGAGCGCCGTAGCTCAGACCGACCGACGCCGATGCCCGCGAAACCTCTTCCATCGCGATGCAATGCTCGAGATAGCCGAGACCCGCGCCGCCGTACTCCTCCTCGACGGTGATGCCGTGGAGGCCGAGGGAGCCCATGGCGGGCCAGAGGTCACGCGGGAAGATGTTGCTGCGATCGATCTCTTCGGCACGGGGGGCGATTTCAGATGCCGCAAAGCTGTGTACCGTCTCGCGGATGGCGTCGGCGGTCTCACCGAGGTCAAATCCGAGCCCGAAACCCCGTCCCGAAAATGCGCCGGGCGCCATGGACGCCTCCCTTGCCGTTGTCATTGGCCGCCAGCTTACCGGCGGCCGGTCAACAAGTCATCGCAAGAGTGTGTTTGCTTGAGTGGTGGTCGCGCGGCCGGGATGACCCTGGGCGCCACCCATCAAGAACGGTCAGAGCGTTCCGTTGAGGAACTTTTCCCACATCGAGGCCGTGCCGAAGAAGGCGTTGCGATCCACCTTTTCCTTGATGCCCGGCACCTGGCCCACCGCTGTATACTGCCAGAACCACCAGTTCCTGTGGTCGAAGCGGCTCGTGGGATAGCGGCGGATGCTGCGGACCCAGATCGGGTAGGCCTCGAAGTCATCCTTGATCACGTCGTTGAAGAACGTGATGTCCGTGTAGATCACCGGCCGCTTACCGTAGGCGCGCTCCATCTCCTCCAGCATGATACGCATTTCCGCTCGTGCTTGAGCGCGCGGAATGGTTTTCGGGCAGGTCTTGGAATGGCCGTTCCACTCCACATCGAGAACCGGCGGCAGTGCTTCGGGATCGTACGGGACGACCTGTTTGAACCACTCGACCTGTTCACGCGCCGGCCGGCACCAGTACGTGAAGTGATAAGCGCCGCGCGGTACGCCTGCCGCCTTCGCCGCATACCAGTTCTCTTCGAACTTGGGATCCTTGTGGTCGCCGCCCTCGGTCGACTTGATCCAGGCGAAATAGACCCCGCCTCGTCGCACGGCGTTCCAGTCGATGTCGCCCTGCCAGCGCGACACGTCGATGCCGTGGATGGGGTAGTCCTCCGGGACGGGATCGCGTGCCGGTCCAGCGCAGGCGCTGACGACAAGGGCGACGGCCACGGAGAGGGCTTTACGAAGGGTGGAGGAGGAAAACGCGAGCATAAGTCAACGTTTTGACTGAAAAGATTTAAGTTCTCTTTACGACCGACTTAACCACAGCGTCGCGATGCCAAGAAATGAAAAGAATCCGATCACATCGGTGACAGTTGTGACGAAGGGGCCTGATGATACCGCCGGATCGATCTTGAAGCGGTGAAGCGCGAGGGGGATGAGGATGCCGCCAATGGCCGCGGCGGTCAGCACGATCATGAGGGCTAGCCCGATGATGACGCCGAGGCCCGGGACGCCGGACCAGAGCGCGGCCATGGTGCCGAGCAGGAGCGCGAAGCCGACGCCGTTCATCAGCCCCACGGTCATCTCGCGGCGGATGACGCGCCAGGCATTGGCCCGCCCGAGCTGGCGCGTTGCGATGGCGCGCACGGTCACCGTCATGGTCTGGGTGCCGGCGTTGCCGCCCATGGACGCCACGATCGGCATCAGCACGGCGAGCGCCACCATGGCCTGGATCGAGGCTTCGAAAGTGTCGATGACGGTCGCGGAGACGAGGGCGGTGAGGAGATTGGCGAACAGCCAGGGGAAACGGCCCTTGACCGTATTCCAAACGCTGTCGGACAGCTCTTCGTCGGCCTTGACGCCGCCTAGCGCCTTCAGGTCCTCGTCCGCCTCCTCGTCGAGCACGTCGACGATGTCGTCGACCATCATGACGCCGACCAGGCGCTCGCTGTCATCGACGACGGGTACGGAGACGAGGTTGTAGTGCTGCATCAGGAGCGCGACTTTCTCCTGGTCGTCGGTCGCATGGACGCGCTGGTGGTCTTCGGTGGCGATGGTGTCGATGCGATCGCCCCACCGCGCCCGCATCAGCTTGTCGAGGGGGACGGCGCCGAGCAGGCGGTGAGCGGGATCGACGATGAACACTTCGTAGAAGGTGTCGGGGAGATCCGGCGTGTCGCGGATGTAGTCGACCGTCTGCCGGACGCTCCAGAAGGGAGGCACGGCGATGCAGTCCGTCTGCATGCGGCGGCCGGCCGATTCCTCAGGATAGTCGAGGCTGCGCTGGAGCGCGATCCGTTCCAGCGCCGGCAGCTTCTCCAGGATCTCGGCCTGGTCGTCGTGGTCGAGATCCTCGAGAATATAGACGGCATCGTCGACGTCGAGATCGCGAACGCCCTCGGCGACCTCGTCGTTCGACAACTCCTCGAGGATTTCCTCGCGGACAGTGTCGTCGACCTCGGTGAGGGCGGTGAAGTCGAAATCCTTGCCGAGCAGGCTGATGAGGCGGGGACGGTCGTCCGGCTGGAGCGCTTCGAGCAGGGAACCGACGTCTGCTTCGTGGAGGTCTTCCACCAGGTCGCGCAGATCATTGCCGTCGCCCGCGCGTATTGCCGTCGAGGCGCGCTCGATGACGGAGGGCCAGATCTCCCCTTCCGCGTTGCGAAAACTATTCGCCTCAGCCGTCGTGTCTCTGACGTCAGACATGCTCGGATCCGGTATCTTGCGGCTTTGGGCGGGGCGGGAATGCCTGCGCTCAGACGGAATCAGAGCGCTGCATCCGCCTCACTCGTTGTCCTATCCACGGCATTTTTCAAGCTTTAGCTGATCCATGTGACAGCGCTAAAGCTTCGGGCGCCCGTCTGGCGTCATATCTGGGCTCGCCAGGACAAGTGCCCAGTAGTTCTTGCCGGCGCCGCGCGCCCGCGCGAGCCCGATACGGGTCGCTTGTGGCAGGAGAAGGTTCTTGCGATGACCGGGGGAGTTCTGCCATCCGCGTATCGCGCCCGCGAGATCCCTGTATCCCATGCCAAGGTTCTCCGCGCTGTAGCCCCAGATGAAGCCCATGCCTTGCATGCGGCTGGAGAAATCCCCGGCAATGGTATGAGACAGCGTATCGCTGGCAGCCATGGCCTTCGCCTGCTGGAGGGCGGCTTCATTCAGCCGGCTGTCGACAACGACTGGACCTAGACCCTGACTTCGCCGGAATTCGGAGATTGCTGCAGCGGCTGCCGGCGCATCACGGGTGCTGGCTTCCTCGATCGCATGGCGGGGCCGCGGGCCAGCACAGGCGACGACGATCAGACATAGCGCAAGCACACACAGCGATCTCAATCCCATCCGCCATCTCCCTTCGAGCGAAGCCATCCGCTTCGACGACAAAATCGGTGTGGCAAATCAATGACGCTGCAGCCGGGCGCGTCATGCTGTCATGCATCTTATAATTGTGAAACAATGCAGAAATAAATCATAGGTAGAGTTCCCGGCGAGTGCCCTGCTGTGGGGACGATCGAGGGGGCACCGTTGCCTGTCGCGCTGCAACTTTTTCAGTCCATGCAATCGGTTGAAGGCGTCTGGCGCAGACTGGAAGCTGACGGCTCTCTCACCCCGTACCAGCGGTTCGATTTTCTGCGGGCTTACCTCACCGCCGTCCCGGACGAGCGCCGGGCTATAGCGGCTGTTGGTTTTTTCGCGGAGCAAAGGCCGATTGCCCTGCTTCCCCTTGCCATCACGAGACGCTTCGGCGTGGTGACGGCTCGGCTGATAGGAGCGGAGCTGGGGGGCAGCGGCTGCTTGATCATGGGAAATGGGTCCGAGGCGCACCTGTCGGCCGCTTTGCTTCGCGCGGCTTTCGACCTTGTGCGGCGCGAGATCGGGCGGCTCGATCTGGTCAATCTGAAGAACTTGCCCCCCTCCTGGTTCGAGCGGCAAAACCCGCTGCTCGTCCTGCCGCATTGGCGGGCATCCGATGATCTCTACAGCCTCGCAATCGATGACAGCACCTTTGCCCGGCGCATCAGGGCCAAGCGTCGCGCCAATATCGAGCGTGGCAGGAGGCGGCTGAACGAATTGTTCGGGCCTATTGCTATCAGGAGGGCAACGACGCCCGCAGAGCTCGCCGCGATCCATGCCGCCTTCTTGTCCCAGCGTGGGCAGCGCTTCGCGCGGATGGGCATCGACAATGTCTTCGCGCGTGAGGAGGTCGTATCCTTCTTCCTCGAAGCGTCGCGCCAGTCGTTCGGCACGGAGCGACCGGCGCTGTGTTTTCATGCGCTCTACGCAGGAGAGCAGATTGTCGCGACAGCCTGCGGCACGTTCTGCGGTTCGCACTACTCCATGTATATCAATTCAACCGCACCGGGGCCCGCCGCAAAATACAGCCTGACAGCCATTCTCATGCAGGAACTCCTGCGCGAACTCGTCGCCTGCGGCGTGACATCCATCGACATGGGCGTGGGCGATTTTCCCTACAAGCTCGAATGGACCGATCCCGTTCCGCTGTTCGACAGCGTCGTGGGCACCAGCCCGCTCGGCCATATGCTCGCGCCTCTTGTCATGGCCAAGGGCATGGTGAAACGCCTCGTCAAACGCAATGACCATCTATGGTCGATCGTCAGTCAGGTCAGACTCGCCCGCCATCGCCTCCATCACTTTGGCGAACGATTGTGGGAGCGCTTCGGTCAACGGGCGGCGAGCGCCATTGCCTGGTGCTCGTTGTTTGATCATGCGGTGCAGGTCCTGTGAAGCTGCGCGCAACCGTGACCTCGGTCCGTGCGCTCGTGCCCCGCACCGGCTTCGGCAAGGTTGGACAGGGCGCAACTGTGATGGGCGCCCGCCTGGCCGGCGCTGCCCTCGGCTTCGCCGGCCAGGCCATGTCCGCCCGGATGCTCGGCCCGGACGAGTTCGGGCGGTACGGCGTCATGCTGGTATGGCTGCTGCTGCTTGGACATGCGGCGTCTGCCGGCACGAGTCAGCTCGTCTATCGCCATCTGCCGGTCTATCGCGCGGCGGGATCGGGGGATCTGGCGCTCGGTCTGCTGCGAATGGCTGGCGCGATGGTGGCGATCACATCGCTTGTCCTTGCCGGCGGAGGGCTTCTGGCCCTTCATCTGGCGCTGGCCGGTATCGACGGCCGCTATGTGGCTCTCGGTACGCTGGCGCTTGGCGCCGTACCGCTTCTGGCGACCCAGGATCTGCTCGAAGCGATCGCGCGCGGTCTGGACAGGCCGGTCCTTGGCATCGCACCAGCCTTCCTCCTGCGTCATCTCGCACTGCTTCTCGGGCTCGCGGCATTGAGCTTGTTCGGCGGCAGCACGGATGAAATCACAGTCCTTTGCCTCACGATCGGCGGGCTGGTCGCCAGTCTCCTGATCCAGGCCTGGCTCATCCTTCCGCATGTCCTGCCACTGCTTCGCAGAGCGCGGCCACTCTACCGCCCGACCCAATGGTTGCGGACCGCTTTGCCGATCGCTTGGGTGGAAGCGGCCGAGGTGCTGTTTCAGAACATGGACATGATCGTACTCGCGATCTTCGTGCCCGCCGAGGAGGCCGCGCTGTATTTCGCGGCGACGCGTCTCGTTCAGATCCTCGGCTACGTTCCCTATGCGTCATCGGCCGTAACCGCGCAGACCTATGCGGTGCTCGGCGAAGCGCGTGACGGCGCAGGCCTGCAAAAGCTGGTCGGGAGGACTTCCCTCGCTGCGACGGTCCTTGTCGGGCTGGGCGCGACCTGCCTCTCCCTGGCGGGACACCACCTCCTTGGCCTGTTCGGCACAGAGTTCACGGCGGCATCTGGGCACCTCCCGGTTCTGTGTGCCGGGCTTTTCCTCGCTTCCGCGCTTGGTCCCGGGGAGGATGTCCTCACGATGCTCGGCCAGGAACGCGCCTGCGCGCGCATTTATATGACGGCGCTGGCTGCCGGCCTTCTGGCGCATCTCGTCCTCATACCCGCTTATGGCGCGACGGGGGCGGCAGCGGCAATGGCGATCGGGCTTTGCCTGCGCGGTGCCTTAATGGCTTCTGTCGCCTATCGCCGCCTCGGACTCATCCTTCCGGCTGGCCTTGGCTGGCTCGCGGCTCGCCCAGGAAACGGCGCAGCAAAGCTCGACATGCCGGTGCCCGCTTCGACTTCAGGGGAGCGGCCATGAGTTGGGTGGCGGATCCGCCCAAAGGGGACGGGGCGCAAAGCCCCGCTCCGCATCTCGCGGCGGGCAGCTTGCCGCGACCGGATATTGGCCTGACATGTCTCGAGGCCGGGGAGATCGGTGCTCTCGATCCCGCCGGCTGGGACGAGCTGTCACATCACGCGCTGGAGCCGAACCCGTTCTATGGGCGCGCCTATGTCCTTGCCGGGCTCCAGACGATCGATCGAAATCTCGGTCTCCGGATGGGCGTGATGACGGCGGCGGGGCAACTCGTGGGCCTGTTTCCCTTTCATCGACGCGGACCACGCGGGAGAGGCGTCGCCGTTGGCGCCGGTAATCTCTACCAGTTTTGCTGCACCCCGCTGGTTCACAGGAACCACGCTGAAGCCGTATTGGAGCGATGGGCGGTGGCCGTCGGCCGGGGCGAGCTTCCCTCCCTGTGGCGCTTCAACCATATCGGCTTGGAGGGACAGCTGATCACGCGATGGCGCCGCGTCCTGGGACAGCATGAACTCGTGCTGCGGCCGATCTACCAATACGAGAGACCGCGCTTGACGGCCATTGCAGGCAGCTTCCAGGCTCATTGCAGGCAGTTCGTTTCGAAGGCGCGCCTCAAAGATGTCCAGCGTACGACGCGGCGTCTCCAGGAATTGGGAAAGCTGCGTTTCGAAAGAGCGACCCAGGACGCGGATATCCGGCAGCGCGTCGAGGACTTCCTTGCCATCGAGAACGCGGGATGGAAGGGCCGGGCGGGCAGTTCTTTCCTAGCCCGGTCGCAGCACGCTCGCTTTGCTCGCCTCGCCTTCATGGCCGGGCGTGGGCGGATCACGACCGTGACGGACAGCCTGCTGCTCGATGACAAGCCGATCGCGGTCAGCCTCAATCTCGTTGCCGGCGATACGATGTTCACGCCTAAAACCACCTACGACGAAGCCTACCGGCGTTACAGTCCCGGGCTCGTTTTGGAATTTCGCGCTATGCAGGCGTTCTATGAGGAGAGTGCAGATGCCGCTGACAGCAGCGCAGTGGCCATCATGGATGCAGCCACGACCGTGGACGGCCATCTCGTGCAAGGGCTGTGGAATGCCACGAGAAAGATGGGGTCTGTGCTGATTGGCCCCGATCAGCCGCGCACCCATGCACAGGCTCTTTATGAGAGAGGCCATCATCGCCTGCGGGAGATGGTGAAGACATGGGTGAAGGGGTATAAAGGGAGCTTGATCAGACTTCGGTCTTGATCGGCTTCAACCTTCCAGGGTTACCGGCGATTGTCTCGCTCTCACCGTGGATTCTTCGGTCGTTGCACCAACCCTCTGATGGGGGTTGGTGCGGTCGAGAGGACTCGAACCTCCACTCCTTTTGGGAACTACCACCTCAAGGTAGCGCGTCTACCAGTTCCGCCACGACCGCATCGCTTCGGCGGTTGATGACCGAAGCGAGGGTGGATCTAACAGATCGATCGGGAGCCTACAAGAGCCTCAAGACGCTTTCGTGAAGAGTTCTTGCGCTTTCTTGGCGTCTGTCGCCTTGCTCCTTCGGGCAAAGCCTTGTCAGCCTTCGTTCCGCTGCGCTTCAGCTCGTCATCGGGGCTTGTGGAAAGCTTGATTGAAGACCAATTTGGCAAGAATGGAATCGTCCCAGACTGTGGGGCCATCGTCGGGTCTCCAGCGAGAACTTGTGCCGCGCCGCGATTCACGTGATCGGCCCGTCCGGGATAGCGAATGGGAATCGGGAAGCGGATCACTGCTTTGGCGGCGGTTCCTCAACTTCAATCCGAATAGAATGGCATGGCAACTTCAGGCATGACGACGTCAGGACAAACCCGCGATAGCCTGGCGGATACGATGATGCGATCGACGGCGGGAGCGCCTGTCGCGTGGATTGTCACTGAGGGATTGGTTGACTACGAGGTGGCAATGGCCGCGATGGAGGCGCGTGTCGCGGCGATCGCTGAAGGCCGTGCCGCCGAGTGTGTCTGGCTTATCGAGCATCCGCCGCTCTACACGGCGGGAACATCCGCCAATGACGCCGATCTCGTGGATGCTACCCGTTTCCCCGTGCATCATACCGGCCGCGGTGGCCAGTATACTTATCACGGTCCGGGCCAACGGGTGGCCTATGTCATGCTGGACCTGAAACAGCGTGCCCAGGATCTGCGGTTGTTCGTCTCGGCGCTGGAGCAGTGGCTGATCGCGACGCTCGACGGCTTCAATATCCGCGGCGAGCGTCGCGAGGACCGGGTCGGTGTCTGGGTGCGGCGCCCGGACAAGGGCGCGCTCACCGAGGACAAAATCGCCGCCATCGGCATACGCGTGCGCCGCTGGGTGACCTTTCACGGCATCAGCCTCAATGTCGAACCGGACCTTGGGCATTTCTCGGGCATCGTTCCCTGCGGCGTGACCCAACACGGGGTCACAAGCCTGGTCGATCTCGGCATTCCGATTACGATGCCAGAGGTGGACGATGTGTTGCGGCGTGCCTTCGAGGAGCAGTTCGGTCCCACGATCCTCGGGGACTCGCGCAGCCTCCTCTAAGGTGCGCTGGAGCTGCGGCGGCCCATCGACCATCTGTCGTCAGCGCTATGCCCTCGCCGACGCGAAGGCCGGAACGAGGCGATGCTCCGACAGGCCCGCAGCGAGCAACTGAGCCTGCGACGTTGCGGTGCCCTTCAAAAATCGCGCCCATCAGCATGACCGGTCTTGCGTCTCTCCTGCCGACCATCCGATAAATGCGGCTCATACCGCGTTGACAAGGCGATCGGGAGAAAATGCATGGCAAGGGGTAAGGTAGCGCTGGTGACCGGGGCAGGTTCCGGTGTGGGACGCGCGGTAACGCTCGCTTTTGCCCGTGATGGCTACACGGTCGTGCTGGCCGGACGGCGCGTCGACGCGCTCAACGAGACCATCAGCCTTTCGGCCCAGCCTGACCAGCTCCTGGCCGTGCCCACGGACGTCAGCGACGCGGTTTCGGTGAACGCTTTGTTTGAGATCGTGAGGGAGCGTTTCGGTCGTCTCGACGTGCTGTTCAACAATGCTGGCGTCAATGCTCCGGGCATTCCGCTGGAGGACCTCACGGTCGAGCAGTGGCAGAATGTCGTCGATGTCAATCTCACCGGCCCGTTCCTCTGCACCCAGGCGGCCTTCCGCATCATGAAGGATCAGGATCCGCGCGGCGGACGGATCATCAACAACGGCTCCGTCTCGGCCACGGCCCCACGCCCCAACTCGGCTCCCTATACGGCCACGAAGCACGCGATCACTGGACTGACGAAGTCCACCTCTCTCGACGGGCGCAAGTATGACATCGCCTGTGGCCAGATCGACATCGGCAATGCGGCCACCGAAATGGCGATGCGGATGACCAAGGGCGTGCCGCAAGCCGACGGCTCGGTCCGCGTTGAGCCTGTGATGGACGTTGCTCATGTGGGCGAGGCCGTGCTTGGCATGGCAAACTTGCCGCTCGACGTGAACGTGCAGTTTATCACCGTGATGGCGACCAAGATGCCGCTCGTGGGGCGCGGCTAGCCGGGGAAAGGGGGGCGGGATCCCCAAGCACCGCACGCTGTTTCGCCATGTCAGCCGCGCCTAGAAATAGATGAGCAAACTCACCGACTTGGCGGAGATCAGATTTTTCCAATCCTGATCGGATTTGCGCTAGACAACTATCCGGACATTTCGCATGTCCAATTGCCGGGCCGAGCACCGGTTAGACTTTTTATCGAGGAGAATTCAATGTCGATTGAGCGTTTTGGTGTCGGCCCGCGAATGAGCGAAGCGGTTGCCTATGGAAATCTCATTTTCCTGGCGGGCGAGGTCGCGGAAGACCGCACGCAGGACGCGGCTGGCCAGACCCAGCAGATTCTGGCGGCGATCGATGAGACCTTGGCGAAGGCCGGGTCCGACAAGACCAAGATCCTGAAGGCCAATATCTGGTTGTCGGACATCCGGTATTTCGCCGACATGAACAAGGTATGGGACGCGTGGGTGCCGCAGGGCCACACGCCTGCCCGCGCCACTGTCGAGGCCAAGCTCGCCGCTCCGGACGTGCTCGTCGAGATCATGGTCGTTGCTGCTCGTTGAGCACGTCATGTTGATTTGGTGGGGGTGAACGGGGATCAGGGTTGAACCGGGAGCCCGTGACGCCGTCCGCTCGAGAAAAACCGCACCGGAGCCGCGGCCAAAGGTCGTTCTGATAAGGCCCTTGTGGTCTTCCAGTCGGGCCCGGCGCCGGCTCCGGAATGCGCTGACTTCACCTGTTGTCGAAGGCTGTTCCATGGCGCAATCAAGCCAGCCCGAAGGTCTTGATGCAGTCCGCCGCGATTTTGCGGAGCGCGTCGCGGAGCGCACGCGTCCACGTGATCCAAGGGTCATCGCGGCTTTTGCCGAGGTCCCGAGAGAACGTTTTCTCGGGCCGGGCCCCTGGCTCATTCGCTCGGCGGACGGCTACATGCGCACCCCGGATGCGAACCCCGTCCACATCTACCGCGATGTCCTGGTGGCGCTCGAGCCCCTGCAGCGGATCAACAACGGACAGCCGTCCCTGCATGCCGCAGCCATCGCCAACCTCCGCCTGAAGCCTGGGGATACCGTGCTTCATGTGGGTGCGGGTACCGGATATTATACGGCGATCCTGGCCGAGGTCGTTGGGCCGGAGGGGCAGGTTCACGGTTATGAGATCGAGCCCCGACTGGCCGCCCTCGCAAAGACCAATCTCGCCGAACGCGCGAATGTCGCTCTCCATGATGAGGTGGATCCGCCCGCCTTGCCGCAGGCCGACGCGATCTATGTCAGCGCCGGCGCCGGCGGTCCGCAGCTGCCCTGGCTTAATGCGCTCAATCCCACAGGGCGCCTGATCTTTCCGCTAACGGGCGATGATGGGAGCGGGGTGATGCTCATCGTCAGGGCGACTGAGAATCCGCAGGTTTTCGAGGCGCGTTGCCTTGGGCCGGTGCAGTTCATCCCCTTGGTCGGCGGGCATGATGATATCGCGAGCCCCCACATTGCCGCCGCATGGACCGATGGGCGTCTCGCCCGAGTGCGCACGCTGTTCTCCGGCAAACCGGTCGAACCGGCCTCCTGCCTCCTGGAAGGCGATGGATGGTGGCTGTCGAGCCAATCGATCACATCAAAGACGCCATCGTCCGAATAGGGCGATCTCATCGGGCTTATCCACCGGCGCCGGCGCCGAGCAGGTTGTCTGATGGCGCGCGTTCATGACAATGGAAACATGGCACTCAATCTGATCAAGCTCTGTGTCGGCGTGGAAACGATCCAGGAACTCGAAGAGTGGATCGCCAGGCGTCTCGCGGAGAAGGAGCGTCTCGGCCAGCCCGTCGAGCAACTGCATGTGACGCGCATGGCACCGAAGCGTGTTGATGAGCTGCTGGATGGCGGATCGCTCTACTGGGTGATCAAGGGACAGATTTCCTGCCGGCAGAAGCTCACGGATCTGCGGGTGTTCACCGACAAGGAGGGCATCGGCCGTTGCGCGCTGGTGCTCGAGCCCACAGTCGTTCGCGTCAGGCCGAGGCCGATGCGTCCCTTCCAAGGCTGGCGCTATCTCGCGGCAAAGGATTCTCCCGATGATCTTGCCGGTGGCGCGGACTCGATCGATGACATGCCTGAACCGATGCGACGCGAGCTTGCCTCACTGGGGCTTCTCTGAACGTTCTGCACTCCGGAGAGGAGGGGGGCTTGAGCGCAGCGCTCGTCGATGCAGTTTTTCCTGCAAGCTCAGCTGCGACGCTGCAGTGTCCCAGGCAGCGCGGCATGTCCCGAGAAGGCGGATGCGCCGACGCGATCCTATCTAAACCCCTCTTTGGTTGGACGCCGAATTCCGTCGGCAACCGCGTACACTTTTCAGCGCGATGCTTTAAACTCGCCGTGTGCTGCTTCGGAGTTCGCGTCATGGTCTCCCGCCTTGTGGTCATCGCCTTGACCTGTTGCCTGACAGGCTTGCCGGCAATGGCAGCTCCCTGTATCGGGCCGGAAGCCTTGCCTGGCGTGTCCGCCGCGCCGCGTTCCGTCGGCGATGCGTCAAAGTCGAAAAGTGCGGCAGCTCGCGCCGACGCGCGGAAGACGCGCCCGTCGCGCAATTGTGACGCCGGCCTCGCTGGTGGAGCGCCGCAGGCCTCGGGCGTAGTCACACGCAAAGGCAATGCCCTCACGTTCGGCGACACGGAGATCCGTATCAACGGGCGGGTCAGGGTGGAAGGTGCCTATGGGCGCTGACCCAGGCCCGAGTCGATCATCACCTTCCGTGATGCTTCTCTCGCCTTATCCACGATGGCGGGGGTGTTGCGCTTCGGCGTCGAATCCCGCCATCCGCATGCAATTGGCAGGCGACCTTCCGATATAGGAGGGAGAAGAGCTGCGGCGCGAAGCATGGGAGGCGAGCATTTCTGACAAAACGGCAACGGGCGGCAGCAAGCCGCCGGTCGCAAGCAAGGCAGCGGACGTTGACCTGTTTCTGTCGCAGGCGAGAGCTCTCACGGATAGCGCGCATGGGGGGCGGCTTATCTTTGCGCTGGATGCGACACTGAGCCGCCAGCCGACATGGGACATGGCCTGTCGGTTGCAGGCGCAGATGTTCGACGTCACGGCGGCCCAAAGTGGTCTTAACATCCAGCTGGTCTATTTCCGCGGCCTCGATGAATGCCGGGCCTCGCGATGGCTTGCAAGCGCTGCCGCGCTGAAGGGCTTGATGGAACGGATCGATTGTCGCGGTGGACAGACGCAGATCGGGCGCGTGCTCGATCACGCCGCCTCTCAGGCCGCCAAAGCACGGGTCGGCGCCCTTGTCTTTGTTGGTGACGCCATGGAGGAAAACATCGACACGCTATGTGCATCCGCCGGCAAACTTGGATTGCTCGGGGTGAAGGCGTTTGTGTTCCAGGAGGGGCATGACCCCGTCGCGGGTCAAGCCTTCGCCGAGATCGCGAGATTGACGGGCGGCGTGCATGAAAGTTTTGACCTGCGCGCGCCACAGTCGCTAGCTGGGTTGCTGCGCGCGGCCGCCGCTTATGCCAGCGACGGTGTCGCAGGCTTGACGCGCCTGGCGAGCGGAGAGCCGGAAGCGCGGCGGCTGCTTGCGTCACTCGGGGGAGCGCGATGATTTTTCTGGCCGCGGGCTGTCTTACGCTTCTGTTTTTCTGGTGGCTTGGGCGGAACTACGCCAAGGCTGATCCCAAGAAGCTCGCCAACCTGCTTCGGCGGGGCGGGGGTGTCGCTGCTCTGGGCGTTGCGGCGCTCCTCCTGTTGCGTGGCCGTTTCGACATGGCCATTCCGCTGGCGGGGCTCGGCTGGTGGATGGTGAATGGCGGGGCGTTCTATCTTCCCGGCAATCTCGGTGCCTACTGGCCCGGCGGGCAACGCGGCGCCAAGCCACAGCCTGGGAGACGCTCCTCTGTCCGATCGGTCACCGTCGCCATGGAGCTCGACCACGATACAGGGGATCTCACCGGCCACGTGCTGGGGGGGCCTTACGCCGGCCGTGATCTCGGGAGTTTTACGAAAGAGGAACTCGTTGCCCTGCGCGATGCGGCGCTGAGTGCCGATCCTGAAGGCGCCCGGCTTCTAGAGGCTTATCTGGATCGCCGATTTCCCAGCTGGCGTGAATACGCTCAGGCGGACCTTCACGCGCGGAGCGGCGGCGGAGATCGCTCGATGACGCAGGAAGAGGCGCTTCAGATATTGGGTCTTGCTGCCGGCGCGAGTGAGAACGAGATCCGTGGCGCGCATCGGGCTCTGATGAAGAAACTGCATCCCGACCAAGGGGGCTCGACGTATCTCGCGTCCCGGGTGAACCAAGCCAAGGATGTCCTGCTGAACCGTCATAACTAGCGCTCATTCATCAGCGGGGAGAGATAAGTACCATATTCGGGTGCGTTTCGCATCGACCTCTACCCAGGGGGGTGGGGCGACAGCGGGTTCGCCGTCACACGAAAATGGCGGCTTCGGCGGTGTCCCGGGGCAATCCATCACTGTCCCGGTCGTCCTGTTGAATGTCCGGATCGACGCCCTCGTGTGGCCAGGATGCCAACCGGGCTCAGGCGGGCTTCGCCCTCAGATCACCCGCGCGTGGCGAAGCATGAAAAGCCTTGCTTTTTCAATGTTTTGCATGCGGCTTGGGCGCTGTCGGTGTCGAAGCCGGAGAAGCGGGCGCGATAGAGTGTCGTGCCGCCCTTCGTGATCTTCTCGGTGAAGGGCGAAGCTTTCGCGAGCGTGCTGCGGGATTTGGACTTGGCCTGGTTGAGAATGTCGTTGGCCTTGTCGGCGTCCGCGGTTGCGCCGAGCTGGATCACCCAGCCGCTGACGCGCGTGACCTTGGCGGGCTCGTCACGCGGCTCCGCCTTTGGCTCGGCCTTGGCGACGACCGTCGCTGCAGGCGCCTTGGCGGCAGGTGCCTTGGCCGCCGGCGCTTCGGGACGCGGTGCGGGCGGGGCCATGGCGGCGGGAGCGCTGCGGTTCCACTGCATGCTCTGGGACGGTGTTGCCGTGGAGCCTGACGCGGAAGCAACCACAGGCCTGATATTGGCGAGGTTGATGGCCTTCGGCTGGCGCGAAGGCGTAATGGAGCTTGTCGTCTCTTCAAGCGCATCCTGGGCAGCGGAGGCGACCGCGACAGGCTTTGCGGTATCTCGGGACTCCGAAGCCGACGCGAAGGCCAAAGCGGAGGACTGGCGTGCGCCGGCGTAGGCATGCGGCAGATTGCTCGTGATGAGGTCTGCCATGATGTTGTCGCGCGACGCCGCCGAGCGGCCACCGAGCACCGAGGCGACCACCTCGCGGCCGCCTGACTTCGCGGAGGTCAGCAGGTTGAAGCCCGATGCGCGCGTATAGCCGGTCTTGATGCCATCGACGCCTTCGATACGATCGAGAAGCCGGTTGTGGCTACGGATCGTCCGGCTGCCGTACTGGAAGGAGCGGGTCTCGAAATAGGCATAGTATTGGGGGAAGCGTTCCTGGATCGCGCGACCGAGCACGATCAGGTCTCGCGCCGTCGTGATGTTCGGCGGAGAATTCGGCAAGCCATGGGGATTGTAGAAGGTGGTGCGGCTCATGCCCAGCGCGCGTGCCTTCGCGGTCATCATCCGTGCGAACTGGCTCTCCGACCCGCCCAGATTTTCGGCGACCACCATGGACACGTCGTTGGCGGACAGCGTCACCATCGCCTTGATGGCATCCTCGACCTTGATTGTGGTGCCGGGCCGGACGCCGAGTTTAGTCGGGGGTTCTGCGGCTGCCTTGGCGGAGACCTGCAGGGGCGTGCTCAAGCTGATGCGGCGCTGGTCCAGCTGCTCGAACAGCAGATAGAGAGTCATCACCTTGGTGATAGAGGCCGGGATACGCGGTTCGTCCTCATTCTTCGCGTAGAGGGTGCGCCCCGTCTTGGCGTCGACCACCATGGCGGCGTAGGGGGGATTATAGGCTGGCGCCGCCCTTTTTTTTCGCGCTTCGGCGGGCGAAGTCGTCAAAATTGTCAATGACGCAACAATGCCGATAACGCCGGCAAGCGCGACAGGGCGGTGACGTTTGGCCGCTACGCAACCCCAGACCATGTGTCTGTCCCCAACTCGAAAACTCTACTCTGCGCCTCGGTTCACGCGAACCGTTACATGCGCGGCACGGTCAACAACGCTAGGTCCATGCGGTTACGGATGAGTTAATGAGCGGGCGACTTAAGTTATTAGAAAACAAGAGAATGTTCATCTTTTGTTAAGCTTGACATTGCGTTGACGCGAGGGTCTGAGGGGCTCGGGGGACGGGCCGCTCGGTAGCGCCCGTCCGGGGGGCGGTTTTACCGTTCGATGGCGGCTCGCGATCGGGACTATTCGTCACATTTGATCCTATTTTGCACCGCAACATTATTCCTTGACACTCATTGTGCGCTGCACCTATATAGCATCAACGAGATCAGTGGTAGGGCGCCCGTGGGGGGCGCAGGCTGCCACCGTTTACGCCGCTTAGGGGCGGAGGAGGCTTACCGCATGTCTATCCAGTTCGAGAATTTCCAGAAGTACGGCAAAGAGCAGGTCGAGGCGACGCTGAAGACCTTCGGTACCGTTTCCAAGGGCGCCCAGAACATCGCCGTGGAAGTGGCCGATTATTCGAAGAAGTCCTTCGAGGACGGCACGGCCACGCTCGAGAAGCTCGTAGCCTGCAAGACCCTCGACAAGGCCGTCGAGATCCAGGCCGACTACCTCAAGACTGCCTACGAGGGCTTCGTCGCCCAGTCGACCAAGTTGAGCGAGCTTTATGCAGATCTCGCGAAGGAAGTGTTCAAGCCCTACGAGGGTCTTTACGCCAAGGTGAAGTCGCCGGCGAACTGAGCCGCAAGGCGCGGGGCCGGATGATCGTCGACCTTATCGACGAACGCGTTTCGGTACCGTGAACCACCGACCTAGATCGTGAAGTGAAAAAAGCCCGGCTTTTGCCGGGCTTTTTTTGTCGTGTTTCCAAGGCTCTGGGAGCCTTTCGGCAGCTTTTCGCCGGTCCCGTTTCAGGCGATGATGACGGTGGCGTGTAGTGAACGCACTGGCGCCTCGCCCGTCTCGACACTAGATTAGCCGGGTGAGGGAGCGAAGCGGGGTCGTGGGACGACGCTGAGGCGCTGGTCTCAGGTGGTGGAGATGAGTTCCGATCGATTGCTTCATGGTCAGGATGACTACGAGTGCCGATGAAACCAATGCCATGCTGACGCGCATGGCTGAACGTCGCCGTGGCAATTCAATCGGACCGGAAGGGCCCGGAACTGCCCTGCTTACAAAGACGAAGCCTCGGACGAAACGCCCGAGTATGTACCGGGTTCTATTGCTGAACGACGACTACACGCCGATGGAGTTCGTCATCCATGTTCTGGAGCGCTTTTTCAACAAGGATCGGGAGGAGGCCACCCGCATCATGTTGCATGTGCACCGGAACGGCGTGGGTGAGTGCGGTATATTCACCTACGAGGTGGCGGAAACCAAAGTGACCCAGGTCATGGACTTTGCCCGGAAGCACCAGCATCCTTTGCAGTGCGTGATGGAAAAGAAGTAGCGGCGGCTATCGCAAAAGGATTTCGACGTTGCCCACATTCTCTCGCAGCCTAGAGCAGGCCTTGCACAGGGCTCTCGCCTTTGCCAACGAGCGGCACCATGAATATGCGACGCTCGAGCACCTTCTTCTCGCGCTGGTCGATGATCAGGATGCGGCCGCGGTTATGCGCGCCTGTAATGTCGACCTGGAGGCCTTGCGGCGCAATCTGCACGAGTATGTCGATGCGGAGCTGACCAACCTCGTGACCGACGGGCGCGAGGATTCGAAGCCGACGGCCGGTTTCCAACGGGTTATCCAGCGGGCGGTGATCCATGTCCAATCGTCCGGTCGCGAGGAAGTGACCGGGGCTAACGTGCTCGTGGCGATATTTGCCGAGCGCGAAAGCCACGCGGCCTATTTCCTGCAAGAGCAGGACATGACACGTTACGACGCGGTCAACTACATCAGCCATGGCATCGCAAAGCGGCCGGGACTGTCAGAAAATCGTTCGCCCCGTGGCGCCGATGAGGAAAATGACAGCCGGGCCGCGAACAACGATGAGGCGGAAGGTCAGCGCAAGAAGAAGGGGGACGCCCTGGACGCCTATTGCGTTAATCTGAACAAGAAGGCCAGGGACGGGCGGATCGATCCCCTGATCGGGCGCGAGCCCGAGATCCAGCGGACCATCCAGGTCCTGTGCCGCAGACAGAAGAACAATCCGTTGCTGGTTGGTGACCCAGGCGTCGGTAAGACCGCGATCGCCGAGGGCCTCGCCCGCAAGATCGTGACCGGAGACGTTCCGGATGTGCTTGCGGATGCGACAGTCTTTGCCCTCGATATGGGCACGCTGCTCGCCGGCACCCGCTATCGCGGAGATTTTGAAGAGCGCCTCAAGCAGGTCATGAAAGAGATTGAGGCGCATCCCAACGCGATCATGTTCATCGACGAGATCCATACGGTGATCGGCGCCGGCGCGACGTCCGGCGGTGCCATGGACGCGTCCAATCTTCTGAAGCCAGCGCTCGCCGCCGGTACGCTGCGCTGCATCGGCTCGACCACCTACAAGGAATACCGCCAGTATTTCGAGAAGGACCGCGCGCTCGTTCGCCGCTTCCAGAAGATCGATGTGAATGAGCCGAGCGTCCCGGACGCCATCGAGATCCTCAAGGGCCTGAAGCCTTATTTCGAAGACTTTCATAAGCTCCGTTATACCAATGACGCCATCAAGGCGGCGGTGGAACTCTCGGCCCGCTATATCCACGATCGTAAGCTCCCGGATAAGGCGATCGACGTGATCGACGAAACGGGCGCCTCGCAGATGCTGGTGCCCGAGGGACGTCGGAAGAAGACCATCGGGGTCAAGGAGATCGAGTCAACGATCGCGACGATGGCCCGTATACCGCCGAAGACCGTGTCCAAGGACGATGCTGAGGTGTTGCAGCACCTGCATGAGACCCTTGAGCGGGTGGTCTACGGCCAGAACAAGGCGATCGATGCTCTGTCGTCGGCGATCAAGCTGGCGCGCGCCGGTCTGCGCGATGCCGAGAAGCCTATCGGCTGCTATCTCTTTGCCGGACCGACCGGCGTCGGCAAAACGGAGGTGGCCCGCCAGCTCGCATCGGCGCTCGGCGTCGAGCTGCTGCGGTTTGACATGTCGGAATATATGGAGCGCCACACGATCTCGAGGCTGATCGGCGCGCCTCCGGGCTATGTCGGCTTCGATCAGGGCGGGCTCCTCACCGACGGTGTCGATCAGCATCCGCATTGCGTGCTGCTGCTCGATGAGATCGAGAAGGCGCATCCCGACCTGTTCAACGTGCTGCTGCAGGTCATGGATCATGGCAAGCTGACGGATCACAACGGCAAGCAGGTCGATTTCCGAAACGTCATCCTGATCATGACGACCAATGCCGGCGCCGCCGACATGGTCAAGCCGGCCTACGGCTTCACGCGGACCAAGCGGGAGGGTGACGACCAGGAGGCGATCTCCAAGCTGTTCTCGCCGGAGTTCCGCAACCGTCTGGACGCCACGATTTCCTTCGGCCATCTGCCAAAGGAGGTCGTCTCCAAGGTGGTGGACAAGTTCGTGCTGCAGCTTGAGGCGCAACTTGCCGATCGTAACGTCACGATCGAACTGTCCGACGAGGCGCGGGATTGGCTGGTCGAGCACGGCTATGACGAGACCATGGGTGCGCGGCCGATGGCCCGCCTCATCCAGACCACTATCAAAACCCCGTTGGCGGACGCTGTTCTGTTCGGGCAACTGCGCGGTGGAGGCGCGGTGAGGGTCGTGGTTCAGACGGACGAGGCCGGCCACAAGACGCTTGGGTTCGAGTTTCCCGCCGGCCCGGTGACGCCGAAGCCCGAGCCGGACGTGGCCGAGGCCGTGAAAAAACACGTGAAACGTCGGCCGCCAACGGCTAAGAAGCAGCCGTCACCGCGTCCGCGCCGCAGCAAGGGCGGGACGGATGGCGATGACGACAGCGGGGGACCGCTTGCGGTCCGCACGGTTCCCAAGGTGCCGTTGATCAGGAGTTGACGTGGTGTCGACGTATTTCCAGCGTCGCCGAGAGCGGCAGCGAAAGCGTCGGCGCTTCGAAGAGATCGTGGCCTGGATCGTCGTGCCCATCATTGTCCTTGTGACATGGTGGGTCGGCGCCCAGCTATATAGCATCTTCGAAGAGCCTGCTTCGCGGGTGATCCGCGAATTGACCTCACGCGGTGAACGCGTGCCGTAATCGAAAGGGCTTGGCCAGAAACCGGGCTAGACACTCGACAAAGGTAAGCGGCCGATTTGGATCTCGGCCGCTTTTTTATCCGCTGTGGCATGCCCGCCGTGACCGCAGGTCAGCCGGTCCAGCCGCTGAAACCGATGGCCCTGCGGATTTTCTCGGCTTGCGATTTCAGGAGGTCCGGGTCCGCCATCGCACCAGTATGCCCGCGCAGGGGCACTCCCTCCCAGCGCGGGATCACGTGCATGTGGATATGGAAGACTGTCTGTCCGGATGCGCTTTCGTTGAACTGCATCACGGTGACGCCATCGGCGTCGAAGGCAGCCTTCACGCCCTTCGCGAGCTTCTGAACACTCACCATCAGAGGGCCGAGCACCGCGGGATCGACATCAAGCATGTTGCGCGCGGCCGACTTAGGCACGACGAGTACATGGCCATCCCCCTGGGGCATGATATCCATGAAGGCGAGCGTATGCTGGTCCTCGTAGACGCGCTCGCACGGCAGAACGCCGCGAATGATCTTGGCGAAGATATTGTTGGGATCATAGGCCGTCACGGTCGCAGTTCCTCACTTGACTCTAGGCCGATGGTCGGCCGATTCCGGCGCCGTATCAAGCTTGCATATTACAGTGCGCATCACGCTGTGGCTGCGGGAGGCGCTCAATCCCCGTCCCGGTGGCGAAAGGGCGTGAATTGATCGAGCTCGCGCGCCTCCTCGACCACTGCGGGCCGCTCCTGTTCCAGATAAGCGGCAACCGCCCGGCGCAGGGCGCGGTCCGCGATATCATGCGCCGAATAGGTGAGGACGGGGCGATAGCCGCGCGCAAGCTTGTGCTCGCCCTGGGCGCCGGCTTCGACCCGCGTAAGCCCGCGGGCGATGGCGAAATCGATGGCCTGGTAGTAGCAGACCTCGAAGTGCAGGAAAGGGTGATCCTCGATCGCGCCCCAGTTCCGGCCATAAAGCGCATCGTCGCCGATGAAATTGATGGCGCCGGCGATGAAACGCTTGCCGCGTTTGGCCATCACCAGCAGGATGCGGCCGGCCATGGCTTCGCCGATCAACGAGAAGAAGCGGCGGTTGAGATAGGGCCGACCCCATTTCCGCGAGCCCGTATCCTGGTAGAAGGCGAAGAAGGCGTCCCAGTGGGTCTCGGTGATGTCCGAACCCGTAAGCCATTCGATCGTGATGTCCCCGGCCAACGCGTCGCGCCGTTCCCGGCGAATGGTTTTGCGCTTGCGTGATGCGAGGCCGTCGAGGAAATCCTCGAACCTCCCGTAGCCCTCATTCGTCCAGTGAAACTGCCTGTCGACCCGCTGCAGAAAGCCGGCGTCGCCGAGTGTCTCCCATTCATCGCGCGGGAGAAAAGTGGCGTGGATTGACGACGCGCCGACCCGGTCGCGCACCGCGCGCAGGCCCATGATCAGTGCAGCGCTTGCCGTGGCGTGGTCCTGGCCGTCGCGGATGAGAAGGCGGCGGCCCGTCGCCGGGGTGAAGGGAACGCTCACCTGGATCTTCGGATAATAATCTCCTCCCGCGCGCTCGTAAGCGTCCGCCCAGGCGTGATCGAAAACATACTCGCCCTGGCTATGGGACTTCGCATAGGCGGGGGCAGCCGCGACCAGCACGCCCGCGGCATCATGAACGAGCACATGCGCGGGCGCCCAGCCGGTCCGGGCGGAGACACAGCCGGACACTTCCAGGGCCTTCAAAAAAGCATGGCTTATGAAAGGGTTGAATCGCTCTTGTTGAGAGTTTGATTCAGGCGAATGGGGCGCCTCCGCCGGGCTCCCATGCGCCTCACCTGTGTGGCCGCTAGGCTGCCCGGCTGCCTCGGCCGGATGTGGAGATGGGGCTTCGCAATTCGGTTCGTTTTTGGAGTCACTTATTGATGAAAGCTGAGGCGATGGTTGAAGCTGCCGGGGATTGGCGCAGGCATCCCACTCCGCAGCTGCGACGCTCGTAATAGCGTTGGTCACGCTGATCGTCGTCTTGCTGCCCGTCTCGGCGCGCGTCTTAGCGGTCATGGCACAATCCTAGAGGGGTTTCCCGCTCCAGGGAATCACCTCCTCGTTACGGAACGAAGTCCTCGAATATCATCTGGTCTGCGTGCGCTGCGGCCTGTTCGCGATCCATAAGGCTTCGCACGGTCCAAGTCAGGACCGGCATCCCAAAATGGCGCGCCATGACCGTGGCCGTCGCCGGCAAGTCAGCGACCCGCCAGGCAAGGAAATCAGGCCGCGAGTGGTTGATATGCAAGAATTGGGCGAGTTCCCTCCGCTTTTCGGCGTTCAGATGGACCCAATCCGTATCCTCATATCGGCTCTCCGCCACAATTCCGCGAGGTACGCCGGGCGCGAGATCCTTGAAAGCCGCGATGACATCGGGGTCGAACGACATGACCGCGAGCGGCTCGGAGCGGCTGTCGACAACCGCGGCGGTGCGTCGGATCAGCGCGAGATTACCATCGAAGCGGCTTTTCACCTCGATCACCAGAGGTACCCGGCCCCCGATCCTGTCCAAGAACGCCGACAGCGGTTCGATGCGGTTCCCGGTCGCCTTGAAGGGTATCGCTGCCAGCGCGGCGGCCGTATGAGCGTCGAGACGTCCCTGGCCATGTGTCAGTCTGTCGAGCACGAAGTCATGGTAGACGACCGCTTCCCCATCGGCGGTCAATTGCACATCGCATTCGATGGGGAAGCCCCGCGCTATGGCCGCCTCGGCGGCATCGGCGGTGTTTTCGATCACATCGACCCGATTGTGCAGCCCGCGATGGGCAATCGGCCGCGTGCAAAGCCAATCGGGAGCGGTCATGATCAGGCAACCTCGAAGAGAGCTTCGACCTCGACAGCGGCGTCCAGCGGAAGCTGCGCGACGCCAACGGTGCTGCGGGCGTGGCGGCCGAGATCGCCGAAGACCTCAACCATCAGATCGGACGCGCCGTTCATCACGCCGGGCACAGAGCCATAGGTCGGTGTCGAATTGATGAAGCCGCCGAGCCGCACCACGCGAGTGATCCGATCGAGATCGCCGAGGGCGGCCTTGGCCTGGGCGAGGAGATTGATACCACACAGGCGGGCCGCCTGTTGGCCAGCCTCCAGGGAGATTTCGCCGCCGAGCTTGCCTTTATGCGCATCAGCGAGCTTGCCGTCAGGACCGAGGCAAAGCTGGCCGGAGATCGTCAGCAATTGGCCGCTCAGTACGAAGGGCACATAGTTGGCGATCGGTGCTGCGGGTGTCGGTAGAGTGATACCGAGTTCTGCCAGCTTGGAGGCAATACGGCTCATGGAAGGGTTCCTTGTCTTGCAAACATGGACAACATGGCCACCTTCGCAGCGGAAGGCGGGCTGAGAGCGTTGTCGCCTACCGCCGCCGGGATCGCAACGGCGGATATCGTGGAGCTGGGTCATTGATCCCGCGAGATAGTTGGCTGATGCTGTGTTAGGTGGATCGGTCAAGCGCCGTGCAATTCCTATGGAGGTCATCATGGCAAGAAAGCCCGTCGTCTTCACTGCGATGGCCTTCACGTTGCTCTGCGCTTCGGGCGCCATGGCGGGGGCTATGCCCGGGGTTTCCCTCGCGCCACACAGGGCGGTCTATGATCTCTCACTCGCCGACAGCAGCAATGCCATTCAGTCTGCCATGGGACGCGTCGTCTACGAGATCACTGGCACGGCCTGCGACGGTTATGCTTCGCGCTCGCGACAGGTTGTCGTTCTCGAGGGCGAGAGCAGCGCCTCAACCACCGATATGCGCATGACGACTTTCGAAGATGCGAGCGGCGGCTCGTTCCGGTTCAAGGCAGAGACGCGCAATGCCAATGCGCCGCCGAAGCTGATCGATGGCGAGGCTGTGCGACGCGACGGTGCGGTCGCCGTCAATTTCGTCAAGCCTGGCCGCGAAACGCTGAAGCTTGGCGATGCGATGTTTCCCGCCGCCCATCTCAAGACCCTGATCGCCGAAGCGAAGGCGGGCAAGCCCATCGTCGAGGCGCGCGTTTTCGATGGCTCGGAAGATGGACGCAGCTTCTACGACACGCTGGCGGTGATCGGGCGGGCCGACACGATCAGTTCCAAGACAGCACGCCCAGGCAAGGACGACCTCCGCAAGGACGAGCTCGGGGAGGGCGAGGTCGGCGAGAGTGGGGCTGGCAAGAGTGGGGTCGGCAAGAGCGATCTTGCCAAGGGAGATCTGACCAAGGGCGATCTCGGCGCTAGCGACGAGATCGCCGACGCCGAGCGCCAGCGCCGGCTTGATGGCCTGTTCGGCAACGCTTCGCATTGGCCGATTGCGATCAGCTATTTCAAGCAAGCGACGGGGCGGAGCGAGGCCTTGCCCGTGTATGTCTTGAGCTTCGACCTTTACGAGAATGGCATCGCCCGTTCGCTGACGCTCAAATACGACAATTTCACGCTCAAGGGCGAGCTGAAGGAGCTGGAGCTGCTCAAGGCGGCCGCCTGCGAGTAGACAGGACGATCAAGCTTTGCGGGGGGTGCCGAAGACGATGCCCTTCACCACGGCGCCCGCGCCGAACTTGGCACGCAGGTCATCCACCGCCCGCTCCATGCGGGCCTGGCGTTGGGCGCTCTGATCGGCAAGGTCACCCTGGTCGGCCTCGACGGCGGGGTGCAGGTCGGACGTGCCGATGCCGATGAGCCGAAATTGGGTGCCATCGCATTCGGGCAGGAGCAGGTCCTTTCCCGTTTCGAATAGACGGCTGGCGAGCTGCGTGGTGGGAACGCTGCGCGAGCGGCTGCGCAGCTTGAAGTCGGCAGTTTTGAGCTTCAGCGTGACGGACCCGGCGGCGAGCTCCGCCGCCTTCAGGCGTGTCGACAGCTTTTCGCTGAGGCGCCACAGGATGGGTAGGAGATCGGCGGGCGCGCCAATGTCCTCGTTGAAAGTCGTCTCGGCGGAAACGACCTTCGCTTCCCTGTTTGGGCTGACGACGCGGTCATCGATGCCATAAGCGAGCCGCTGCAATCGCCCGGCTTCCTTGCCGAGAAGCGTCATCAATTTGTTTGGAGACGCGGCGCGCAGATCCCGAATTGTCCGCACGCCGGCACGGTCGAGCTTCTCCACGGTCACCGCCCCGACGCCGAAAATGATCGAGACGGGCTTGTCGGCGAGAAAGCCGTCGACCTCTTGCTTCCCGATGATCGCGAAGCCCCGTGGCTTATCGAGGTCCGAGGCAATCTTCGCCATGAACTTGTTGGTCGACAGCCCGATGGAGACGGTGATGCCAACCTCGCGTTCCACGCGTCGGGCGAAGCGCGCCAGGATGATGGCAGGACTTGCGTGGTGCAGACGCTCCGTGCCGCCGAGATCGAGAAAGGCCTCGTCGATCGAGAGGGGTTCCACCATCGGTGTCAGATCCAGCATCATGCTCCGGATCTCGCGGCCGACGCGGACATATTTGGCCATGTCCGGCTTGATGACGACCGCGTCTGGGCACAGCTTCAGCGCCTTGAACATGGGCATGGCCGAGCGAACGCCGAACGTTCGCGCGACATAGCAGGCAGTCGATACAACACCACGCTTGCCGCCGCCGATGATTATCGGTTTTATTGCGAGCTCGGGGGAGTCTCGTTTTTCAATTGCCGCATAGAACGCATCGCAGTCGACGTGGGCGATGTGCAGCGTATCGCGTTCGGGATGGGCTAGGAGGCGGGGACTGCCGCAGGCGGGACAGCGATTGAGCGCGCGGGCCGCCACGGTATCGATCAGGCAATCGCGGCATAGGAAGCGCGATTGACCGGGCGTGTTCATTGGGGGGCTCCAAGACCAGCAAGCTTTTGCCGTGCATTGGATATCACCTGTGGATCGAGCCGGTGATTGGCCGCGAAGGTCAGGAGCAGGGCTTCGTCCGAGGCGAGATAGTCGAGTACGGCCGCCAGAAAACCGGGTTGGCTGGCGCTTTCGCGGATAGTGCCGGGGGTGAGGCCGGTGATGCCGAGGAAACGCTCCAGTCGTTCTTCGTCCGAGGCGAGGAAACCAAGCGCTTGGAGCGCGATTTCCTCAGGGTCTGGAACAGGTGAGGGGCGTTGCAGTGCCATGGCGTCATCCAAAGGGGGGCGAGGGTGAGATTGGATTTGCGTTTCGTCAACTGGTCAATGGTAATGATGCCGGGCTACGGCTTTGCGCGCGTGGACTCCCCACATGTGGGATGTACTCTAGATGATGGGAACTGGTGATGCGCAAGACGGTGCTGATCGTCGAGGATAACGAGCTCAATATGAAGCTCTTCAGCGACCTTCTTGAAGCCCACGGATATGCGACGCTCAAGACCTCGAACGGCATCGAGGCGATGGAGCTTGCGCGCAGCGACCATCCAGATCTCATCATCATGGATATCCAGTTGCCCGAAGTTTCGGGGTTGGAAGTGACACGCTGGCTGAAAGCCGACGACACCCTGAAATCCATTCCCGTCATCGCAGTGACGGCCTTCGCCATGAAGGGCGACGAGGAGCGGATCCGAGAGGGCGGTTGCGAGGCCTATCTCTCGAAGCCGATTTCGATATCACGCTTTCTCGAGACAGTACGCACCTATCTCGAATCCGCCTGAGTGGGGGGCTGATGGATGTCCGCTCGCGTGCTCGTCGTCGATGATACGCCTATCAATGTGAAATTGCTCGAAGCGCGATTGTCTGCGGAGTATTTCGACGTGCTCAGCGCCTCCAATGGGCGCGAGGCGCTGGAAATCTGCGAGCAGAATCGCTGCGATATCGTGCTGCTCGATGCCATGATGCCGGGCATGGACGGGTTTGAAGTCTGCCGCAAGCTCAAGTCGCAGCCTAGTACCGTTCATATACCGGTTGTGATGGTGACGGCGCTTGACCAGCCGAGTGATCGCCTGCGCGGTCTCGATGCGGGTGCTGACGACTTCCTGACCAAGCCGGTCGACGACATGGCACTTATCGCGCGCGTGCGTAGTCTCGTGCGTCTGAAGGCCGTGACCGACGAGTTGAGGACGCGCGTGATCGCTTCGCGCGAGTTCGGGCTTGAGGACGCGCTCGTTTCTGCAACCGCGGAAACCGGACAGAACGCGCGTGTTTTCGTCATCGAAGACCGCCCGGCGACCGCTGAGCGGCTGGCCGCCGCACTGTCCATCTATCATCATGTTGATTGGGAGGCCGACCCGCAGCAGGCTCTGGCGCGGGCTGCCGCGGAAAGCTACGACGTCATTCTCGTCAACCTCGATATCGGAGGCTTCGACGGGCTCCGACTTTGCGGCCAGCTCCGCGCGTTCGAATCAACGCGAAACGCCGTTGTCCTCATGATGGCACGGGCGGAGGACAAGGAGCGCATCCTGCGCGGCCTCGATATCGGCATGAACGACTATCTGTTGCGGCCGGTTGATCGCAATGAGCTGGTGGCCCGGGTGCGGACGCAGATGCGGCGTAAACGCTTCGCGGATCGGCTGCGCGACAGCGTGCAGGCGTCGCTCGAGCTCGCGGTCATCGACCCTCTGACAGGCTTGTATAATCGGCGTTTTCTCGACGCGCGACTCAGCGGCGCCTTTGAGGCGCCAACGCTCGGCACGCGCCCGCTCGTGCTGCTGGTCCTGGATATCGATCACTTCAAATCCGTCAACGATCGCTTCGGACATGATGCCGGCGACGAGGTTCTGAAGGAATGCGCGAGCCGCATCCGAGCGCAGACGCGAGGCATCGACGTGGTGGCGCGTTTTGGGGGCGAGGAAGTGGTGATCATGGTACCGGATGCCACGTTGGAGGCTGCCGAGGCGATGGCCGAGCGCATCCGCGAGGCGATCGAACACAGGCCTTTTCTCGTGAACGGCGAGAGAGAGAGCGTCGACGTTACGGTGTCGATTGGCGTCGCCGCGCGGCTGACGAGCGATCAGTCTCCGGGCGACCTCCTGCGTCGGGCCGACCAGGCGCTCTACCAAGCCAAACAGGCCGGCCGAAACTGTGTCGTCGCCGCCGCAGCCTAGGCTTTGCCGCGGGTGAAGGATGCTGTGATCAGATGATTCAGGGTACCAGGTTCTGCCGCGTCAAGAGAGCACCGGGGAGCGCTTAACCCCCATACGGACTTATGCACCGCGAATGTGCGCAAAGCATTGCTTTCGGCAGCGGGTTCGCTACTGTTCAGTCATGGCGGCCTTCCGGTGACCGCCTCGATATTCCCCTGCGGAATGCTCAGGTCCGCCGCATCTCCTGGGTCCCGTGGGGTTCGGCCGGTCTGGAAGTGGTGTTCTGTGGCCTCCTCGAACGCTGCTTCCGACCGGCCACCAACCCTTGCTCCGGTCAGTCACGCTCTCGTGCCGTGGCAACAAAAAAGGGCGCCGATAGCGCCCTTTTTTGTGATCGTGATCACCACAACGAGACCCGTGTCCCTAAGCACTATGAAGCACCTAGGGCTCGCGGGCTATCGATCACTTGATCTTCGATTCCTTGTACTCGACGTGCTTGCGGGCAACCGGATCATACTTCTTGATCGTCAGCTTGTCCGTCATCGTGCGAGCGTTCTTCTTCGTCACGTAGAAATGGCCGGTATCGGCCGTCGACACGAGACGGATCTTGATGGTCGTGGCCTTGGCCATAGCGGAAACCTCTTGGCAATCTGTCGCGCTGTGTGGATGGCACGCGCAATAGGATAGGAGCCGGACAAGGCCCGGCTCCAACGTGCCTTGGAGATGCTGCATTCGCGCGCGGAAGTCAAGCCTGCTGGGGATGCCGTGACGCGCACAGGTGACAGGAAGGCGGCGTGGCGCGATAAGGCTTCACACGAACAATCTTGTTGCCGGCATCGGAACCTCCTATAGCGATGACTTCAAGATGACAGCTTCACGCGCCGCCGATCGCCCTCGCGAATTTCCCCATCGCCATCTCCTCGGCATCGAGGGGCTGACACCCGCCGATATCATCGGTCTGCTCGACCGGGCGGAAGCCGCCGTCGAGGTCAGCCGGCAGGTCGAGAAAAAACGGGCGACCCTGCGCGGACGAACGCAGATCAATCTGTTCTTCGAGCCCTCGACGCGGACGCAATCGTCCTTCGAGCTCGCCGGAAAAAGGCTCGGCGCCGATGTCATGAACATGTCGGTGGCCTCGTCCTCGGTGAAGAAGGGCGAAACGCTCATCGACACAGCGGCCACGCTGAACGCCATGCGCCCCGACATCATCGTCGTGCGCCACCAGGCGGCCGGGGCGGTTCATCTGCTGGCCCGCAAGGTCGACTGCTCGGTGGTGAATGCCGGCGACGGCGTCCACGAACATCCGACCCAGGCACTCCTCGATGCCCTTACGATCCGCCGCAACAAGGGGCGGATCGAAGGACTAGCGGTTGCCATCTGCGGCGACATCCTGCATTCACGGGTAGCGCGTTCCAACATCCTCCTCCTGCAGGCGCTCGGCGCCCGGGTGCGCTGCATCGGTCCCTCGACTCTCTTGCCCGTGGGGCTCGATCGCTTTGGGGTCGAGATTTTCACCGATATGCGCAAGGGGCTCGATGGTGTGGACATCGTCATGATGCTGCGGCTCCAGCGCGAGCGCATGAACGGTTCCTTCGTGCCGTCCGTGAAGGAATATTTCCACTTCTACGGCCTGGACCGCGAGAAGCTGGCTCTTGCCAAGCCTGACGCGCTCGTCATGCATCCCGGGCCGATGAACCGCGGGGTCGAGATCGATTCCGAGGTTGCAGACGGCGCGCAATCCCTGATCCGCGAACAGGTCGAGATGGGTGTCGCCGTGCGTATGGCGGTGCTGGAGGCTCTCGGCAGCCAGTTGCCGAATACCTGAGTTCCAAGAACGGCGTTCAACGCCAGCATGAGGTGTGTCATGGCTTCGGCCCATCCGCCCATCCTGTTCAACAACGCGCGCCTCGTGGATCCGGCGAGCGGGCGTGACGGCCATGGCTCGCTGCTGATCGAGGATGGCGTGATCAAGGACCTCGCCTGGGGCGCTGCCGCTGGCGTGCCGGAAGGTGGCGAGATCGTCGATTGCAAAGGGCATGTGCTGAGCCCAGGCCTCGTCGACATGCGCGCCTTCGTGGGAGAGCCCGGTGCTGAGCATCGCGAGACGTTGAAGACCGCGAGCGAGGCAGCTGCCGCCGGCGGTGTCACAACGATCGTCTGCATGCCAGATACCAATCCCGTTATCGACGATCCGGCCATCGTCGAATTCGTACAAAGGCGGGCCCGCGAGACGGCGATTGTCAATATCTGCCCGGCCGCGGCGCTGACCAAGGGGCTCGCCGGCAAGGAAATGACCGAGTTCGGCCTTTTGCGGCAGGCCGGCGCCGTTGCCTTCACCGACGGCGCGCGCTCCGTCACCAACGCCCAGATCATGCGCCGGGCCTTGACCTATGCGCGCGATCTCGATGCCCTCATCCTCCACCACACCGAGGACCCCGATCTCGTCGGCGACGGCGTGATGAACGCGGGTGAGCGGGCGAGCCGGCTGGGGCTGGCCGGAGTGCCGCGGGAGTCGGAGATCATCATGTTGGAGCGCGACCTGCGCCTGCTTCGGCTGACCGGCGGACGCTACCACGCGGCCATGATCTCGACCGCGGATTCGGTGGAAGTGGTCGAGCGGGCAAAAGATGCGGGGCTTGGGGTGACCTGCGGCGTGTCCATCAACCATCTCGCCCTGAACGAATTCGACATCGGCGACTACCGCACCTTCTTCAAGCTCGCGCCGCCCTTGCGGCACGAGACCGACCGGATGGCGATGATCGAGGCACTGGCGCGCGGCACGATCGATGTGGTGGTCTCCGACCATAACCCCCAGGACGTCGAGACCAAGCGGTTGCCCTTTGCGGACGCCGCTGACGGCGCCATCGGTCTTGAGACGCTCCTGTCGGTCGGCCTGCGGCTCGTTCACAATGAACAGATCAAGCTGCCGGCGCTGTTGAAAGCCATGACGAGTCGTCCGGCGGACCTGCTCGGTCTGCCTCAGGGCAGACTCGCGCCCGGGGCTCCGGCGGATCTCATTCTGCTCGATCTCAATCTCGCCTATACGCTCGACGCACGTGAGCTCAGGTCGCGCAGCAAGAACTCGCCTTTCGACGAAGCGCGTCTCGAGGGGCGGGTTCTCATGACATATGTTGCGGGGCGTTGCGTCCACCGCTACGCTGAATAACCTTTCGCGGGGATGGGCTGCGGCCATGGGTCTGACTGAGCTTTGGCCGATCATTGTTGCGGCCGTTTTTGGCTATCTTCTTGGTTCCATTCCCTTCGGCGTCGTGATTACGCGCTTGGCGGGCCTCGGCGATATCCGCGCGGTGGGCTCGGGCAATATCGGCGCCACAAATGTTCTGCGCACCGGCAAGAAGGGGTTGGCCGCGGCCACACTGCTCGGCGATGCCCTGAAAGCCACGCTCGCCATCGTGATCGCGGCGCAGTGGGGGGAGGGGCCGGCGCTCGCGGCTGCCTTCGGGGCCTTCATGGGCCATCTTTTCCCGGTCTGGCTGTCCTTCAAGGGGGGCAAGGGTGTTGCCACCTTTCTCGGCTGCCTGATCGCGCTGAACATGTGGGTCGCGCTGTTCTTCGCGGTGGTGTGGCTGGCTGTCGCCTATTTCAGCAAGTTCTCGTCACTTGCCGCTCTGATCGCGAGTGCCTTTGCCGCGCCGGCGCTGTTGATCGCTGATCAGCCGGGGGCTGCCACGCTCTTCGCGGTCCTGACGATCTTCCTCTGGGCGAAACACCGCGGCAACATCGTGCGCCTGATGACGGGACAGGAGAGCCGGATCGGCAGCAAGGGCTAGCGGGGAAGAGGCCTGCGTAAGTTGAAGCGTGAGAGGCTGGGGAGCCGCTCTCGCTTCAGGATTTAACGGGTTATCGATAGGGGGAGCTATCGGATGGGGGGACTTAGCCTCAATGACGACCAGCGCCTGAGCTGGCTCAGGCTTACGCGGTCGGAAAGTATCGGTCCGCGCAGCTTTCGCGCGTTGATCAGCCGCTTCGGCAGCGCCGATGCGGCGCTCGCGGCGCTTCCGGACATCGCGCGACGTCGTGGTCGTCCCCTCCGTATCCTCACACCGGCAGAGGCCGAGCGGGAGATGGCGACGGCCCGGCGGTTCGGCGTGCGCTTCGTTGCACTCGGCGAGGCGGACTATCCCGCACATCTGCGCGAGATTGACTCCGCGCCTCCGCTTGTCGCCTTGCGTGGGGATGCCGCCGTCCTTGGTCGCCCGATGGTCGCGATCGTCGGCTCACGTAATGCCTCGGCGGCCGGCCTGAAATTCACGGAGCGCCTGGCCGCGGGACTAGGTGCCGCGGGCTTTGTCGTCGTCTCGGGACTGGCGCGCGGCATCGACACGCGCGCCCATGCGGCGAGCCTTTCATCGGGGACGGTGGCGGTTCTGGCCGGAGGCCATGACAAGATCTACCCGGCGGAGAACGAGGCGCTGGCGGGCCGCATCCTCGCATCCGGCGCGGTGCTCTCCGAGATGCCGATGGGCTACGAACCCCGGGGACGGGATTTTCCGCGGCGTAACCGTATCGTGTCCGGGCTGTGCCTTGGCGTCGTCGTCGTCGAGGCGGCTCGCCGCTCCGGCTCGCTCATCACCGCGCGCTTCGCGGCGGAACAGGGGCGGGAGGTCTTCGCCGTGCCCGGTTCCCCGCTCGACCCGCGCGCGGAGGGTACCAACGACCTGATCCGCGACGGCGCCACCCTCTGCGCCGATCCAGACCACGTCATCACTGCGCTCGCCCCGCTCATCGGCCGAGAAGCCCAGCCCGGCGGCGCCTGGAACGACCGGCCCGTTGATCTGAGCGGCGAGCCCCTCTGGGAGGAACTGGAGGGGCTTGATATCGAACCGCCTCCGGCGGTGCCGATCCAGCGGGATTACTTGGCTCAAGGGCTCGACCCCGATGGGGACGAGGCGGAAGGCATACACGAAGCCTCTCCCGATGGGGGGCCACTCGCGGACGGTCACTCACCCCACGGCCGGCATCTTCTCGCGCTGCTCGGTCCGCAACCGGTCCTGCTCGATGATCTCGGCCGCCTGTCCGGGCTCGCGGCGCGTGAGATCCAGCGGGCGATCGTGGAGCTGGAGCTCGGCGGCTATGTGCTGCGCCACGCCAATAACAGCGTTTCGCTCAAATGAACGCGGCTCAGCCTTGAGGGGTCAGGGCGGCAGGTTGCTTATCGCTTGATTTCTCAGCCATCACCGCGAAATCAGTCACAGCGTAGATGTGCTCGGTCTTTCGACGGCCTCGCACGGTGATCTCATGCCGCGCGCAGCCGTCGAGCGTAAGCCCTGAGCCCGCGAGGGCGGATTCGGAGACTACCGCGAAAGCCTTGAATTCCTTGGTCATCGCCTCAAGCCGGCTCGCCGTGTTGACGGTATCGCCAAGGGCAGTCAGGGCGCCATTGTTGCGACCGTTTGTCGACAGTTCGGTCGCCGCGCCGACACGCCCGAGCACCGCCGGGCCGGTGTGAATGCCTATCCCCATGCGCAGGGGTTGCCGCAAGGTCGTGGCGAATTCGCGGTTGATCTCTTCCAGGGCAGCCTGCATGGCGCGGGCAGCGAGGAGGGCGTTGCGGCTCCCGGCGCCTTGCGCCGGCGCGATGCCAAACAGCGCCATGATTCCGTCGCCGAGGAACTTGTCGACGATGCCGTCGTGGGAGCGGATGGCCTCCGACATCAGCTCGAAATACCGATTGAGCAGAAATACGGAGTCGTAAGGATAGATGCGTTCAGTCAGCGCGGTGAAGTCGCGCAGGTCCGTGAACATCACCGTGACGCGGCGCTCGATGCCCCAGCGATATGGATCGGCGCGGCTTCCGGCCGGCTCCGGTTCGGCGATCGCCACGAGGCGGCGCAGCGTCAGGGAATGAGTCGGTCTGATCTGGCAGGCAAGGCGCACACCTGTCGGCGCGTTGATACGCTCCAGCGCCGCCGCCTCTCCCACTTGCGGGGGCGGGAGGCTGTCGAAACCCTCGGTTATCAGGACACGGCAAGTGCTGCAGCGGCCGCGTCCGCCACAGGCTGCCGCGTGGGGGATGCCGTTAGCACGGCTGATCTCCAGCAACGTGGGGCCGGGATGCGCGCGAACAGACTTCAAACCGGTGTAGTTTATCGAGAAGCCCGGGCGGATTCGGGCGACGACGAGCCGCGCGACGAGGATGAACAACACGGCAGCGCCGATGGCGAGAAGTACTGAGACGCCCTGACTGGTTAGTTTTTCCAGATCTTGTGCCTGCTGCGGGGTTAGAGCGCTCCCCGGCGCAACCACCTCCAGCCGACGGGCACTCTCCGTGAAGCCGAGGATGCCAAGCGCCGGAACGAGCACCGCAAGGGCAAGGAGCCAGGGGGCCGCTCTCGTATAGAAGGCTTTTGTCGAGAGCCAGAAGTGTAGCCCGATGCAGCCATGCAGCCAGACGATAAGGAGTAGCAGTGGCTGCTGCACCGCAAGAGCGGGCCAGATGTTCCGCAAAACATTCGTGTAGCGATCGTCGAGGCCGTAGAGCAGGCTCATCCCTCGCGTGGCGAGAATGTGCTGGAGCAGCCAGAATGGGATCGCAAGGCCGAGGATCAGCTGCAGCGCTTCGCTGAACGGCATGCGCCATGTCGTGCGCCGCACAAGCTTCCACAGGCCGAGGCTGATATGGATGACAAGGGAGCCATAAAGCAGCACGGTGCCGGGGAGCGAGCGCCAGAAAGCGCGCCGCACCACGTCGAACGCTTCCATCCATGTGACGTCGACAATGCCCAGCGCGTTATTGACGAAATGAATGAGCGCAAATGCGAAGAGGACGAGGCCGGATGCGAGACGAAGCCTCGCAATGGTCAGCTGACGACGGGAAAATGGTTGGTGCAGCCATGCGGTTCCGGTGCCCCATACGCCTCTAAGATCCATAAATGCCCATCACTTGGAAAATGCGCCTGCCTCGGTGCAGGATTCACCATAGCCTATTGACGGGGCTCATGGACAACAGTCCGCATCTTCAAAGGGTGGGGTCGAGCGTCGCGGCTTGCCGCCGGCCGCGCACAATTCGCTATGCGTTCAGCGTCGCTGGGGGAAGGACGTGAGATGGCGTGGCGACCGACGCTCCTCCGAGCTGCAGGCCGTACGCGCTTCCATACCGAAGGCACCTGGACCGCTCTCCCGATTGAGGGGAGAGCGCCAGGCCCGTCGTTGATTTCATAAGTAGGTGGCCGTGTTGTCGCGGCGCCAGGACCCAGCGCTCAGCATATGGCAGGATCCCTGACCGTGCTGACGGCAATCCGACGGACCGAAGGTCGTTCCCTCAGCCAATGGAAAAGTGCAGGCACTGGAATGCTGACTCATTCGAAACGGACGCGACGGTGCAATATAGTTGGAAAACTCGATAATATAAAAGAATAGATATGCTGATATTGATGAATTTCGCAGATACGTTTTGCTGCGAAAACTCAGCTATTTCTGTGTGGTTTCATCTTGTCCCGGCAACTGGCCAGCCATAGGCTGGTGTTTGCGCCGGGCTGTCTTACGCGCCTCCTCGCGCACCATTTCGAGAAAATAAGCAATCACATCCAGCCGTGCGCTACGGGACATGGCGGCCATTTCGCTCGACAGTTGCGCGATATATTCGGCGACTTCACTGGCGTTCGCAAATTTTTCGGTGCTATTTTCAAGAATTCTGTATCGTGTAGGGCTGTTTTTTGAAATTTCTTCATGGTTGCTGGCGAGCATAATCAATCAATCCATTAATGGAAATGAGTAAATACATTTCTTAAAATGTACTGAAAATTTGAAAGGGAATGATAAAGAATACTTGGAAGCAGTAATAGCGTTTCTAGCATGAGTTTCAGCTTTTAGGCGAGCGGAAAATGCGGGTTCACCGCGGCCTGGAGGCGGATTTTTTGGGCGATCAGCCGAGCTCCGTGAGTTGGCGATTTTGACGCGCAATTTCTGAAAGACGGTCGAGCGCGCCCTGCAGGATGTAGCCCGCTGCAATCTTGTCGACGACCTCAGCCCGGCGGGCGCGGGAGGCATCAGCCGCGATCATCGCGCGGTTGACAGCAACCGTGGTCAGGCGCTCGTCCCAGAGGACGACTGGCAGGTCGAGATGTCTGTCAAGATTACGGACGAAGGCGCGGGTTGCCTGGGCGCGTGGACCTTCCGAGCCATCCATATTCAGGGGCAGGCCGACAACGAGGCCCGCGACGGCGTGGGTCCGACAAAGCATGGTCAATCGTTCCGCGTCGGCTGTGAATTTGACGCGGCGGATGGTTTCCAACGGCGTGGCGACGACGCGCTGGACGTCCGAGAGGGCGAGGCCAATGGTCTTGGTGCCGAGGTCCACGCCGATGAGACGCGCGTTGCGCGGCAGATCCGCAAAAATTTCAATGGGTACGATCGTTGTCATGCTGCCATGTTAGCACGCTTGCCCCGATGGTCGCGGGGCGACGGCGCTTTTATCTGCAAAGCGCTTCTCGCCCTGGGGCTTCAGTGCACGAGCTGCTTCAACGAGAGAGCTGTAGAGGAATGCGAATGAGACCAGGAGAGCCGGCAATGAGTGGTGTTGTCGTTGCGGTCAGCCGCGCCGCGAGCCACGCTTTCAGCAAGGCGAACGAACCCGCCATCCGGCTTCTAGCAGGGCTGGGCGTGGAAGGCGATGCCCACTGCGGGGAGACTGTGAAGCACCGCTCCCGCGTGAGGGCGGATCCCACCCAGCCGAATTTGCGCCAGGTCCATCTGATTCACAGCGAATTGTTCGATGAGCTGCGGCTGGCCGGCTTCAGCGTCGTTCCCGGCGCGATGGGAGAGAACATCACCACCAGCGGCATTGATCTCCTGGCATTGCCGACCGGGGCGGTCCTGGCGATCGGCAGCGACGCCGCCGTTGAGATCACGGGCTTGCGCAATCCCTGCAGCCAGATCGACGACTTCCAGCCCGGTCTCCTGAAGGCGGTGCTCGGCCGTGATGCCGAAGGCAGTCTCATCCGGAAGGCGGGAATCATGGGGATCGTTCGGCGCGCGGGGATGGTGCGGCCGGACGATGTCATTACGATCCATCTCCCGTCGGGACCACATCGCCCGCTCGAGCGGGTTTAGAGCCGTCCGCCTGTCCCATCAGATATATTGATGATCCGCCCCGCGGCATGGGCAGGCGACTTCCCGATTCATCCTGATCTGACCTATGGTCGGGACCTTCCGATCCCCGAGCGGCGCGAGCATGCCCGCCGCTCAAGAGCAGAGGAGAGCCTCATGAAAATCACCTGGTTCGGGCATTCCGCCTTCCGCCTCGACTTCGCTGACAAAGGGGTGCTGATCGATCCCTTCTTCACCGGGAATCCCGCCTTTACAGCCGACGTGGCCAAGATCTCCGAGGGCATCAGCCATATTCTCGTCACCCATGGGCATGCCGATCATGTCGGCGACACCCTGGCCATTGCCAAGAATACGGGTGCGACCGTCGTCACGAACTTCGACCTCGGCATGTGGCTGGTATCGCAAGGCCTCGAAAAGTTCGAGCCGATGAACACGGGCGGCACGGTCGATGCCGGTGGTTTTCGTGTGAGCCTCGTCCGTGCCGACCATTCTGCCGGCCTTGGGGAAATGGGCGTGGAACGTCCGCTCGGCAGCGCCAATGGTATGATCGTCAAGGCAGATGGGGAGCCAACCGTCTATCACATGGGCGACACGGATATCTTCAGCGACATGGAATTGATCGCGGAGGTCCATGAGCCCGATATCGCCATGGTGCCGATCGGTGATCGTTTCACGATGAGCCCGCTGACGGCCGCTCTCGCCGTCCGCCGCTTCTTCAAGCTCAAGGCCGCGATCCCGTGCCACTACGGGTCGTTCCCGATCATCGAGCAGAACGCCGACAAGTTCGTCGCCGCGATGCATGACCAGGAGACCAAGGTCATTGTTCCCCACAAGAACGAGGCCTTTGTGGTTTGATGCCGGGGGCCGGACGTCTGGTCTGCGATGCCCCCTCGGCACGCGGCATTCATCTCAAGTCGAATGGCAGCTTCGGTCCGTAATACCTTCTAGAGAGGCACTTTTCCGGGAGGCGGCGAGCACTCGCCGTAGCGTGGCATACAGTTGGTCACGGGGGCGTTAACCCTGTGACCAAGCGGGAATCGCATCTGGCCGCATTTGGTGCGATAACATCGTTTACGAATTCTTTACCAAGGCGGTAAATGAAGCGCCCTCATCTCCATACCATTCCAGGTGGCGGCTCGGGACGCAGGAGCGCGGATAGCTCCGGCGGCGCGGATGCGCGTGCGATCGTGGTGGATGATGACGAACTGCGGGGCGGCTGGGTCGCGGTCGATATCGATCGTCTTCCTTTCGTGCCAGTCCCCCGCTCGCGCATGCGACTGGCCTGGCGCGCTCGCGGGCTTGCCGAAGGCCGCCTGGCCGCCCAGTTCCAACTGCCTCCTCCTGAGCCGGCAGAGACTGCGGCCTGCCCGGCGGAACCGCCATGCAAGGCCGCGACGCGGATACCACCCGATCGCATCGTGCGTGTCGGCCGCCAAGTCGTGCCGTCGCGGCGTGCGAGGGCTTGGGCCGAGGCTGCCCGCCAGCGCCAACAGGAGCTCGACGCTGCAGCGGGCTCTGCGCAGCCCGGACCTGGCGTGTCCGGGGCAGAGGACCGGCGACAGGATGACGCCGCGGCCGCGCCGTCTTCGTCGCAGCTCGAGCGCGCCTGATTGCCGGGCGCGGCTCTCGTGAGGAATTCCGCCTGAGGCACCGCCGGTATCTGTCACGCGGGTTGCGGCGTGAAATGCCGGGGTGCTATAGCCGCATGATCTGAAACGAGATCCGGCTTGAGCTCATGTCCGTCGACGCCACCACCGTTCGCCGTATCGCGCATCTCGCGCGCATCGCTGTCACGGATGAGGATATTCCCCATCTCCAGGGCGAGTTGAACGCGATCCTCGCCTTCGTGGAGGAGCTCGACCAGGTCGACGTCACCGGCGTCGAGCCCATGACCTCCGTGACGCCGATGGCGTTGTCCCAACGCGAGGATGTCGTGAGCGACGGGGGCTATCCTGACCTCATCGTCGCGAACGCTCCGATGACGGAGGATCATTTCTTCATGGTGCCGAAGGTGGTGGAATAACCTATCGGCTGGCGAGCTGCGTGCCGCTGTCACGATCCCATCATTCCAGACGGATCTCTCATCCGTCCCTGACCTTGCCCTTGCAACGAGAGCTCCAGTGACCGATCTGACGGACCTCACTCTTACCGAAGCGCGTGATGGCCTTGCGGCCAAACGCTTTTCCGCGACCGAATTGACCAAGGCTCACATCGCGGCGGTCGAAGCGGCGCGGAGCTTGAACGCCTTCGTGCTGGAGACGCCGGAGCATGCGCTTGAGCAAGCAGCCGCCAGTGACGGCCGTATTGCGCGCGGTGAGGCGGGCCCGCTCGAGGGCATCCCGGTCGGTGTGAAGGATCTGTTCGCGACCAAGGGCGTGCGCACAACAGCCTGCTCGACAATTCTCGGAAATTTCGTGCCGCCGTATGAATCGACCGTGACGTCCCAGCTCTGGCGCGACGGTGCCGTCATGCTCGGCAAGCTCAACAATGACGAATTCGCCATGGGGTCCTCTAACGAGACCTCCAGCTTTGGCCCGGTGGTGAACCCGTGGCGGCGCGCTGGATCGGACGCGAAGCTCGTTCCCGGGGGCTCATCCGGTGGTTCGGCGGCGGCGGTCGCGGCTGGGCTATGCCTCGGCGCCACGGCGACCGATACCGGCGGCTCCATCCGCCAGCCGGCCGCCTTCACCGGCACCGTTGGCATCAAGCCGACCTATGGACGCTGCTCGCGCTGGGGTACGGTAGCCTTCGCCTCCTCCCTCGATCAGGCCGGGCCAATCGGCAAATCCGTGCGCGATTGTGCCGTCCTTCTGAAGTCGATGTCGGGCCACGATCCAAAGGACTCGACCTCCGCGAATGTCCGCGTGCCGGACTTTGAGGCGGCGGTAGCGCGCGGCGTCAAGGGTCTGAAGATCGGCATTCCGAAGGAATATCGCGTCGAGGGCATGCCGGCGGAGATCGCCGATCTCTGGCAGGCGGGCCAGGACTGGCTGAAGAGCGAAGGTGCGACGATCGTCGATATCTCGCTGCCGCATACCAAATACGCGCTGCCCGCCTATTACATCGTGGCACCCGCAGAGGCTTCCTCCAACCTCGCCCGTTATGACGGCGTGCGCTATGGCCTGAGGGTGCCCGGTCAGAACATCGTCGAGATGTACGAGAAGACGCGCGCCGCCGGCTTCGGCCCAGAGGTGCGCCGCCGTATCATGATCGGCACCTATGTGCTGTCGGCCGGCTATTACGACGCCTATTATCTCCGCGCGCAGAAGATCCGCACGCTGATCAAGCGTGATTTCGAGACCGTTTTCCGCGAGGGTGTCGATGCCATCCTGACACCGGCGACCCCGTCGGCCGCCTTCGGCCTCGGCGAGATGCAGACGGCCTCGCCGGTCGAGATGTATCTGAACGACGTCTTCACGGTGACGGTGAACATGGCAGGCCTACCGGGCATCGCGGTGCCTGCCGGCGTCGACAGCCAGGGCCTTCCGCTCGGGTTGCAGCTCATCGGGAGGCCCTTCGACGAGGAGACCTTGTTCGCCACCGGACAGGCCATCGAGAACGCGGCCGGCCGGTTCACACCGCCGCAGAGCTGGTGGGTATGAGTTCGGCCGTTTGCTGCGACGGCTAGGGCGGCTCTTCGGCCCCAGGCCTGAGATCCACGCCTCGGTGGGCGATGGCTGGGGCGTCATCGCTTATGGGCGCGAGTGGCTCATAGCCTCGATGCGGGGCTAGGCGCCGATGGTGCGGCTTGGAGGCTGAAGACCTCGTAACCAAAGGCTTTGCCTGCGTCATGCAGCGGGAGGAGTTGTTTGAGCCTCGCGATCACCTCCGCCATATGGAGCGAGTCATTCACGAAGAACTGCGTAACACCCTTGTTCCGCAAAGCATCCAACAATTCCGACTGCTCGTCAGGGCCTGTGAAGACGAGTTTCGCGGCGTACTGACGAAGATGCATGACGAACAGGCCGGTGCTGAGATCGCCCCAAACCATGCTATTGGGCGGGAGCGCGAGTGTGGTCTCCTGGTGGCGTAGTGGGTTCACCTCCTTGATCGGCGCAACAAGAGCCGCGATCAAGAGAGCAATCCCTGCCGCAGCCGCAAGACCGTAGCGCGCCGGCTCGTCGCGCCAGCGTACAAATCGCTGGTGAGACGCCAGGGTGAAGGCGGCCGCGTAGCATGTCCACACGCTCGCTCCGACCATGTAGTATTCCGTCCGCAGATGGTGTGTGAGGAAGAATATCACGTTCACGCCGAAGCCTATCGTTATGGCGAGCGGCATGGCGTTGGGGAGCCTTAATGGCAGTTTCGGGCGCAGCAGCCACACGGCCACCAGCCCAATGGCGGCTGCGACGGTGAATGCCGATGGCCAGCCCAGCGTGAGATAATAATGGGCGTTGGACAGCATCATATCGGCTTCGAACTTCGGCGGTGAGGCGTCATTGGAGCCATAGGTGGTTTTCCACGGCGCGCCGGCGTTTATTGTGTTGGAGATTAGGACCGGTACGGCTCCAAGGAGGATACCGAGACCCGCAACGAGGCCCTCGTAAAACGTCTGGCGGGATCGTTGCTTCAGAAAGAGCAACCCGTAAACGGCGAGGGGGCCGACTCCAATCAGGACGTTGGTCACGCGCATATTGCTCGCGAACCCGACAGCAACGCCTGCCGCCAGGGCGAGCCAGAGGCGCCGAGAATACGCTTGGCTGGAAAACGCCTGGACCTGAAGTGCTGCCGCAATGATAGCCATCAATATCGTGGGACCAACCGACCACGTGACATACAAGCGATCGAAGAGGAGGATCGTCGCGGCGCCAAGCAGTCCCATCCCCACAGCATTGATGGAGCTCCGCGTCAGAACGGCGCAGGCGAATGCCAGGGCAGCGACGAGCGCCACTAGCACCATATCGAGCGCCCTGGATTGAATGCCCGAGGAGAACGCGGCGAGAAGAAGGCCCGTGCCTGGCGGATATTGAATTATGATCTTGCCGGTTGTCAGGTCCAGGTGGTGGCAATGTGGAGCAATGACCTCGCCGTAGCGAGCCATCGATTCCTTTGCTTTGCCCACGAAATCAATGAGCAGTTCTGGCATCGGGCCGGACAATTCGGTGCTGAAGCCGCCCAGCCCTTGCTTTCGGAAAAGTTCGGCCTGGCGCAGGTAGCCGAACGGGTCACACCCGAGCGGCATCTCGATTCGCTCCGGCAGCACTTTAAGCGATTGATAGGTGACAGCAGCGAGCAGGAGGCCCACGGCGAGAATGATGGAATTCTGTCGCGAAATCACTCGGGCTTCATCCACGGCAAATCTACAGATGGCCTATGCCATAGGGAGTCGGTGGTTTCCTGGCAACAGTATTGCGGGCGCGCCGACGGACGGGCACGGAATTAGCGTCTATAACAGGTGGTGATCGTATTCCCCGCCAGCCCGGTCTCCCGGGAGACGCGAGCGTCGGAATGGGTTCGCGGCGCAGCTTCCTCTTGACGTCGAGAAGAACGCAGGCCAAGCGAAGTGTTCGGATATTATGAGATCGAGATGAGATTGACGCCATGAATGCGCATACGCGGCCAGCCGATCCGGCCAAGCTCATCAAAGGGGCGACCGGGGATTGGGAAATCATCATCGGTATGGAAATCCATGCTCAGGTGTCGTCCAATTCGAAGCTGTTCTCCGGAGCCTCGACGGAGTTCGGCGGCGAGCCCAATGACCATGTGTCCCTCGTCGATGCAGCGATGCCGGGCATGCTGCCGGTGATCAACGCCGAATGCGTGGCTCAGGCTGTGCGCAGTGGTCTGGGCCTCAAGGCTGAGATCAACCTTGTCTCGGTCTTCGACCGGAAAAATTACTTCTATCCGGATCTGCCGCAGGGCTATCAGATCAGCCAGTACAAGAGCCCCATCGTCGGAGAGGGCGAGGTGATCGTCGATATGCTCGACGGATCGCGCTTTACCGTGGGTATCGAGCGCCTGCATCTGGAACAGGACGCCGGCAAGTCGCTGCACGACCAGCACCCGACCATGAGCTTCGTCGACCTCAACCGGTCGGGCGTCGCGCTGATGGAGATCGTGTCGCGGCCGGACCTTCGTTCAGCCGAGGAAGCCAAGGCCTATGTGACGAAGCTGCGCACGATCCTGCGTTATCTCGGCACCTGTGATGGCGACATGGAGAAGGGCTCGCTGCGCGCCGACGTCAATGTCTCGGTGCGCCGGCCTGGCGAGCCGCTCGGCACGCGCTGCGAAATCAAGAACGTCAATTCCATCCGCTTCATCGGCCAGGCGATCGAGTACGAAGCCCGCCGGCAGATCGACATCCTCGAAGACGGCGGTGTGATCGACCAGGAAACGCGCCTGTTCGACGCCGGCAAGGGCGAGACGCGGTCCATGCGCTCGAAGGAAGAGGCGCATGATTACCGCTACTTCCCCGATCCGGACCTCTTGCCGTTGGAACTGGAGGAGGCCTATGTCGAGGAGCTGAAGCGCGGCCTGCCGGAACTCCCCGACGAGAAGAAGGCGCGCTTTGTCGAGAGCTTCGGCCTGTCCGCCTACGACGCGGCCGTGCTGGTGGCCGAGCGCGAGACGGCCGACTTCTTCGAGGCCGTGGTCGCGAAGCCCGATGGCGGCGCGCGCGACGGCAAGGCTGCGGCGAACTGGGTGATCAACGAGCTGTTCGGGCGCCTGAACAAGGAAGGGCTCTCCGTCACCGCCTCGCCGGTGTCGGCCGCCCAGCTCGGTGCCATCATCGACCTCATCGGCGAGGAAGTGATTTCCGGGAAGATCGCGAAGGACCTCTTTGAGATCGTCTGGAGCGAGGGCGGCGATCCGCGCCAGATCGTCGAGGACCGTGGCATGAAGCAGGTCACCGACACAGGCGCGATCGAGCAGGCGATCGACGCCATCATCGCCGCCAACCCGGACAAGGTTGAGCAGGTCAAGGCGAAGCCGACAATGCTCGGCTGGTTCGTCGGGCAGGTGATGAAGTCGACGGGCGGCAAGGCCAACCCCCAGGCGGTCAACGGACTACTCAAGTCCAAGCTTGGTCTCGAATGATTGACGCCGGGCGCTTCGATACCCGCCGATTTGGCATCGCGTGATCCATTGGAACCGGGTGCCGCCTTTCTGCGTCCTGCGCGCGATAACGACGCGCAGGATCTCTTCGGCCTGGTCGCGCTCTGCTTTGCGGACTATCCGGGTTGCTATGTGGATCCGCACGAGGATCTCCCGGACCTGCGGGCGCCGGCCCGCTCCTACGCGGGGGAGGGATGCGGCTTCTGGGTCGTCGAAGACGGGCAGGGCCGGGTCGGTGCTTCGATCGCGCTGGATTATGTACAGCCAGGTATTGGCGAGCTGCATCGCCTCTATGTGAGGCCGGACCTGCGCCAGCGCGGCCTCGCGGCACGCCTGGTCGCCCATGCCGAGGAGCATGCCCGCCGTCATGGGGCGAGGGCTGTGCTCGCTTGGTCGGACACCCGCTTCGCCAGCGCTCACCGCCTTTACCGTCGGCTCGGCTACAGCCAGGGTGCGGATACCCGGCACCTCCGCGATATTTCTCATTCGCGGGAGTACCGTTTCGAGAAGTCGCTTTGACGCCACGGCTGGCATGCGCGGTGGCGGCGGCATTGCATCGATCGCGTCGTCCGCAAGCAGGCGGTGATGCCGAACGAGAGCGCGGAATCATAAACGACCGCAAGCCAGAGAGTTTCCGTTTAACCGATCTTGGACAGTCCGGTGCTCGTCGAGTTGGCACGCACCTCGCCAATGATAGACTTTGAGGGGATCGTCATATCTCCATGGAGGGTGGCAAACACTATCCCCGCCGCGCGATGAGCGCCTTGACCTCGACGATTTCTTTGAACTGACCTGTGGGTGACAGGACGGCGAGCTCCCGGCGCAGTTCCTCTTCGAACGCGTCCTTGCTGGTGCCGAGCGCCTTGGGCGACGTGACGGACATCGAGAATGTCCGACCTACGATAGCGTCCGTATCAAGCGTCTGGGGGAACAGCACGCTGTGACGTTCCAGATCCCGGAATGGCGAGGCGAGCAGCACCGCCTCATGCGGAAGGCGTGAAGGACTGCGCCGCGCCTCGCGCTGCCGCGCTTCCTCGGGCGCATAACGCGCCGCGAGCGGCTCAAGCACCGTCTTGCGCCAATCCTGGCCGGGGTAGGGGATCTGGCCGTCGCTGAACAAGGCTACCGCACCGCCGCCCAGGATCATGCGGTCCAGGCTCGCAAGGGTCGCCTCCCGGTTCATCCAATGGAATGAGCGACCCATGGTGACGAGCTGATAGCGACCACCCAGCCGGTCGAGATCGAAGGAGGAGCCCTGCGCGAAGACCACGGACACGGCTGCTTCGTCAGCGGCGTCACGGGCGGCCGCGAGCATAGCGGGCTCCGGATCGACAGCAGTGACGTGGTATCCGAGGCGCGCGAAGGCGATTGCAAGAAGCCCCGGTCCGGTACCAAGATCGAGGATGGGCGCGCCGGGCGGCAAATGAAGACGGTCCGACACGAATTTGATCAGGTCCGCCGGATAATTCACGCGATAGCGCGCGTAGAAGGGGACGGTCGTCTGGAACCGGTGAGGATTGAAGACCGGGGTGTTCATCGCCGCACCTATCCGTTGAGATTGCCGCTCGGCTAGTGAGCGAATCTAACGTGGGCTTGTGCCATGAGCGTGACAGCTGGCGGATGCGTCTCAAGCCGACGAAAGATGGACGCGGGCCGTCCCGCCGTCAATCGAGCCATCAGGGAGCGTCCAGCTTGCTCCCAAGACTTGGAAGCGCTGCGTCACGTCATCGCAGATAGTCGGTCGCGGCGCGCGACTGGGCCGTCTCGTCATGCCGCGGCTTGCGCCGAGGCATGACGATCCCATGAAGTCGCAATTAGTGCTGTTTTAGACACTCGCTGGAGAACTGCCGCCACGTCTTGCCGCCCGTGGCATTGGCTGTCTTGGCCTTCTGCCATTGCGCGCCACAGTCCTTCATCCGGGCACGCGCCGCGAGCTGCGCCTCGGTTGGTGGCTTCTTTGCAGCAGGGGCGGCGCTGGGCTTTGCGGCTGCTGTCGCGGTCGGCGCCGGCTTGGCCTGGGCCGGCGCTGCGCCGTGAGTGGCCATCGGATTCTGTGGCTGCGACGTTTGGGCGCTGGCTGGAAGAGCGAAGGCCGCAAGAGCGGCGACCGCGGCAATGGAACTGACAATTGGCTTAGGCTGCAGATCGTCAAGCGTCGTCAGCGCGCCTTCAAGATCACGGGCTTGACTTGGATCGTCGAGCGCAGCTTCGCCTGGCTCGGTCGCAATCGTCGGCTTAGCAAGGACTATGAGTACCGTGTACAGACGTCAGAGACGATGATCGACATCGCAGCAGCCCGCCTCATGCTCAACCGGCTCGCTCAAGGTTAATTTCCAAACGCCCTCTGAGTGGTCGTGGGGCTTTTTCACCGCGGCCGGCGGTCTGTTCGGCTCATGGTGCGCATCGAAAACTCAGCTTTATGTGCCAGAACACGTGCTGAACGGGCTGCTCGGCAGCCTGACAAGTGTTGTCGGAATCATCTACATCCTGAGTTTTGTGATAAAATTGCCCTTCTCGCTTTAACTGCCGAGTGGCGGTCATCAATGTAAGACCGTATGTCCGGCTCTGCTGGTGAGGTGGCTCGCCCTACACTGCGCGTCCGAGGGTTGCTCGGGCGGCCGAGCCGATCCTCATCACAGGAGGACGAGCCGTGGCAGATTATAGGGAAGCATTTGTCGGAATCGATGTCGCAAAACTGAGGAACGCCATCGCGATTGCGGGTTCCGGCCGGGAGGGAGAAGTTCGCTTCTTCGGCGAGGTCGACGCCTCGGATGCGAGCATGCGCCGTGTTATCCAGCGGATCGCCGGCAGGTTCGATCGAGTTCATTTCTGCTACGAGGCTGGCCCGACCGGCTATGGCCTCTATCGGCTGATCCGTTCGCTGGGTCACGAATGCATCGTGGTGGCCCCGTCGCTGATTCCGAGAAAGCCAGGCGACAGGGTGAAGACAAACCGCCGGGACGCTCTTTCTCTGGCCCGGCTGCTGCGCGCCGGCGAACTGACGGCGGTATGGGTTCCTGATGAAGGCCACGAAGCCATGCGAGATCTCGTCCGTGCCCGGGCGGCCGCGGTCGAGACGCTTCGGGTCCATCGGCAGCATGTGAGCGCCTTCATGCTCAAGCACGGACGCATCTATCCTCGCAAAAAGGGCTGGACGATGCGCTATCTGCGCTGGCTACAAGAGCAACCGTTCGATCATCCCGCACATCAGATTGCGCTCCAGGAACTGGTCGAAGCGGTCCGATCTCGAAAGAGCGGGTCGAGCGACTTGAGCGTGTGATCGAGGAGTTCGTTTCGGCCTGGTCGTTGGCGCCGATCGTGCGAGCGCTGCAGACTTTGCGCGGCGTAGACCTGATCGTCGCCGTGACATTCGCCACCGAGGTTGGCGACGTGACCCGGTTCGACAGTCCGCGCCAGCTCATGGGATATCTCGGCCTCGTTCCTGGAGAACGATCGACCGGCGAGACAGTCAGACGGGGCGGCATCACCAAGGCGGGAAACGGCCGCGTTCGCCATATGCTGGTCGAGAGCGCCTGGACCTATAGGCATGCGCCGAGGGTCGGGGCGAAGAAGCTATACCGTCTGGAGCAAGCATCTCCAAGGGTGCGAGAGATCGCCTGGAAGGCGCAGACCCGACTGACGACCCGATATCGGATGTTGAGCGGCCGGGGCAAGAAGACAACGGTGGTCTGCACAGCGATCGCCCGTGAGTTGGCCGGCTTCATGTGGGCCGTTGCAAGGGAGGCGCAAGCAGCCTGATCCAGCCGCCGCAGCGACATACATCCTTCGCGCATGGGCGGAGGCGGGACCACGGCAGGGGAATGCCCGTCAGACGCTTTGTGGCCGGCAATCTGGCCGACGCCCGCAGTAAGATAGGAACAGCCCCGGACGCATAATCGGGAATGCGGTAACCAACCCGCGCATCAGAGCTTGATCACCGACGTCCTTCAGTTCCGCCTCCACCCATGCGCGATCATCAGAATGAGCAGCCGATCCCACAATCGGTTGCGCCCTCGCGTTCCAAACCTTGACAGCGGACATCAGAGCGGTGTTCTCAGGCCACGGCCTTGATCTCGGGCTCGATGATGTAGGCCCAGGGCAGGAGGTCGTCGATCTGGCTGTTGGGGTGGCCGTTGACGACCCTGGTGAGCACGTCGGCGAGATAGCCGAGCGGCTCGACAGCGTTGAGTTTGCAGGTTTCGATCAGCGACGCGACGACGGCCCAATGCTCCGCGCCGCCGTCAGAGCCTGCGAAGAGCGCGTTCTTGCGGTTGAGGGCGATCGGCCGGATGGAGCGCTCGACCACGTTGCTGTCGATCTCGATGCGGCCATCATCCAGGAACCGGGTGAGGCCTTGCCACCGCGAGAGTGCATAGCGGATCGCCTCGGCGAGCTTGGTTTTCTGGCTGATCAACACGAGCTTCTCGCGCAGCCAAGGCTCGAGTTCGGCAATGATCGGCAGGCTCTTTTCCTGGCGCAACACACGGCGTGCGTCCGCCGGCTGGCCGCGGATATCGTCCTCGATCCGATAGAGTTCAGCGATGCGCCGGAGTGCGGATTCCGACGTAATCCGGCCGGGCATTCCAACCTGAAGCCGGCCCCCGTTCCGACGTGAAGCCGGCCACCATTCCGATCAATATCCGGCCACTTTGAAGGCCTGAGCAGGAGCACCTGGGTCAGCAACTTTGGCATGACGGTCCTTTTGAACAAGGGACGCGTAATGCCGGCAAAGAGAAGGCTGACCATGAGACAACTACGACAGATGCTGCGGCTTGCCGGCGACGGAACCAGCGCCCGCGAGATCGCACAGAGGCTGGGCATCGCGCGCAGCACCGTGCAGGATAATCTGAAGCGGGCAGAAGCTTCAGGGCTGAGTTGGCCGCTACCAGGCGAACTGACCGACGACGCGCTGGAGAACCGGCTGTTCGCCCGCGCCGGGGTGAAGCAGGGTGCGCGCCGGCTGCCGGAACCGAACTGGGCAGATCTTGCTCTGGAGTTGAAGAAGCCCGGCGTCACGCTGATGCTGCTTTGGGAGGAGTACCGCGCCGTCCATGCCGGCGGCTATGGCTACAGCCGTTTCTGCGACCTGTTTCGCGGCTTCGAGAAGCGCCTGTCGCCGACGATGCGCCAAGAGCATGTCGTCGGCGACAAGGTGTTCGTGGACTATTCCGGCAAGAAGATCGCCATCATCGATCCGCTGACCGGCGAGATCCGTGAGGCGGAGATTTTCGTCGGCGTCCTGGGCGCATCCGGCTACACCTATGCGGAAGCGACCTGGACGCAGACATTGCCGGATTGGATCGGCGCGCATGTACGCATGTTCAGCTTCTTCGTCGGCGTCCCGCGCCTGATCGTGCCCGACAACCTGAAGTCCGGTGTCAATCATGCCTCCTTCTATGATCCGGAGATCAACCGCAGCTACGGCATGATGGCCTCGCACTATGGCGTCGGCGTGCTGCCGGCGCGGCCGCGTCGCCCGAAGGACAAGGCCAAGGTCGAGAACGGCGTGCGTTTTGCCCAGACCTGCATCCTCGGCCGGCTGCGGCGGCAGACATTCTTCTCGTTAGCCGAGGCCAATACCGCAATCGCCGGGGCGCTCGACCGCATCAATGACCATGTCATGCGCCGCCTTGGCGTCAGCCGTCGCCATTTGTTCGAGACGGTGGAACGGCCGGCGCTGGCGAGCCTGCCGGTGCAGGATTACGAGTTCGCCGAATGGCGCCTGGCCCGCGTCGCCACCGACTACCATGTCGAGTTCAAGACCTTCTTCTATTCCGTGCCGCACAGCCTCATTCGCCAGCAGGTCGACATCCGCGCGACCAGCAGGACGATCGAGATCTTCCATCGCGGCAAGCGCGTCGCCGTTCATCAGCGCCGCTATGGCGGACGCCGTTACGGCACCAACCCTGAGCACATGCCCAGTTCCCACCGTCGATATGCGGAGTGGACGCCGGCACGCTTCCGGCGCTGGGCCGCGTCGATCGGACCACAGACCGAGGGGCTGATCATCGCCATTCTGGCCAGCCGGCCCCATCCCGAGCAGGGGTTCCGCACCTGCCTGGGTGTTTTGCGTCTCTATCGCGATCTTCATCGTGATCGCGCCGAGGCGGTCTCGGCACGCGCCGTCGAGATCGGCGGACTGACCTGCAAGAGCATCGCCGCCCTCATCACCAACCACAAAGCCGCCCGGCCCGCCGGCAATCCCGGCGCCATCATCGACCACGCCAATCTGCGTGGTCCTGGTTACTTCCATTGAGGAGATAAAGATCATGCTGACCCATCCCACCCTCGACATGCTGCGCGACCTCGGACTGCACGGCATGGCCAAAGGCTTCCAGGATCTCGACGCGCAGCCGGAAGCGCGCGCCCTCGATCATGGCGAATGGCTCGCCATCCTGCTTGATAACGAAGCGACGCTGCGCCGTCAGAAGCGCTTCGAGGCGCGTGCCCGCGCCGCCAGGCTACGCCATGATGCGCAGGTCGAAGACGCCGACTTCCGTGCCGAACGCGGGCTCGACCGTTCCCTCTTCCTCAAGCTCGCAGGCTGCGATTGGATCCGCCAGCGTCACGGGCTCCTGATCACAGGCCCGGCCGGTGTCGGCAAGAGTTGGCTCGCCTGCGCTCTCGGCCACAAGGCCTGTCGCGAGGACTTCTCCGTCGTCTATCACCGCGCGCCACGGCTCTTCGCCTCGCTCGCTCTCGCAAGGGAGACGGTCGCTATGCCAGGATGCTGAAGGCGCTGGCCCGCACCGACCTGCTCATCCTCGACGATTGGGGGCCTGAAAAGCTCAACGACGAACAGCGCCGCGATCTCCTCGAGATCATCGAGGACCGCTATGAGCGGCGCTCGACCATCGTCACCAGCCAGGTGCCCGTCGACCATTGGTATGAGATCATCGGAAATCCCACCATCGCCGACGCCATCCTCGACCGCCTCGTGCATAACGCCTACCGCATCGAACTGACCGGCGACAGCATGCGAAAACGGCGCGCGCCAGAAAACCCGGAACCAGCTCAGACTTGACCAGAAACGAAACTCGAACCAAACCTCAACAACGACCCAGGTGATCCACAAAGGTGGCCGGCTTCAAATCGGAATCCCGGCCGGAATGAAATTGGAATGGGTGGCCGGTAATTGATCGGAATCACTGGCCGGCTTCGTCGGAATGCGCACGCCGGAGCGCCTCGCTCGCGATCGGCGCCGGGCCGGATGCGGCCAACTCATAGAAGCGCCGGCGGACATGTGCCCAACAGAAGGCAAGCGTTGCGCCGCTCTTTTCAGCCAACGTGCGATAACCGCCATAGCCATCGACCTGCAGGATTCCGCTGAAGCCGGCGAGATGGGCGATCGGCCGCTCCGCCTTGCGGTCCGACGCATAGACATAGGCGACGCCCGGTGGATCGGCTCCGTCCCATGGCCGGTCGTCGCGAGCATAGGCCCAGAGCTGCCCGGTCTTGGTTTTGCCGCGGCCGGGATCGAGCACCGGCGCCGTGGTCTCGTCGGCGAAGAGCTTCGGTGAGGTCTTCAGCTTCTCAAGCAGCCGCTCATGCACCGGACGCAGATGCCAGGCGGCACGGCCGACCCAGTCGGCGAGCGTGGAGCGGTCAAGATGGATGCCCTGCCGGGCGTAGATCTGCGCCTGGCGATAGAGCGGCAGATGATCGGCGTATTTGGAGACCAGAACCTGGGCGACCGTCGCTTCGGTTGGCAGCCCGCCCTCCACGAGGCGCGTCGGCGCCGGCGCTTGGACAACGACGTCCTCGCAGGCGCGGCAGGCGTATTTGGGCCGGCGCACCACGATCACGCGCAGCTGCGCCGGCACGATATCGAGCCGCTCGCTCACATCTTCGCCAATCCGGTGAAGCCCGTTGCGGCAACACGGGCAGGCGTGGTTATCGATGTCGACGACCATTTCGATGCGCGGAAGATGGGGCGGCAGCGCGCCACGGTTCGCCCGGCGCTTCGCAGCCTTTGCATTGCGCTCCGCGGAGGCGACCTGTTCCTTCGCTTCCTCGCCGGCGGCCTCGATCTGCTCGGCTTCTTCCAGACCCAGCAGAAGCTGGTCTTCCGGCAGCGTTTCGGCACGACGGCCAAAACGGTGGCGCTGCAATTCCTTGATGATCTGGTAGAGACGGGCGTTCTCAACATCCCGCGCCAGGACCATCGCCTTCAGCGCATCCGGATCGTCGGGAAGCTGGTCCGCCGTCATCGCCATGACAGGACCAGACCATATTTGCCCCTGCCGGGCGACAACGGAATCCCGTCTGATTCACTTCGTCGCGGATCAGCCGGCCTGGACGGGAACGCGTGTCCGCCGCGCTTCATGGACCCGCCGCCAGTCGAGCCCTTCAAGCAGCGCCGATAGCTGCGCTGCCGTCAACCGCATCACGCCGTCCTGCACTTTCGGCCAGCGGAACTCGCCATCCTCAGGCGCTTGGCGTAAAGGCAGACGCCGGTGCCGTCCCAAAGATCAGCTTTATCCGGTCCGTCCGTTTGGCACGGAAGACGTAGACCGCACCGCTGAACGGTTAGGTGGCGCGCCACCTAACCGTTCTTATGCATCGGGGAAGATTATGTGGCGGAGCCGTCCGGGCACCAGCCGGGGACCGCCAAATCTGGCATCCTCCGCCACATAACGTTTCGTACCTTTCGGGTGGGCGCGGGATTTCCCTGCGCCGGTATCCCGGAGGGTGCAACATGCTCGAGTTCTATTTTTCGTATGGTAGGGTGCTCAAGCGCCTGCGTAGCGGTGCGCTCGGTGACGAGATGGATCGTCTAGCGGAGCATTTTTCACGCTTGGTTACAAGCAAGCATCCGCCAAGATTTATCTGAGCCGGATTGCGCGTTTTAGCCAATTTGCCGCGCCGCGCTGTGGTCCGATGCCGATCCATCAAGATGTCGTTGATAGCTATTTATGCAGGTTTATTACGGATTCTCCACGCATTGGCGCAGTGTCGGCGCTGGGACACGCACGGCGAGTTGCTCCGGAGCGATTCATTGCTTCCGTTCCCAGTGTAGAAGATGATCCGGATGCTCCGCTTCTGGCCTCCTTTTCGGACTATTTGCGCAGGGTGCGAGGGCTTGAGCCGAAGTCCCGCGAAGGCGTTCTCCTGGGTGGCCGCCGCTTTCTGGATTGGTTCCGCCATCATCATTCCGGCCAAGACCTCGCTGCGCTGACGGCTGAGCACGTCCTTGCTGCTGTCGAGCATCAGCTGTCGCTATCGGCGACCTCCGGCACCCGTACGGCAGCGACTTCTCGCATCCGAACATTTCTTCGGTTTTTGCATTGGGCTGGCCACCACGACCAGGAACTTGCCCGCGTCGTCCCAGGAACGCCCCACTGGCGTTTGGCGCATTTGCCGCCGCGCCTTGCATGGGATGCCGTTCGGCACGCCATCGACGCAATCGGCGCAACGACACCCGTCGACATCCGCGATCGAGCTGTCTTGCTGCTACTCGCCACAACGGGCATTCCCAACGGCGAGCTGCGCGCCCTTCAACTTCAGGATATCGACTGGCGAACCGGCGAGATCTTTGTCCGGCGTACCAAGGGCAAGCGTGATCGGGTGGTGCCGCTCCTCGAGGAGACCGGCGCGGCACTCGCCGACTACATCCTACGCGCTCGACCGAAGGTGGACAGTCCGTATCTGTTCCTGTCCTTCACGCCGCCGGTGGGACCTTTCAAGTGCGCGTCGCCTGTTTCGAGGATCGTACGGAAGCGGTTGCAACATGGCGGAATCAAACTCGGGCGGGTCGCAGGTGCGCATCTCCTGCGCCACAGCTTGGCCACCCAGCTCGTGGGGCAGCGAAGGCCGATTAACGAGGTCGCCGATCTTCTCGGCCACCGCAGCATCAACACGACAGCGTTGTACGTGAAGGTTGCGGTCTCGCAGCTCGCCGAGGTCGCACTCCCTTTCCGGGAGGCGTCGCATGACCGCCTTTGCCCGATTCCTCGGCGAGAAGGCCGAGCGTTACATCGAACTGCGCCACTCCCTCGGCTACGCCTTCAGCAAGCAAGCCGGGACGTTGCGGGCTTTCGTCCGCTACGTTGAGCGCGCTCAGCTCGATGGGCCCGCCACTCGAACGATGGCGCTGGACTTCGCGCTGTCGTTTGGAGGAGCCGCCAACAGCCGCGCCACTCGTCACGGAGTGCTTCGCCGATTCTACGAGTATCTCGCAGTCTATGACACCCGAACCGAGGCCTTGGAGCGCAGAGCCTTCCCGAGGTCCAGGGCCGTTCCGCCGCCGCGTATTCTCAGCGAATCCGAGTTGGAATCGCTCATCGACGCATGTGGTCTCATTTCGCCAAAGATGCCTCTCAGAGGGCGTTTGGAAATTAAGGATTGCGGTGTTCCTTGCCGTCCGTTGAACGGAGGCAAGGGATGGGCGGTAGCCAGTACGTATCGAACGTGACGGATGAACAATGGTCGATTGTTGAGCCGCTACTGCCGAAAGCGAGCCGGCGCGGCCGACGACGACGGATCAGTCTTCGTGCCGTCCTGGACGCGATCTTCTATCTGCTGCGTACCGGCTGCCAATGGCGCCAACTGCCGAGAGATTTCCCTGCCTGGAACACGGTCTACTGGTACTTTCGGTCATGGCAGCGAACCGGCATCTGGGTTTGTCTGCAACGTGAACTCTACCGGCTTACCCGACTTCGGGCCGGTCGCGCGGAATGTCCGACCGTCGTGATCATGGATGGACAGTCGGTCAAGACCACCGAGGTCGGCGGAACCCGCGGTTTTGACGCCTTCAAGCGGGTGAAGGGCAGAAAGCGTCACATTCTGGTCGACACGCTCGGCCTGCCGATCGCCAACCGCGTCGAAGCTGCCGATGTTTCGGATCGGCGCGCCGGTGCCTTGCTGACAAACGGATTGCGCGCGCTCTTTCCGGCGATCACCACCATCATCGCCGACGCGGGTCATGAGAGCAAGAAACTCTCCCGCGCGCTGGCAGAACAGCAAGGTTGGCGGCTGCAGATCGTCAAGCGTCGTCAGCGCGCCTTCAAGATCACGGGCTTGACTTGGATCGTCGAGCGCAGCTTCGCCTGGCTCGGTCGCAATCGTCGGCTTAGCAAGGACTATGAGTACCGTGTACAGACGTCAGAGACGATGATCGACATCGCAGCAGCCCGCCTCATGCTCAACCGGCTCGCTCAAGGTTAATTTCCAAACGCCCTCTGAGCTCGGCCGTCACTCCACAAAATGGGGATGGCGCGTCGGTTCGCCTTGCGTAGGCTTGGCTGCACGGGTACGAGTGAACCATGAGCCGGGCGCCTATCCGCATGAGAGTTCTGCGTTGCGTGTGATCCGCGTTCTCACCCTCGTTGTCTGCGGCCTGTGGCTCGCTCTGGCGGCATCGCCCGCCAGCGCGGTGGAGGCCGTCAGGGTGACCCTCGACGCTGCGGCGGTCGATCTGACCCCGGTAGTCGAGCACTACAAGTCCGAGGGCGACCTCATCCAGATTTCAACGGCGCCGGGGCCCGACGGCATCGTGCGTCGCATCGCGGTGAAGGCGCGGGAAGGCGGCACGCGACCGGACTGGATCGTTTTCGCGCTCACCAACGACACTGATGAGCAGATCGACAGGCTGCTGGTGGCGCCGCACTACCGCCTCGTTGGTTCGGGCGTCGTCTGGCCGGACCTAGGCTCTTCCCGCATCGCCGCCATCACGGCAAGCCAGGGCATCCGGCCGGAGCGGGAAGACAGCCCGGACGCAGATATCTTCACGGTCACGCTCGATCCCGGCACCACCGTCACCTTCGTCGCCGAGCTCAACACGTCCAACCTGCCGCAGCTCTATCTCTGGGAACCGGAGGCCTACAAGCACAAGGTCAACGGGCTCACCCTCTACAAGGGCATCATCATCGGCATTGCCGGTCTTCTCGCGCTCTTTCTGACCGTCGTCTTCGTTGTGAAGGGCGCAGTGATCTTCCCGGCCGCCGCGGCGCTCGCCTGGGCAGTGCTCGCGTATGCCTGTATCGATTTCGGCTTTTTTCAGCAGATCTTTCCAATCGCCGCAGCCACGGAGCGCATCTATCGCGCGGCCGCTGAGGCGGTGCTTGCCGCGACGCTCCTGGTCTTTCTTTTCGCCTATCTCAACCTCAGTCGCTGGCACGTCCGCTACAGCCACGTCACCTTGTTCTGGCTGCTGTTCCTTGGTGCACTCGTCGGACTTGCTGTCTTCGATGCGCCCATCGCCGCCGGTGTCGCCCGCATATCGATCGCCGCCATCGCCGCCGTTGGCTTTGCGCTCGTCGTTCATCTCGCGAGCCACGGCTATGACCGTGCGGTCATGCTGATACCGGCGTGGCTCCTGCTCCTCGTCTGGGTGGCGGCCACCAGCTTCACGGTTTTAGGTGAGCTGTCGCGGGATCTCGTGCCGCCGGCGCTCATCGGCGGTCTCGTTCTCATCGTCCTGCTTATCGGCTTCACGGTCATGCAGCATGCCTTCGCCGGCGGCGCGCTCGCACAGGGCCTTGTCAGCGATAGCGAGCGAAAGGCGCTGGCGATTGCTGGATCCGGTGACATTGTCTTTGATTGGGACGTCTCCGCCGACCGCATCTTCGTGAGCAATGAGGTCGAGCAGCTTCTCTCGCTACGCCGCGGCAGTCTTGAAGGACCCGCCTCGGCCTGGCTCGATATCATCCACCCCTTCGACGCGGACCGTTACCGGGCGACGCTGGATGCCGTGCTGGAGCAGAAACGCGGTCGTATCGCGCTCGATTTCCGGCTGCGGGCCGCTAACGGGCAGTACTACTGGTTCAATCTGAAGGCCCGGCCGGTAGTCGGGAGCGATAACGAGGTCATCCGCGTCGTTGGCACGCTGAGCGATGTCACTGAGCATCGAAACGCCGAGGAGCGGTTGCTCCACGACGCGGTGCACGACAATCTCACGGGCCTGCCGAACCGTGAACTGTTCCACGATCGGCTCGACAGCGCGCTCGTGCTGAGCCGCCGTGGCGGCATGATCCGTCCCACCGTCATCGTCGTCGACATCGACCGCTTCAAGGCGGTGAACGAGTCCGTCGGCCTTTCGGCGGGGGATGCGATCCTCTTGACGCTGTCGCGCCGCCTCGGACGGCTCCTGAGGCCCCAGGACAGTCTTGCGCGCATCTCAGGCGATGAGCTTGCCGTGATCCTGGTGTCGGAACGTGAGTCCGACCGCATCATCGCCTTTGCCGACATGATCCGGCGTGCGGTGACGACGCCTGTCACCTTCGCCGAACGCGAAATCTTCCTGACGGCTTCCATCGGCATCGCCCTGCACGACTCGCAGGATGATGTGAAGGGCGAGGAAATGCTGCGCAACGCCGAGATCGCGATGATCCACGCCAAGCGTCAGGGCGGCGACCGGATCGAGGTGTTCCGGCCGGGGATGCGCGGGCAGGGCACGGACAAGCTGGCCATAGAGAGTGACCTACGCCGGGCGCTCGAGCGCGGTGAGATGAAGGTCTATTTCCAGCCGATCGTCCGGCTGGAGGATCGAACGATCGCCGGCTTCGAGACCCTTCTGCGCTGGGATCACCCGCGCCAAGGGCGGCTGATGCCCCACGACTTTATTCCCATTGCGGAAGAAAGCGGGCTGATCGCAGAGCTCGGCGCCTTCGCGCTGGAGCGCACGGCGCGCGAACTCTCCGTCTGGCAGCGCGCCCTGGAAGTGCATCCGCCGATCTTCGCCAGCGTCAACATATCGAGCCGCCAGTTGCTCCGGCACGACCTCCTGCATGACGTCAAGACGGTGCTTGCCCGAACTCCGGTCGAGCCCGGATCGCTCAAGCTCGAGCTCACCGAGAGCCTCGTCATGGAGAACCCGGAATACGCCGCTCAGATGATGTCGCGCATCCGCGATCTCGGGGCAGGGCTCTCGCTCGACGATTTCGGAACCGGCTATTCCGCGCTGTCCTATCTTCAGCGCTTTCCCTTCGACACCATCAAGATCGACCAATCGTTCGTTCGCCAGCTCGGCAATGGCACGCGGCCCGTGATCCTGCGCGCGATCATTTCGTTAGCCCATGATCTTGGTATGGAAGTGGTTGCGGAGGGCGCGGAGAATGAATCCGACGCGGTCGAACTGGCCCAGCTCGGTTGCGAATATGCCCAGGGCTTTGCCTTCGGTGAGCCGATGACGGCCCATGATGCGCGCCGCCTCGTGGGAGCGGCGCCCGAGGCCGCCTGAGACAAGCCGCAGGCGGCGCATTTCAGTGCACTAATCCAGTGTTCGTCAGAAAGTGCGCCTTCTTCGGATCTCACGCCCAATCCGAGGCTGCCCCGAGATCATGGGCGGTGGCCTTCAAGCGTGGCCGGCCTGGCCCGATAGCATACCTGGTTCGATGCCGAGATTGCGCAGGGCGAGGTCGTAACGGCTCTCGATGGATGCCCCGAAGAGCAGATCGAGGTCGGCCGGACCGTTCAGCCAGCCATTGGCCTGAATCTCGCTTTCGAGCTGACCGGGAGACCAGCCGGAATAGCCGAGCGCGAGCATGGCGCTCGAGGGCCCTTCTCCGCGGGCGATTGCCTTCAAAATGTCGACTGTTGCCGTTAGGCAGATTCCATCGTCGATCGACAAAGTCGAATTGTCGATGAAGAAGTCATCGGAATGCAGCACAAAACCGCGTCCGGTCTCCACCGGTCCGCCACGCAAAACCTGGATGTGTTCTGCTCGCGTCGGCAGCCGGATCACATCTTCGGGGGGGATGATGTCGAGTTGCACCAGGACATCGGGAAAGCTCAAGTCGGGAGCGGGGCGGTTCACGATGATACCCATGGCGCCCTCTTCTGAATGAGCGCAGACATAGATGACGCTCCGCGCGAAACGCTCGTCGCTCATTCCGGGCATGGCGATGAGCAGCTGCCCGTCGAGAAAGCCGCCCATGTCGTCGTTCGTTGGCTGCACAGATCGCATCAAGAGGTCCTTTTTCGCCTATGCTACGATCATAGGTACGGTTTTCAACGCTTTTCGCACGGGCTAGGTTGCAGGCCTTCACGCAGAATTGGCTCGTATATTGAGAATCCCGCCTTTAGAAAATCCGGCGATACCGCGTTGCCCATCTCTCCAGGCGTGGAGATCGCGTTCGAAGGCGTGGCTTGGACCATGCGAAGCCGGGAGATCTCGGCGAAAGTGGCGGGTGCATGCAAAGGATTGTGAACGGCATATGAGCAGGTTTGCCCCTCTGGCGTCTGCCTCGATCGTCTGGATAGGGCTTTCGGCAAATGCTCTGGCGCAGGATGCCGGCTGGCGCCCGGCAACAAAGGCCGCGCCTGCCCATTCCACCGTCCAGCTCGCTCCCGTGGCTGTCCCTCCTGATAGTCCCAATCGCGAGGTCATCATCGATATCGCGCTCCAGCCCGGCTACAAAACGTACTGGCGGACTCCGGGCGATTCGGGGGTCCCACCGACCTTCGATTGGTCGAAATCCGAGAATCTGGGTTCCGTGACGATCAAGTGGCCGGCTCCGAAATGGTTCTTCGACGGCAGCGGTTATGCGATCGGCTATGGCGGCCGCGCCCGCTTTCCCGTTTCGGTGGTGGCGCAGGACAAGGACAAGCCGCTCGTCCTGAAGCTCAATCTCGACTATGCCGTGTGCAAGGAGATCTGCATTCCGGCGAAGGCGGAGGTGAGCCTTCGCCTTCCTGCGGCCGGCGAGGCCGTGTCACTGCCTCTGGCGGACCCCTTCGCGGGGAACATTCCACGCAGAGTGGGCCTTGGCGAGGCGGTCGACGGCATCTCGATCACGGTCGTCGAAGGCCCTGTAAAGGCCTTGGTCGTCAAGGCGCGTCTTCCGCATCAGGACGGTGGTGCCGTGGAGGGCAACCTCTTCGTGGAGGGGCCGGAGGGTTGGCTCTTCGGGAGGCCAGAGCGCGAGGCGCTGGAGGGCGACGAGGTCCGCTTCAGGGTGCCATTGAGCGACAAGCCGAAACACATCTCCGCGACGAAGATTCCATTGCTGCTGACCCTTGTCGCCGCAGGCCGGTCCATCGAGGTGGTCTCCGACCTCGACGTCAGCGCCATTGCGCGTTAACTGATGATCCAGCGCAGCTCGCGTGCTGGGTCCCGCGTTGTGCATGGGGCCGCTTTCTTACGGCCCACCAGGGCATCATCCTCAGGAGTTCCAAGACATGGCCATCAAAGTCGGCGATCCGCTACCCCAGGTGACCTTCCGCATCCCCACGTCGGATGGTCCGGCGGCCAAGTCCACGGATGATCTTTTCAAGGGACGGCGAGTCGTGCTGTTTGCCGTGCCGGGCGCCTTCACGCCCACCTGCAACAACAATCATCTGCCGGGCTTTCTGGCCAAGGCTTCAGAGATCAAGGCGAAGGGCATCGACGCCATTCTTGTCACCGGCGTGAACGACGTCTTCGTGATGGGCGCCTGGGCGAAGGCGACGGGCGCCGAAGGCACTATCGAATTCTTGTCGGATGGCAGCGCGGAATTCGCGACCGCTATCGGGCTCGCCTTTGATGGCAAGGGCTTCGGTCTCGGCACCCGCTCCCAGCGCTACTCGATGGTCGTGAACGACGGTGTCGTCGAGCAGCTCAATGTCGAGGAAACGGCTAGCAAGGCCGAGACTTCCGGTGCAGAGGCGCTGCTCGCCCAGCTCTGAGGCGTCGGCCTTCGTTGTCCGAAGGGCCGCGCACGGCTCGTAGCACTGGATCTTGCGCCTCCGGACTTCGCCCGGGGGCATTCTCTTGGTCCGGGCATTTTCTCGCGGGACGCCCCAGGCTTGACGTTGGACGGCGCTAAACGGCCAGTGCGGCGAGAGATAAGGCCTCGGTCTCCGCATCGGAGGAAGGCTTGAGCGGTGCGAAGCTCATCCGGTGGAACGGGCAGGGACCGTGGGTCGCGATGGCGGCGCGATGCTCTGCCGTCGCGTAGCCTTTATGGCGGGAGAAACCATAGGCCGGATAGCGGCCGCATAGCCGCTTCATCATGCGATCGCGCGTGACCTTGGCGACAATCGCCGCGGCGGCGATCGACACGACATTGGCGTCGCCTTTGACGACAGCCTCGACCTCACAGGGAGCAGGTGGGCGATCAATGCCGTCGACCAGCGCCACCATGGGCGCTACCGGGAGCGCGGCTAGCGCGCGAGACATGGCGCTGAGCGTCGCCTGGCGAATATTCATCACGTCGATGCCGCTTGCTGAGACGCTGGCGATGCCGACGTGGCTCGTTGTGACGATGATGTCGTGCAGGCGCTCGCGTTCCGCGGCATCCAATATCTTCGAATCGGCCAAGCCGTCGGGAATATGGTCGGGGTCGAGAATGACGGCTGCGACCACCACGGGCCCCGCCAGCGGCCCGCGACCCACCTCATCGACCCCGGCCACAGGCCACAGCCCCCGGGTCCGCAAGCGCGATTCGCGATCATAGGTCGGTCCGTCCGGCATGACGAGCGGCAGGGTGATGCTGTCGGGGGTCACGGGTTGAACAGCGGACGAATCGGAGCGACGGGGACGTTTCATGCCGCCATGGTGCGCGCTACGCCCTAAGTCTCAAGCATAAAATCCCCGAACTGCTGAGCAAAAATGCCGCTGAGCGGAGTGGCAAGGAAAACGGCCGCCCATAAAGGCGAGCCGCAAGGCTGAACAGTCCCGATCAGTCCCAAGCCAAGCGGAGCCACACGGACCGGGCCAAACGGAGGCTTGGCGTAGATCGCCGCGAAGCGAGCTGCCCTCAGGCCGGCAACGCAACGAGCCCCCGCTCATCCAGCGGAAAATAGGGATTGTAGGCGACCTCCCAGGGATGGCCATCGGGATCGGCGAAATAGCCGGAATAGCCGCCCCAGAACGTCTTCGCCGGTTTCTTCAGAAGGAGGCCACCTGCCGCGACGGCGTTGTCGACGGCTAGGTCCACGTCCTTCTCGCTCGCGAGATTCTGGGCGAGCGCGAAACCGCCGAAACCCGGTGGCGTCGGTGCAAGGCCTGCATCTTCCGCCAACCGCTCGCGCGACCAGACAGCGAGGACCAGATTATCGAGCGCGAAGAAGCTCACATCGTCCGTGCTCGCTTCTTCCGACCGGCGCCAGCCCAGCCGCTGATAGAAGCTTGTGCTGCGCGCGATATCACTGACCCCCAGCGTAATCAGGCTTACCTTCGGGGCGAGCTGTTTCGGCGATGTCATCATGTCCTCCGCGCATTTTAGCGGCCCTCGATCAGAACAGACTGAGTTGCTCCGTCGCCGCTTTCGGCGGCGTGAACAGATCGGTCCGCAGCCGCCTGCGCTGCTTGTTGAAACCGATCTTCGACGCCGCGACCTCGAAGCGTCGACCGATCATCCAGGCGTAGGGTCCGCTGCCGACCATGCGATCGCCCCAGCGCGCGTCATATTCCTTGCCGTTGCGCGTGGACCTTACGAGCGACAATACATGGCGCGCTTTCCCGGGATGATTGGCGATAAGCCAGTCGCTGACGATATCCTTGATTTCAAGGGGCAGGCGCAACAGTACATAGCCGGCCTCACGGGCCCCGGCCGCGTGGGTGCGCTCCAGGATGGCCTCGATTTCCGCCTCGTTGATGGCGGGAATGATGGGCGCGACGAGAACTGTGACCGGTATCCCGGCGGCAGCCAGGCGTTCGATCGTCTCGAGGCGCTTCGATGGCGTAGCGGCGCGGGGCTCCATGCTACGGGCGAGTTTTGAATCGAGGGTCGTCACCGAGATGGCGACCTTGGCGAGCCCCTTCGCCGCCATTGGCGCGAGGATGTCGATATCGCGTGTGACGAGGGCTGATTTCGTGACGATGCCGACGGGATGATTCGTCTCGGCCAGCACCTCGAGGACGCTCCGCATGATGCCGTATTGCCGTTCGATCGGCTGGTAGGGATCGGTATTGGTGCCGATCGCCAGCGTCTGGGGCTGGTAGCCTGTCGCTGCCAGCTCCCGCTTCAGGAGGGTCGCTGCTTCCGGCTTTGCGAAGAGCTTCGATTCGAAATCGAGGCCGGGTGACAAGCCCATATAGGCATGCGTCGGTCGCGCGAAGCAGTAGACACAGCCGTGCTCGCAACCCCGATAAGGGTTGATCGAACGGTCGAACGAGATGTCGGGCGAATTGTTGCGCGTGATGATTCGCCGTGCCTTTTCAATGCCCACCTCGGTCTTGAAGGGCGGCAGTTCGTCGATCGTGCCCCAGCCGTCGTCGACATCCTCGCGCTGAATGGGCTCGTAACGCGCTGCGGGATTTGTCACCGCGCCGCGTCCGCGACGGCGCTCGCGCTCGATGGCTTGGTCGTGCTGGCCGGGCAGGGCGCTGAACGCCGGGTCCCGGCGTTCCAACTCCTCCTGCGAGGGTTCGCGCGGCATCACACGAGGCTTGCGTGAGGGTCGCTTCGCCCGCGCCGCTAGTTCCTCGGGCAGCGGCGATTGGACACGCGCGCTGGCAGTCGATGAAAGGCCCTTGATCAAGGCTCGCTGAGCCATGATGATCCCTCTATGACTTCAATCTATAATCCCCAGTATGAGAACAAATAGCGAACATTGCAAGCTGAGCCGTGTGCGTTTCGCGAGCTCGTTCGGCAGCGTGCCCCGTATCCTCAGGTCGTCGGAATGATTTCGGCGGTGATTCGCGCGGAGGGCGACGTCGAGGCGCTCGCGTTTACGCTTGCAGCGCTCGTTCCCGCCGTCGCTGAGGGCGTTCTTCGCGATGCCGTGATCGTCGATGGCGGTAGTGATCCGCAGGTACGAGACCTCGCAGAGGCTGCGGGCACCGCTTATGCGACTTGGCGTGACGGCGGTGCTTCAAGGGGTAGCGCGTGGCTGGCCGGTGCTGACGCTGCGCGCGGGCCCTGGTTCCTGCTGCTGACCGCTGGCGACGTGCCGGGGCCTAACTGGATCCCGGCAGCAGATCGTTTCATCCGTTCCGCGGGTAGTGATGGTTCCGCGCTGTTCGACAGCGAGACCGGAGGAATATGGAGGCTGGCCAAGGGCCTGATGAGCGGGGCCAAGCGACGGCGCTACCTGGCGAGCGGCATGATCGTGCCGCGCAGCGCGATTGAGCAGGGCTATGCCGCTGCCTCGAGGATGCAGCGGTTGCCAGTCGGCTTGCAACGACACACCGCTTGATCGCCTCTCATCGGCGCCCTCGGCCAAGCTCGTCCGGCCAAGCTCGGCCGGTTAAGCCTGCGACGCTTGCAGTGAATCGAGCGTGCTGCGCAGGGCGCGGAAATCGCGCCACGCGAGCTTCTTCTGCAGAGGCTGGCGCAGCAGATAGGCGGGGTGCAAGGTGGCAAGCGCGCGGATCGCGCGGGTGCCGGTGTGGTATTCGACCCATTTGCCGCGGCTGCGCAGGATACCCTCCTTGATTGCGAGGAGCGCCTGTGCCGACGGACCCCCGAGGCAAACCAATATATCGGGATCGCAGAGCTCGATCTGCCGCTCGATAAACGGCCGGCAGATGGCGGCTTCCTGAGGCGTCGGCGTGCGGTTTCCCGGTGGCCGCCAGGGCACGATATTGGCGATATAGACGCTTTGCCGATCGAGCCCGATGGCCGCGAGCATGCGGTCCAGAAGCTGGCCGGACCGACCGACAAAGGGCAGGCCCTGGAGGTCTTCCTCGCGGCCGGGCGCTTCGCCGACCAGCATGACACGCGCCGAGGGATTGCCGTCCGCAAAAACGAGAGATTTTGCCGTGCGCTTGAGCGCGCAGGCCTCGAAGGCGGCCAGTCGGTCACGCAGTTCGTCAATGGTGCGCGCGCCCCGGGCTGCGCTCCGGGCTGATAGGGCCGCTTCGTCGGCTGTTTCCGCACCCTGCGGAAACGCCGATACAGCGGCACCCCTGGGTGGTTCCGCCGGTGCTCGTGATACGACGGCACGCTCGGGCGCCGGCGGGCGATCGTCCTCGACCCTGCGGGCGCGCTGTTCCGTGCGCGCGGCCGCCTCCGCCGCCGTATCTGCAAACCGGTCGTGCGGCTCCTCGTCGAGCGCGAAGTCGATGCCGGCTTCGACATAAAAGTCGAGCAACGCCTCGAGCGCCCGGGCATCGTAAGTATCGAAGGTCATGCCTGATGATACGTCGGTGTCCGCCGCCGGCCAAGAAGCGATCGCCGCAGATTGGCTTCGTCAAGGAAGGGTCCCATCGCGAGATCCACGGCATGAGGCATTCAGTCGCAGTTTGCGCGGTCGGGCTGCCACTTTGCGAGAAGCCCGCCCGCTATGCTTTTGAAAGACTCGAAACTATGCGAGTTCTCGGGTGGGGACGTGTTGCGAAGGCAATGGCGTCACCTGTCGGGGCCAACATGAGCCGATTTTATCCGATTTGCTCATGAGGTCATGCGTCAAGTGATTGAAGTTATTTGTTGTTCCGTCGAAAGCTGCCCGCTAGAGAGGCAATGCGGGATCTCGATTGAACTGAACCAGGCTGGATGGGGTCGACGAACCACATCCGCAACGAAGAGCGAGGAACGGACGCATGGAGCTGCCCGAGCGCGAGGGAATGGACTACGACGTCGTCATCGTGGGCGCCGGCCCGGCGGGACTGGCGGCAGCCATTCGTTTGAAGCAGCTCGCGGCCGAAAAGGGCCATGAGGTTTCCGTCGTCGTCGTGGAAAAAGGCTCCGAGGTCGGCGCCCATATCCTGTCCGGCGCCGTGATCGACCCTATTGGTCTCGACAAGCTCCTGCCCGGTTGGCGAGAGGATCCGGAGCGGCCGCTGACCACTGAGGTGACGGCCGACAAATTCTATTATCTCGGTCCGGCCGGTGGCGTGCGGCTGCCGAATTTCGCCATGCCGCGGCTGATGAACAATCACGGTAATTTCGTCGGCTCGCTCGGCAATGTCGCGCGTTATTTGGCTGCCCAGGCGGAAGCGCTCGGCGTCGAGATCTATCCCGGGTTCGCCGCGACCGAGATCCTGTACGGGGAAAACGGCGAGGTCACCGGTATTGCCACCGGCGACATGGGGGTCGGCCGCGATGGTGAGCCGAAGGCCGACTATACCAGGGGCATGGAACTCAGGGGCCGTTACACGCTGTTCGCGGAGGGTGCGCGCGGAAGTCTCACCAAGCAGCTCCTGAAGCGCTTCGGCCTCGATGAGGGTCGCGATCCGCAGAAGTTCGGCATCGGCTTGAAGGAATTGTGGCAGGTGAAGCCGGAGCGCTTCCAGCCCGGCCTCGTACAGCATTCCTTTGGCTGGCCGCTCGACAACAGCACTGGCGGCGGCTCCTTCCTCTACCATTTCGACGATCATTTCGTGACGGTCGGCTTCGTGGTGCATCTCAACTACCAGAACCCGACACTGTCGCCCTTCGATGAATTCCAGCGGTTCAAGACACATCCCTTCATTCGTGAGGTGTTCGAGGGCGGCAAGCGGATCGCCTATGGCTCACGTGCCATCACCGAGGGGGGCTGGCAATCCGTGCCGAAGCTCACCTTCAAGGGCGGCGCGCTCATAGGCTGCGCCGCGGGCTTCGTCAATGTTCCGCGTATCAAGGGCAGCCATAACGCCGTGCTGTCCGGCATCCAGGCCGCCGACGAGGCTTTCGCCGCGCTGGCGGATGGTCGTGGTGGGGATGAGCTCGCCGGATACGAGAACGGCTGGCGCACATCGGCTATCGGGCGTGATCTCAAGCTCGTGCGCAACGTCAAGCCGCTATGGTCGCGCTTCGGTACGATGATGGGCGTGGCGCTCGGCGGCGTCGACATGTGGACGAACGAGCTCTTCGGCTTCTCGGCCTTCGGCACGCTGAAGCATGGCAAGCCCGACTATGCCACCCTGAAGCCGATCGACCAGGTCAAGCCGATTACCTATCCGCGGCCGGACGGGGTCGTCTCGTTCGACAAGCTGTCATCGGTGTTCCTGTCTAACACCAACCATGCGGAAGACCAGCCGGTCCATCTCAAGCTGGCCGACCCCGGCATCCCCGTAAACTCCAACCTGCCGCTCTATGGCGAGCCCGCGCGGCTCTATTGTCCGGCAGGCGTTTACGAAGTGGTCTATGATGACGAAGCGAACCGCAAAGACCCGCGCTTCGTGATCAACGCGCAGAACTGCGTGCACTGCAAAACCTGCGACATCAAGGACCCGGCGCAGAATATCACCTGGGTTCCGCCCGAAGGCGGCGGTGGCCCTAATTACCCCAACATGTGATGACAAAAGGGACGGGAGCGACAGCACGGCGCCTTGCCCCCACCCGCCAAAATCGTCATGCTGCTCGCGTCATAGAGTCCCGAGCCCATTGGGCGTCCGATTTCGGAAAAGTCACGTGATCAGATCGTCGGCGCGTCGGCGCCTTGCTGTCATTGCTTCCCTTCTTGTCGCGAGTGCGGTGGCCGTGCCGCTGCCGGTATCGGCCGCCCGGTCAGCCGAGAAACCGGTTGTCGCGATCGAGTTTCCCGAGGCGCAAAGCCTGGAGGGCAATTTTCTCGCCGCGATCGTCGCGGGGTCAGCGCGGGATACCGGTGCGGCTGCCGTGTATTTCCGCGAAGCCCTGCGGGATGATCCGCGCAATGCGGAACTCGTCGAGCGTGCCTTCGTCGCGTTCCTGGCCGATGGAGACATGCCGGAGGCCTTTCGCGCTGCTCAGCAGATCGTGAAGCGTGAGCCGAACAATGGGTTGGCCCGGCTGGCATTGGGCGTGAAGGCGCTCGAGGCCAAGCAATATACGACCGCGCGGCGCGAACTCATGCGCGGCGGCCGTGGTTATGCCAATGACATTACGGCAACGCTCCTCTCGGCCTGGGCCTGGGCGGGTTCCGGCAACCTGAAGCGGGCACTCGAGACTGTCGACCGCCTGAAGGGCGAAAGCTCCTACAATGTGTTCCGCGACTATCACGCCGGCCTGATCGCCGCCATGCGCGGCAATCCGAAGGAAGCCGAGAGCCGGCTGTCGGCTTCCTACAATGCGGAGCGCACGACACTGCGGGTTGTCGATGCCTACGGGCGGCTGGAAGCTGGCCAGGGCCGCAAGGACAACGCCGTTGCCGCCTATGAAGCTTTCGAGAAGCTGATGCCGCGCCATCCGGTGGTGCGCGCAGCCCTCAAGGACCTCAACGCTGGCAAGGCGCTGAAGCCGCTGGTGGTGACGCCGCAGCAAGGCGCCGCGGAAGTGCTCTATGGCCTGGGTGCGGCGGGCAATAGCCAGGGTGATGAAGTCGCCGCGATGATCTATCTGCGGCTCGCCCTTTTCCTCGACCCGAATCACGATCTCGCAAAGATCACGCTCGGCGACATCCTGGAACGACTGAAGCAGTATGAGCAGGCCATCGAGGTCTACAAGTCCTTGCCTGCTGATTCGCCTCTGAAGCCCCACGGCGAGGTGCAGGTCGCTCTGTCCCTCGACGCCCTCGATAAGACCGATGAGGCCATCGCTTATCTGAAGGCGGACGTGGAGCGTAATCCGACCGATGTGGAAGGGCTGGCGGCTCTCGGCAGCATTCTGCAGAAGCGCAAGCGCTTCGCTGAGTCGGCGGAGGTCTACTCCAAGGCAATCGAGCAGATAGGCACGCCGGAGACTGGAAACTGGCCGCTCTTCTATTCTCGCGGCATTGGTTACGAGCGCTCGAAGCAGTGGCCCAAGGCGGAAGCCGATTTCAAGAAAGCTTTGCAGCTCGCTCCCGAATCAATCGGGCGGGATCGTGCGCTCATCCTGAACTATCTGGCTTATTCCTGGGTGGATCAGGGCATCAACATCGACGAGGCCTTCCAGATGCTGAAGCGTGCGGTGGAGCTGCGCCCGCGCGACGGCTATATCGTCGATAGTCTCGGCTGGGCCTATTACCGCCTCGGGCGCTATGACGACGCAGTCCGCGAGCTCGAGAAGGCGATCGACCTGAGGCCTGCGGATCCCACCATCAATGACCATCTCGGCGACGCCTATTGGAAGGTGGGCCGGCGGCTCGAGGCGAAGTTCCAGTGGAACCACGCCCGGGATCTCAATCCCGAACCCGAGGATCTCACGAAGATCCTGAAGAAGATTGAGAATGGGCTGCCGGACGATGAAAAACCGGCTGCCGCCGAGGCGCCGAAGACGGACAAGAACGGCGGCTGACGCCGCCGTTCCGGCGTCGCGGTCTCTGTGATGGCAGCGCGTGGCGAGATCAGCCGCGGGAATGGCCGGCTGGAAACGCGCGCGCCGGCCAAGATCAACCTGACCTTGCATGTGACCGGCCGCCGCGCGGACGGCTATCACGCACTGGAAAGCCTCGTGGTCTTCGCCGGTGTGGGCGATCACCTCTCGTTCACGCCGGAGGACGAACTCGCTCTTAGCCTGAGTGGTCCGCGCGCCGCCGGCATCGGCAACGGCGCGGACAATCTGGTGCTGAAGGCCGCCCGCGCGCTCGCCGAACGGGTTCCCGGGCTTGTCCTCGGCCGTTTTCACCTTGCCAAGCGGCTACCGATCGCCTCCGGCATTGGGGGCGGCTCCGCCGACGCGGCGGCGGCGCTGAGGCTGATCGCGACGCACAATGGGCTTCAGTTGTCGGACGATCGCCTGATGGCGGCCGCCCGTGCCACGGGTGCCGATGTGCCGGTCTGCCTCGGCAGCGAGGCGCGGATGATGAGCGGGGCAGGAGAGGATCTCGGGCCGCCGCTCGCCCTGCCGCCGTTGTTTGCGGTCATGGTCAATCCGGGTGTCGCGGTCGAGACGGCGTCCGTGTTTCGCGGCCTCGGCCTCAAGCCCGGGGAACTGCGTTGCGGCGCGACGCATCCCGATCTCGCCGCGGCGACATGCGGGGCGACAAACGCGCGCGCCGAACTCGGGGCGGCCCTGCTCGCCGCTCGCAACGATCTCGAGCCACCGGCGCGGGTCGTGGCTCCGATCATCGATGTTGTCATGAATCAGCTCCGCGCCCAGCGCGGCTGCTGGCTCACCCGGATGTCCGGCTCCGGCGCCACGGTTTTCGGCCTGTTCGATGACTGCCACGCCGCGGCTGCGGCGCGCCAAGCTATCGCCGCGGCCGAACCCGGCTGGTGGGTGAAGGCAACGGTGTTCCGGTAGTTTCCCTTTGGGCTTCCGCTCCACCGCCCCTATTCCTCCCGCAACGAGGGGGAGGGCTGCCAGGTCGAGCATTGTGGACGAGCGACACTGCATCGTGGAAGTTTGTGGCGGCGCCATACGCGCGCCGCCTCCGTAGGGAGGATAAGGGTGAGGAGAACCACACCCTCGCGGCCATCCCTCAGTTGCGATGGACGTTAGAGATAGCCATCCACGAGATGGGCCGCCTGCGCGCCCATCTCGTAAAAAATTTCCTTGGCCTGGCGCAGCGGTTGGGCCGCGGGCTCGGTGACCGGCAGGGGCAGGTCCGCCTCGGCGATGCCGCCGGCTATGTGCTCCGCGAGCACATAGCCGAAGACCGTGCCGGGGGCTATTCCGCGGCCGTTATATCCGCTGAAGCTGATCACATTCTCTGCGAGCTTGTGGAAGCGGGGCAGGTTGTCGGCGGTCATGCCGATCTGCCCGTACCACAGGCTCTCGAAGTTGATTCCCTTGAGTTGTGGAAACAGCTTGCCAAGGGAGCGCCGAGCCCAGGCCTCGTGCACCGCACGGCCGGTTCCGCGCAAAGCGCCAACGCTGCCAAACACGAGACGCCCGGCGCGATCGAAGCGGAACGAGCTCAGGATCGGCCGCGTGTCCCAGGCGCCCTGGCGTTCTGGCAAAATGCTCCGCTGCAGCTCTTCACTCAGCGGCTCGGTCGCCATGTTGAAATAAGGCAGGTGGACGAGCTCGTGGCGGATGGCGGGCCACGGCCCATGAGTATAGGCGTTCGTCGCCACGACAATCCAGTCGGCGCGGATCGACGACTGCGGCGTGCGGATGGTCCAGCGGGGACCCGCGCGCTCGGTGCTGGTGACGGGGCTTGCCGTATAGATCTTGGCGCCCGCCTTGATCGCGGCGTCGGCGAGGCCGCGGACGTAGGCGAGGGGCTGGATCGTTCCAGCGCGACGATCCAGCAGGGCACCCGCATAGGCGGTTGAGCCCACATGGCGCGCGGTCTCCTCCGCGCCCAGCATCGTCACCGGGGCGCCGCGCGCCTGCCATTGGTCCGCGCGCTCCTGGATTTCCTCCAGGCCCTTCTTGCCGACGGCACAATGGAGCGTGCCCGCCTTCACCAGCTCGCAATCTATGGCGTTGCTTTCGATCATCGCATAGACGAGCCGAGGCGCATCGCCCAGCAGGGTCAGCAGGCGTTCGCCATAGTCCGCGCCGAGGGCTGCGGGCAGAGCGGAGGGCATGACCCACATGCCCGCATTGACCAACCCGACGTTTCGGCCCGAACCGCCGAAGCCGATCTCATGCTCCTCCAGAACGACGACCTTGGCGCCCCCGCGGGCGAGGCGGAGAGCGCAGGAAAGGCCTGTGAAGCCCGCTCCGATGACGACGACATTTGCCTCGAAGGCGCCTTGCGCGACGGATGTAGCCGGCGCCGCGGGCGCCGTAGTCTCCCACAAGCCGTGGGATTGTGGGTTACTGAGCATGGGGGATCAGTGGGCCCGGGCGATGCAGAAGTCCACGGTGTCGAGCAGCGCCCGGCGCATGGGACTGTCCTGGAAAAGCTCGAGCGCGTCGCGCGCCATCGCGCCATAGTGGCGGGCGCGCTCAATCGTGTCCTCCAGAGCCCTGTGACGACGCATGATGGTGATGGCCGTATCGAGGTCGCTCTCGTTGACCTCACCCTGTTCAAGCGTGCGTCGCCAGAACTCGCGCTCATCGTTGGTGCCCCGCCGGAAGGAGAGCACGACGGGCAGAGTAATCTTGCCCTCGCGGAAATCGTCGCCGACGTTCTTCCCGAGTGCGTCCGAGGTTCCGCCATAGTCGAGTGCGTCGTCGACGAGCTGGAAGGCGATGCCAAGATTGGTGCCGTAGCTGCGGCAGGCGGCGCGCTCGGCTTTCGGACGATCCGCGATGATCGGGCCGACTTCCGCTGCCGCCGCGAAGAGTGCGGCCGTTTTTGCCCGCACGACGGCGAGATAATCATCCTCCGTCGTTGCGGTGTTCTTGGCGGCCGAGAGCTGCCAAACCTCGCCCTCTGCAATGACAGCCGCGGCATTGGCCAGGACGCCGAGCGCCTCGAGCGAGCCGACTTCCACCATCATCTTGAAGGCTTGGCCGAGAAGAAAATCGCCGACGAGCACGCTCGCCTCGTTCCCCCACAGCATGCGGGCGGCGAGCTTGCCCCGGCGCATATCGCTCTCGTCGACGACGTCGTCGTGCAGGAGGGTGGCGGTGTGCATGAACTCCACGCTGGCCGCCAGCTTGATGTCGCCGTCGCCCTTGTAGCCGGTCAGCAGGGCAGTCGCGAGGGTCAGCATAGGTCTGAGGCGCTTGCCGCCGGATGAAATGAGGTGGTTTGCCACCTCCGGGATCATCGTGACATCCGATCCCGTACGCGACAGGATGAGGCTGTTCACACGGTCCATGCGGCCAGCGACGAGATGGATTAGCCCATCGATGCTGCCACGCTCACCCGACTTTTCCTCGAAGGGGACGACGACGCCCACGATTCGGCCCTCCACACACTACGCTTGAGTGCCGGCGGAAAACGCAACCGGCGCCGCCGACCATGCACGCCGCCGACGTTTGCCGCAACCATGCGCTTTGCCACAACCCCGCCGGTGCCTCCAAAAGCGCGGATTTTCTGAGGATTGCGGACTCGGACGTATAGGAATTGGCTGACGACAGCGCCGCGCGGACATGCCACAAGGGTGCGATGATCGAGCTCATCCGGACCAACGACATCGTTCTTCTCGGAGCCGTCGAGGCTTTCCTCAGGGAAGCCGGCATCCATGTTTTCGTCGCCGACGGTTATATGAGTGTCCTGGAAGGATCGGTCGGAGCCTTGCAGCGCCGCCTGCTCGTCGCCACCGACCAGGCAGAGGAGGCTCGGCGCTTGTTGCGCGAGGCTGGCTTCGGCGGTGAATTGCGTGTCGATTGAGGCGGGGAGGAAGCCGATCGCGCCGATTGGCTCGGACGCTTCGGTCGACAAGACGCTGAGCGTGGATGCCTTCTTCGGCGGGCGCCTCACTCTGACGCAGCCACGCAAGGGACATCGCGCCGGTACCGATGCAGTGCTGTTGGCAGCGGCGGCCGGCGACCCACGTGACGGCACTGTGGTGGACCTTGGCGCTGGCGTCGGCACAATCGGCCTTGCGATCGCGGCGCGTTCACCCCTGGCCCGCGTGGTCCTCGTGGAAAGCGAGACGGGGCTTGCGGCCCTCGCCAGGCACAATGGGGCTGCCAACGCGCTTGACGCCAGGGTCCGCGTGATTGAAGCGGATGTGCTCGCGCCGGCGAGGGCCCGTCACGCCGCCGGACTTGTTTCAAACATGGCGGATCTTGTGGTGAGCAACCCGCCATTCTACGCGCCGGGCCGTTTCCGGACCTCGCCCGACGCGGTCCGCAGCCGCGCCCATGCGATGGACGACAATCTCCTGGACCGTTGGGTGCGCACAGCCGCCGATCTCTTGAAGCCACGCGGACGGCTCGTGATGATTCATCGCGCCGACGCTGTCGCCCTGGTCTTGTCTGCTCTCGCGGGACGTTTTGGCGCGGTGTCACTCATGCCGGTGCATCCGCGCGACGGCGAGCCGGCCGTGCGCCTGCTCGTGGCGGGAATCAAGGGCAGCCGTGCGCCGCTCAGCCTGCGGCCCGGCATCGTACTGCATGCCCCGGGGGGCGGATTCACCGCCGAGATGGAGGCGGTGAACCGCGGGGATGCGTTGCTGACCCTGTGATCAGCGGTCGCTCGGGCCGCGATCGCGGCCGAAAGGCATCAGATTCGGCGGCGTGATCGTGATGAGCGGCCGTGTTCGCTCCCGCCGGTCGAGGCGATCACCCCGCCGAGGATCATCGAAGCGGGTCGGCTCCTCGCGCCCGTTGAAGTCGCGAGCTCGCGTGTCCCGGCGATCACCCCGCCGAGGATAATCGAAACGGTTCGGCTGTTCACGGCCGTTGAAATCTCGGTCACGGATATTTCGCCTTTCGAAGCGATCGCGGCTGTCCTGACGCGTGTCGAAGCCGCGTCCGTCAAACTGCGCGAGGGTGGGGCCCCTTGAAGCCGATTGGCCAGGCGCGGCTACGGCCTGCGCAAAGGGAAGGACGAGGGCGACCAGTGCGGCGGCGCCGCACAACCGGGCGGCAAGCGCAATATCTCGGCCAATATGAGCAATGTCTTTCATGGGGAATATTCCTTCAGGGAGGGGTGAGCGCTCAGCGGCAGCGGCAGAGCGGCGCGCGGTGCGGACGCACCGGACGGATCTGGACCGTCCGATGAATGGTCCGTTCGCGTTCTCTCGGCAGGATCACCATGGGTCGCGGCATGGGTCGTGGCATGGGCCCGGGGTGAAGCCGATGCCGCGCCGGTCCCCTGCGGTCGCCAGGTCTGAACTGGACGGTCGCGACCTCCGGGCGGTCCAACCAGACGCCTGATGGCGCGAGCGGTGCGGCGGAGGCCGGGGTGCTTCCCGCGACAGCGATGCCGGCTCCCATAAACAAGGCACAGAACAAGGTCTTGGTCATTGCAATATCCCACGCATACAAGCGCCGCCGCACCCTGCGAGGGCTAGACCCGCCGGGTGCAATCTCTGCGTGTGTCCTGAATGGACGTATGCCGATGGTTGTTCCGCGCCTTTGCCGGGATTGCGCTTATCGCCAGCAAACAGGCGTTCGATGGCAGAGCTCGCGTATTCGGCTGCATACCCGCCGTGCGAGGGGCAGGGCAGGGGCTAGCCTGTTCCGCCCGGTTGTTTTGGCAACCATTGGCATGCCCACCGCGCTTTCCAAGACATCACGGCGTGGCACATGCACTCCCTCGCGGGAGGGGTAGGGGTGGCGGACCGCGATGGCGAGCTGGCCGATGGGGAGTTGTCCGATGGGGAGTTGAGGGATGGGGAGTTGACTTGGCCAAGCCCCTGGCTAGGGTGCGCCGGCTTCCCCGAAGCGTTCCTTTCTCAAAGCGTGCAAGGCTCGGCGATGAACGCGCCCGACTTCATGAACCCGACGCGCTCCTTCCAGGGGCTCATCCTGACGCTGCAGCAGTTCTGGGCCGCCCAGGGCTGCGCCGTGCTGCAGCCCTACGACATGGAGGTCGGCGCCGGCACCTTCCATCCGGCGACGACGCTGCGCGCGCTCGGGCCGAAGCCGTGGAAAGCTGCCTATGTGCAGCCCTCGCGCCGCCCAAAGGATGGCCGCTATGGCGAGAACCCCAACCGCCTGCAGCACTACTATCAGTTCCAGGTCATCCTGAAGCCTAACCCGCCGAACCTGCAGGAACTCTACCTCGCTTCGCTCGAGGCGATCGGCGTCGACCAGGCGCTCCACGATATCCGCTTCGTGGAGGACGACTGGGAGAGCCCGACGCTCGGCGCCTGGGGGCTGGGCTGGGAATGCTGGTGCGACGGCATGGAAGTGTCGCAGTTCACCTACTTCCAGCAAGTGGCGGGTTTCGAATGCGCGCCGGTGGCCGGTGAGCTGACCTATGGCCTCGAGCGCCTCGCCATGTATGTGCAAGGCGTCGAGAACGTCTACGATCTCAATTTCAACGGCCGCACCGGCGCGGAGAAGGTCACCTATGGGGATGTTTTCCTGCAGGCCGAACAGGAATACTCGCGGCATAATTTCGAATATGCCGATACGGAACTTCTCTTCCGGCATTTCCGGGACGCTGAGGCCGAATGCAAACGCCTCCTTGACTTCGGCGAGCCAGAGGCGGGCGCCAATGATCAGCGCCACAAGCTCGCCCTGCCGGCCTATGACCAATGCATCAAGGCGAGCCACGTGTTCAACCTGCTCGACGCGCGCGGCGTGATCTCCGTCACCGAGCGCCAGAGCTATATCCTGCGCGTGCGCGAACTCGCCAAGGCCTGCGGCGCGGCCTGGCTCAAGACGGAAGGCGGCGGGGCGGCCTGAAGCGGGATGCCCCCACCCCTTACCCCTCCCCGCAAGGGGGAGGGGCGCGATCCGCGTCGCGCTTTTTCGATAGTGGCTTAGTCTTCCCGACGCTTCCCGACACGCCATGCTTGAGCCTATGATCTCCAACGCTGCCTCGCCCCTCCCCCTTGCGGGGAGGGGTAAGGGGTGGGGGGAAGCCCATTGGGGGATGGGTCATGGATGGGGCGAAGTCGAGCCGCGCGGGCGCGCGCGTTGCGGCACAACCAGACCGAGGCGGAAAAGGAATTGTGGTGGCATCTGCGCCGCAGGCTGCCGCTCATCGGTACGCATTTCCGCAGGCAGGTCGGCATCGGGCCCTATATCGCGGATTTCGCCTCGCATGGCCTGAGGCTGGTGATCGAACTCGACGGCAGCCAGCACGGCGAGGACAATCATCGCTTGCGGGACGAGACGCGCAGCCGCTTTCTTGAAGCGCGCGGCTATCGCATCCTGCGTTTCTGGAATGCCGAGGTGTTCCAAGATATCGCGGGTGTGCTCGATACCATTCACGCAGCGGCCGATAAGGCGGCCAGGGCGAAAACCTGATCAAGACCGCCCGTGTGAGTTGCCAAAGGGATCAAGCGTGGTAAACGCTGAGCGCGAACAGAGCGCAGGTTCCCGAGCCTCAGGTCCCCATGCCCGATTTTCTCCTTGAACTCCTTTCCGAAGAAATCCCCGCGCGTATGCAGCGCAAGGCGGCGGAGGACCTCAAGAAGCGCGTCACCGACGCCTTGGTCGAGCGGGGCCTCGTCTATGAGGGCGCGCAAGGGTTCGCGACCCCGCGGCGGCTGGCGCTCAGCATCATCGGCCTGCCGCCCCGCCAGCCGGACCTGCGCGAGGAGAAGAAGGGGCCGCGCGTCGGCGCGCCGGATCAAGCCATTCAGGGCTTCCTGAAGAGCGCGGGCCTTGCCTCGATCGACGAGGCCAAGGTCGTCAGCGACGGCAAGAAGGGCGAATTCTACGTCGCCGTCACCGAGCGGCCGGGCAAGGAAACCCCCGAGGTGCTGGCCGAGATCCTGCCCGGCATCATTCGCAATTTCCCCTGGCCGAAATCCATGCGCTGGGGTGCGGCGTCTGCCGAGGCCGGCTCGCTGCGCTGGGTACGCCCGCTGCAATCCATTCTGGCCACCTTCGGGCCGGAAACGGAAACGCCTGATGTCGTGCGCCTCGAGGTCGACGGCATCGTCTCGTCCGACGTGACGCGCGGACATCGCTTCCTGGCCGGGCCGAACCCGATCCTCGTGCGCCGCTTCGAGGACTATGTGGCCGCGCTGGAGCGCGCCAAGGTGGTGCTCGACACGGACGAGCGCAAGCGCCGTATCCTGAACGACGCCAAGACCATGGCCTTTGCTCTGGGCCTCGAGGTGGTCGAGGACGAGGGGCTGCTGGAGGAAGTCGCCGGTCTCGTCGAATGGCCGGTCGTCCTGGTCGGCACCTTCGAGGAAGCCTTCCTCGACATTCCGCCGGAGGTGATCCGCGCCACGATCCGCGCCAACCAGAAATGCTTCGTGCTGCGCGATGCCAAGACGGGCAAGCTCGCGAACCGGTTCATCATAACAGCCAATATCGAGGCGAAGGATGGCGGCGCGGCGATCGCCGCCGGCAATGCCCGCGTCGTGCGCGCCCGCCTGTCGGACGCCAAGTTCTTTTGGGAGACCGACAAGAGGCCGTTGCCGGATTACGCGGACTCGGGCGTTAAGCCGCTCGACCAGCGGCTGAAGAAGCTGGAAGACCTCGGCATCATCTTCCACGAGAAGCTCGGCACCCAGGGCGAGCGCATCGCGCGCATCGCGGCGCTGGCGCGCGAACTGGCGCCTGTCGTCGGTGCGGACGCGGACACGGCCGAGCGCGCCGCGCGGCTCGCCAAGGCCGATCTCGTCACCGAAATGGTCGGCGAATTCCCCGAGCTGCAAGGCCTGATGGGCCGCTACTACGCCGAGGCGCAGGGCGAGGACACCGCCGTCGCCGCGGCGATCGAGGATCACTACAAGCCGCAAGGCCCGTCCGACCGCGTGCCGACCGATCCGGTCAGCGTGGCCGTGGCGCTCGCCGACAAGCTCGACACGCTCGTCGGCTTCTGGGCCATCGACGAGAAGCCGACCGGCTCCAAGGACCCCTATGCGCTCCGCCGCGCCGCGCTCGGTGTGATCCGGTTGGTGCTGGAAAATGAGCGGCGGATCCCGCTCGCAACGTTCATCCGCACGGCGCACCACGGTCTCTATTTTCTCTCGAAGCGTGACGTTATAGGCGTGCACGTGGCGGCTGATCATCCAGACATTCCGCATGATGGGGCAGCCGCGCAAGGCCCGGTTCATGTCGATGACCTCGGCATGGATATCGGGCTGGAGCGCGTTCTTGTTGCTTTGCAGCACGGCGCGGAATTCGATTGGCATGCCGCGGATCCGTTGAAGCAATCCATCTCTCACACGGTTCTCACGCCTGCGTTCATCGTCAGCCGCGACCTCCTCTCCTTCTTCCACGACCGCCTGAAGGTCTATCTGCGCGACCAGGGCGCGCGGCATGACCTGATCGACGCGGTGCTGGCGCTCGGCGAGGGCGGGGCCGCGCAGGACGACCTCCTGATGATCGTCCGCCGCGTCGAGGCGCTGGGGCGCTTCCTCGACACGGAGGACGGCAAGAACCTGCTCGCCGGTTACAAGCGCGCCGCCAATATCCTGCGCATCGAGGAGAAGAAGGACGGCCGCGCCTATGACGAGGCGCCGGACGCCACTCTCATCCTCAATGCCGGCGAGGAGGAGGAGCGGGCCCTGGTCGAGGCGCTGCGTGTGGCCGAGATGGAAGCCAAGGCCGCCGTGGGCGGGGAAGACTTCGAGGGCGCCATGAAGGCGCTGAGCGTGCTGCGCGCGCCCGTCGATGCCTTCTTCGACAAGGTCACGGTCAATGCGGATGATCCCGCCGTCCGGGCCAATCGGCTGAAGCTCCTCAATGCCATCCGCGCGGCGACGCGCACAGTGGCGGATTTCTCGCAAATCGCGGGATAAGCGTGGCAGGGAGCGCAATTTGCGGGCAATGGCGCGCGCGAAGTGCCCCCCTCCAGCGAAACTTAAACCTCCTTGGCCACGTTAAGGCTCAGTTCGCCGAGGCTGGCTTGATCTGCGCCATCGCCGCGATGTCGCGGCCGGCTCTCGGCGGCGAGGAGACATATCCATGAGCTTCAACCTCATCGTCATCCAACCGCTGGTTGCGCTGATTGCCGGCATACTCATTCTGATCATGCCGCGGCTCCTGAATTTCATCGTGGCGCTGTACCTGATTTTCATCGGTGTGGTCGGCCTCTTCGGCGACCGGATCGGTCCGCTGCTCAATTAAGGCCTTCCTGCGGCAGGTTCATTTTGTGCACCGCATCGCATTGCCTTTTGGCCCCAGATGCGCCAAGCCTCCACCTGCCGTTAGGTGATTGAAGTAACGAGTGTGGAAGGCAGGCTAGCAATGGCAAAATGGGTCTACACTTTCGGCGACGGTCGCGCCGAGGGCGAGGCGGGCATGAAGAACTTGCTCGGTGGCAAGGGCGCCAACCTCGCGGAAATGTCCAATCTCGGACTTCCCGTGCCTCCGGGGTTCACGATCACCACGGAGGTCTGCACCTACTTCTACGAGAACGGCCAGAGCTATCCGCCGGACCTCGCGGCTGCCGTCGATGCCGCGCTCGCCCATGTCGGCGGGCTCACCGGCAAGACCTTCGGGGATGAGGCCAATCCACTGCTCGTCTCGGTGCGCTCCGGCGCCCGCGCCTCGATGCCGGGCATGATGGACACGGTGCTCAATCTCGGTCTCAACGACGTGACCGTCGAGGCTGTGGCCAAGGCAGCCGGCGACGAGCGTTTCGCCTGGGACAGCTATCGCCGCTTCATCACCATGTATTCCGACGTCGTGCTCGGCGTCGGCCATCACCACTTCGAGGAGGCGCTGGAGCTCTATAAGGAGCGCAAGGGCCTTGACCTCGACACGGATCTCTCCGCCGAGGACTGGAAGGTCCTCGTGAAGACCTACAAGGACATCGTGCAAAAGGAGCTGGGGAAGCCCTTCCCGCAGGCCCCGTCGGAGCAATTGTGGGGGGCGATCGGCGCGGTTTTCGGCTCCTGGATGAATGCCCGCGCCAACAAGTACCGCGAGCTGCATGGCATTCCAGCGAGCTGGGGCACTGCCGTCAACGTGCAGTCCATGGTGTTCGGCAACATGGGCGACACCTCGGCGACAGGCGTCGCCTTCACCCGCAATCCCTCGACCGGCGAGCGCGCCTTATACGGCGAATTCCTCATCAACGCCCAGGGCGAGGATGTGGTCGCCGGCATCCGCACGCCGCAGGATATCACCGAGGCCGCACGCATCGCGTCCGGCTCGAGCAGGCCCTCTCTCGAGAAGGAGATGCCAGCCGCCTATGCCGAGCTCGTGCGCATCTACGGTCTGCTCGAGAAGCACTACCGCGACATGCAGGATCTCGAATTCACCATCGAGAACGGCAAGCTGTGGATGCTGCAGACCCGCAACGGCAAGCGCACGGCCAAGGCGGCGCTGCGCATCGCCGTCGAGCTCGCGGCCGAAGGCCTGATCACCGAGGAAGAGGCCGTGACGCGCGTCGAGCCGGCGGCGCTCGACCAGCTTCTGCATCCAACCATTGATCCGAAAGCCGAGCGCAAGGTGCTGGCCACCGGCCTGCCGGCCTCGCCGGGGGCTGCCTCCGGCGAGATCGTCTTCACGTCGGAGGAGGCGGAGGAAGCCAAGAAGGCGGGCCGCAAGGTCATCCTCGTGCGTGTCGAAACGAGCCCTGAAGACATCCATGGCATGCACGCGGCCGAGGGCATCCTCACCACCCGTGGCGGCATGACCTCTCACGCCGCCGTCGTGGCCCGCGGCATGGGCAAGCCCTGCGTTTCAGGAGCCGGCAGCCTGCGTGTCGATGGGGCGACCGGAACGTTGACCGCGGCCGGCGTCACGTTGAAGCGCGGCGAAATCATCACGATCGACGGCGGCACCGGTCAGGTGCTGGCGGGCAAGGTCAAGATGCTCGAGCCAGAGCTGTCCGGCGAGTTCGGCACGCTGATGGGCTGGGCGGACAAGGTGCGCCGCATGAAGGTGCGCGCCAATGCCGAGACGCCGCTCGATGCCAAGACGGCGCGAACCTTCGGCGCCGAGGGTATCGGCCTCTGCCGCACCGAGCACATGTTCTTCAACGGCGAGCGCATCCTCGCCGTGCGGGAGATGATTCTGGCTGATGACGAAGCGGGCCGCCGTGCGGCTCTTACGAAGCTCCTGCCGATGCAGCGCGCCGATTTCGTCGAGCTGTTCACCATCATGCAGGGTCTGCCGCTGACGATCCGCCTGCTCGATCCGCCGCTGCACGAGTTCCTGCCGCGCACGGACGAGGAGGTGGCCGAGGTCGCGGCCTCCACAGGTACGAGCGTCGCCAAGCTGAACGCGCGCGCCCATGAACTGCACGAGTTCAACCCGATGCTCGGGTTCCGCGGCGTCCGCCTGGCGGTCGCCTTCCCCGAGATCGCCGAGATGCAGGCGCGCGCCATCTTCGAGGCGGCCGTGGAGGCCGGCAAGGCGACAGGTCAGCCAGTGACGCCGGAAATCATGGTGCCGCTCGTCATGACGAGGGCCGAGCTCGACCTCACCAAGGAGCGCATCGACGCCATGGCCAAGGCGGTTGCTGCCGAGACGGGCGTCACCATCGCCTATCAGGTCGGTACGATGATCGAGCTGCCGCGCGCCGCCATCAAGGCGGGCGAGATCGCCGGGACAGCGGAGTTCTTTTCCTTCGGCACCAACGACCTCACTCAGACGACACTCGGCATCTCGCGCGATGATGCAGGTTCCTTCCTCGGTTCCTACACGGCGAAAGGCATCCTGCCGGCCGATCCCTTCGTCACCATCGACGTCGAGGGCGTTGGCGAGCTGGTGAAGCTCGCGGCCGAGCGCGGCCGCGCTGCCCGTCCCGGCATCAAGCTCGGCATCTGCGGCGAGCATGGCGGTGATCCCGCCTCCGTCGCCTTTTGCGAGACGGTCGGGCTCGACTACGTGTCCTGCTCGCCTTATCGGGTGCCGATCGCACGCCTTGCCGCCGCGCAGGCGGCCCTCGCTGGCCGGAAGGCGAGGGGCGCCTGAGGCCCGGCCGGGATTGCTCCGAAATGGACCAGCCGGGTGCTATTCACAGCACCCGGCCTTAACGCCCTTTTTACGTTACCGGGCGATTATTTTTTCCGTGATGGCGCGGCTTCCGTTTTCCCGATGCGTGGGGAGGTAACAGGCTGCCGCACCTGGTAAGGCAGGCCTCAGGGGCTGCCGCAGCGCGGAAATTGTACCGGTATGCGTTTGCGTCGTCGATCCAGCCTCACCATTGGAGCTGCCTGGGCCCTGGGCACCGTTGCTCCCTGGGCGCTTGCTTGCGGCATGCTGGTTTCGTTCACGGCCAGCGCCGGCCAGAACTTCACCGCCGAAGTCGCGTTCTCGCCTGTCCGCTCCGCGCTCATCAATGATGGTGCTGTGCTGATCCAGGCCGTGCAGTCGCGGCAGGTCGCGCCGATGATAGCCCTGCCGGGCATGGGTATTGAAGGCTTGCAGACGGCGAGCCTTTCTTTCGAGATGCCCCTCGATATTCGCCCGGTTCGGCCGGAGATCCCGCCCAAGGATGAGCTGAAGGCTTCCCATGACGGCTATCCGCAGCTCGACCGCAGCGCGAAGGGCGATCCCCTCGTACGCCTGCGCCCAGGGCTGAGCCGCACCCAGCCCGCGCTGCCAGCCCGTCCGCAAACGCCGTTCGACGTTGTCTTCTCGCAAAACGAACGGGTTCTCCCGCAGACGATCTTCATGCCGGGCTCCACCGAGATCCCGGCCCATGAGGATATGCTGGTTTTCGAGCCGTTGTCGCCGGAAGACTTGACGTTGACGGAACAGGCGACGGCGCCCCGTTCTCCCACGGTGACAGGGGCAGGCGGTACGCGCACCGTGGTCGGCGAGAACGGCGCCACGCCTGCCGCACCACGCGCTGCCGTGCTTGCTTCCACGACACCGGCGCCGGCTGATGCGACACCGATGGAAATTGCGGCGGCACCGGTGTCCCTGCCGCCGCTGGGCGGCGACGGCGGGCAGAACATGAGCACCATCGCCAAGGCGGACGGCTCGCGACCGAACTATGCCAGCCTCGTCGACAGCACTCGCGGCGCCGCCGAGGAACAGTGCCTGGCGGAGGCTGTCTATTTCGAGGCGCGGGGCGAATCCGACCAGGGGCAGGCGGCTGTCGCACAGGTCGTTCTCAACCGCGCCAAGAGTGGCCTTTATCCCTCGACCATCTGCGGGGTCGTCTACCAGAACCGCCACCGCTACAAGGCCTGCCAGTTCTCCTTCGCCTGCGAGGGAAGGTCACTTCGCATCACCGAACAGGGTCCCTGGCAACGAGCCCGACGCGTCGCGAGCGAAGTGCTGCGCGGCAAGGTCTACCTCTCAGAGGTTGGCGGCTCGACGCATTATCACGCCGATTACGTGCGCCCCTATTGGGCGAAGCGCCTGAAGAAGATGGACGTCATCGGCCGCCACATCTTCTACAAGCTGAGGCCGGGCCAGACTTAAAACACGCGGACAGAATCCTCGGCGGGGCAGGCGGCCCGCCTACGTCGGCCGCGTTGCCAATCGTGAGCATCCCCTCTCAAACCAACACGGCTGTTGCTGAGTTGGCATTGCTGAGAGCAACACGGCAACAGCCGTGTTGCGTGGAAGAGCGAAGGGTGAGGGTTATAACAAACTGACCTTATCCCACCTTCACGTCGAGGCCGAGATCCATCACGGGCGCGGAATGGGTGAGCGCTCCGACCGAGATCATGTCCACACCAGCCTCGGCGACCGCGGCGACCGTGTCGAGATTGATGCCGCCTGAGGCCTCCGTCAGCATGCGCCCGCCGACCATATCGACGGCCTGACGCAAGAGGGACGGCGACATGTTGTCGAGCAGGACGACATCGGCGCCTTCGTCGAGCACCTCAACCAGCTGCGCCAACGTATCGACCTCGATCTCGATCTTCACCATATGGCCCGCATGCGCTTTTGCAGCGCGAAGCGCGGCAGCGATGGAGCCGGCGACCGCAATGTGATTGTCCTTGATCAACACCGCATCGTCGAGGCCAAAGCGATGGTTCATGCCGCCGCCTGAGCGCACGGCGTGCTTCTCGAAGGCACGCAGCAAGGGCGTTGTTTTCCGCGTGTCAACGATGCGCGCGCGGGTATGGGCCACGCGCTCCACATACTGCGCCGTGAGCGAGGCGATGCCTGACATCCGGCCCATGAAGTTGAGGGCCACGCGCTCTGCCGACAAGATCGAGCGCGCGGCGCCCGACACACGGGCCACGACGGTGCCTGCCTCGACACGTCCGCCATCGCGAATGTCGGCCGTGAACTGTACGGTGGCGTCGATCTGGCGGAAGGCCTCCGCGGCTAAATCAACACCCGAGATCACACCGGTCGCGCGCGAGGCGATGACAAGGGCGGCCGGCGTCCCCGCGGGAATGCAGGCATTGGTGGTGATGTCGCCAGCCCGTCCGAGGTCCTCGGCTAGGGCCGCGGCTACCGCTTCGCGCACGGTCAAGGGGTTGAGCACGAGATCCTGCATCGTCGTCATTCTCCTGTGGCGCGCTGGCGGGTGAGGCCGAGTTCCGTCGCGGTCACGGTCTCGAGCGCCGTGAGCGTCGTCATGGTGCGGCGCGCCCAGGCCGGATCCGTCTGTGGGAAATCGGCGCGGAAATGTCCGCCACGGCTTTCCTGGCGCAGGAGCGCCGGGGCGGCTACGAGGAATGCGGCTGTCGCCATATGCGCCAGCATGATGCTTTCCGCGCTGGCATCGATATCCATGATTGTGGCAATCGCGCGCTTCAGCCCGGTCTCGTCACGGACAACGCCGACATCGGTTTGCATGACGGCGCGCAGACGCGCGATGGCTTCCCTGTCGCGGGTGGTCGGCATACCGGGGCGTGGCTGCCGCAGCGGTACGACGCTCGGCGCGGCCGGCGCATCCAGCCCCTTGAGATCGCTCGCCACGCGAGCGCCGAAAACGACAGCTTCGAGGAGTGAGTTCGAGGCGAGGCGGTTCGCGCCATGGACGCCGGTGGAGGCGACTTCTCCCGCGGCCCAGAGACCAGGCAGCGACGTGCGACCCTGCGCGTCGGTGACGACGCCGCCCATATGGTAATGGGCTGCAGGCGCGATCGGGATCGGCTGGACCGCCGGGTCTATTCCGACGCTGGCGCAGGCCGCGTAAGCGGTTGGGAAATGCTCCGCGAAATGACGGCCGAGCGCCTCGCGCGCATCGATGAAGGCGCCTCGACCGGCGGCGATCTCCGCGAAGACACCGCGCGCCACGACATCACGCGGGGCGAGTTCCGCATCCGGGTGCAGATGCAGCATGAAGCGCTCGCCGGCGTTGTTGATCAGCACAGCGCCGTCGCCGCGGATCGCCTCGCTCGCGAGCGGTGCGGGGTCTCGGCCAATGTCGATGCCGGTCGGATGGAACTGCAAGAACTCCGTGTCCGCGACCACTGCTCCGGCGCGCGCGGCTATGGCGAGACCGATGCCGTTCGATTCCGGGGGATTGGTCGTGACGCGGTAAAGATGTCCTGCCCCCCCGGTGGCTAGCACGGCCGCGCGTGTCGGAAAGAACGTGGCCCTGTCCGCCGCGCCGCCTTCCCCGCGGGCGAAGACCCCGCTGGCGCGTCCATCAATCACGACCAGGTCTTCGGCAATGAAGCCTTCCAGAACTTTGATCGAAGGCGTCTTGCGGACGGCCGCGATCAACGCCTGCATCACGGCCTGACCCGCGGTGTCGCCACCGACACGCACGATGCGACGAAAGGAATGTGCGGCCTCCCGCGATTGCAGAAGGCGGCCCTCCAGGTCACGATCGAAGGGTACGCCATAGTCGAGCAGTTCAAAGATGCGCTCGGGGGCTTCCTGCGCCAGCGACAACGCGGCTGCCTCGTCCACGAGGCCAGCGCCGGCGACCATGGTATCGGCCGCATGGCTCTCCGGACTATCGCCTTCCGCCATTGCTGCCGCGATGCCACCCTGCGCCCAGGCCGACGCCGCTCCCTCACCGAGGGAGCGCGGCGAGAGCACCAGGCAGGGCAGAGGGCTGAGCTTAAGGGCCGTGAAGAGGCCGGCGAGCCCGCCACCGATGATGACGATATCGGGCTGGGACATGATCTGCCTTTCGATAGCGGGTCACCCCGCTTCCCTCTTCCCGCGCAGGGAAGAGGTAGATTAACCGCTAGCCTGATGACAGCGGCCGTCTTGATGCCAGTGTAAGCACCTGGGGAAATGCACTGGCGTGATCCTCTCCTGAAGGGGGAGGTGGCGCAGCGAAGCTGCGACGGTGGTGTCCCCAACCGGCTCGGAGCTTCGCTCGGATCACCCTCCCCCAGCGGGGAGGGATCAGGCCCCGACAAGCCTTGCGTTCCAACCGTTTACGGGCCGTGTCGCTTCCGGGCGTCGCGCGCGCTCAGCTTTTGAGGTTGACCATCCGCTCGACGGACCGGCGCGCGCGGGCGGCGAGCTCGGGCTCGATGATCACTTCCTCGCGCATATGGATCAGGCTGTCGAGGATCTTCGGCAGGGTGATCCGCTTCATATGCGGGCAGAGATTGCACGGCCGCACGAATTCGACGCCTGGCGTCTCGGTCGCGACGTTGTCGGCCATCGAGCACTCCGTGACCATGACTACCCGGCGCGGGCGATTGGTCTTCACCCAGTCGATCATATGGGCCGTCGAGCCGGCGAAATCCGCCTCGGCGATCACGTCAGGCGGGCATTCCGGATGCGCGATGATGCTGACGGAGGGGTCGGCGTCGCGATAGGCGCGCAGTTCCGCGCCGGTGAAGCGCTCATGCACCTCGCAGGCGCCTTTCCAGGCGATGATCTCGACCTTGGTCTGGGATGCAACGTATTTTGCGAGATATTGATCTGGCACAAAGAGCACGCGGTCGACGCCGAGGCTCTCCACCACCTGGACGGCATTGGAGGATGTGCAGCAGATGTCGACCTCCGCCTTCACCTCTGCCGAGGTGTTGACATAGGCGACGACCGGCACGCCGGGATAACGCTGCCTGAGCAGGCGCACATCGGCGCCTGTGATGGATTCAGCAAGCGAGCAGCCCGCTGCCGCATCCGGGATCAGGACAGTTTTCTCGGGGCTGAGGAGCTTGGACGTCTCGGCCATGAAATGCACGCCGCCCTGGACGATCACATCCGCCTCGGCCTTGGCGGCAAGGCGTGCGAGCTGCAGGGAGTCACCCACCACGTCGGCCACACAGTTGTAGATCTCCGGCGTCTGATAGTTATGCGCCAGGATGACCGCGTTGCGCTCCTTCTTGAGCTCGTTAATGGCCTTCACGTAGGGCGCGAAAAACGGCCACTCGACCGGGGGGATCACCGATTTGACGCGCTCGTAGAGATGAGCGGTCGCAGCCTCGACCGCGGGCGTATAGGTCAGATCCGGCACCGCGACCGGGGGAAAGCGGCGCGCTGCGACCTTGGCTTCGGACGCCGCTTTGGCGCTGGAAGTGACCTTGGCCTCGGAGGAGACGTTGATCCGAGTTGCAACATGGCCGGTCATTGGCGTTTCCTTTTGCTCAATTTGAGCATATGTGCCGACTAATAAGTCCTGACGACCCTCTTTGTCGCCCTATTATGCTCATTTCGAGCATAAGGATTGTAGCACTCACTCTCGATATTTTCCAGAGGCAAACAACTCGTTCTTATGCGGCTGGTGCTCAGGTGCCATGCTGGCGGCGCAAGCTGCGAGCGACACCCGGTCCGTTGGATATTGGCCCGTGCGGTCCCACTTTGAAGGGGCAAGTTCAATCCAAGCCGCGATTTTCATCCGTTTCGCCAAGTATTTCCCAAGCCCCGCCCGGCGGACAAAGGCCTCTTCCAAAGTGGCGCCCGCAAGGCCATGCATCGGTATCGATGATGCCTCACGTAATAATTATTCATTGTCGTGATACGAAATGCGGCGGTAAGTTCTGTCCGCGCTTCGCCCCCGGATTTGGACGATCCGAAGCTCGGGGCGAAACGCCTGTCGCGTGTCACTAGGCGGCTCCCGAACATGCTGAGTGCCGTTCGGGATAATCACATTATCTGCATCCCGGATGCGTTCATTCCAGCGCATCTGGTCTAGTCAGCCCAGTCGGGTTTCGGGAAACGATCCATGGCCACAGCACCCTCGACTGCCGGGACCTCCGCGGCCAAACGTCCGGTCGCGCCGGAGATGATCATTCTGGCAGGATGTCTGATCGCGCTCATTTCCTTTGGCCCTCGCGCGGCTAGCGGGTTGTTCCTGCTGCCGATGAGCACGGACTACGGTTGGGGACGCGAGGTGTTCAGCCTCGCACTCGCCGTCCAGAATCTGCTCTGGGGGATTGGCTCCCCCTTTGCGGGCGCGATAGCCGATCGCTTCGGCATCGTGCGCGTCTTCTTCGTGGGTACCATTCTCTACGTGCTGGGACTGGTGCTGATGACGCAGGCCTCGACGCCTGGCATGCTCAACCTGTCCGCCGGCGTCATGATAGGCTTCGCGCTGTCCGGTTGCTCGTTCAATCTGGTGCTCGGCGCGTTCGGCAAGCTGTTGCCCGACCGCTGGAAGCCAATGGCCTTCGGAGCCGGCACGGCGGCAGGGTCGTTCGGCCAGTTTCTCTACCCACCGCTCGGACATTTCTTCATCGAGAGCTTCGGCTGGCAGACAACGCTGCTCATCTTCGCGGGCAGCCTCCTGCCGATCCTGCCGCTCTCCATGGCGCTGGCAACGCGCGGATCGGCGCCGGCCGCCGGGACGGCATCCGTTCCCGGCCAATCGGTCCGCCAAGCCCTATCTGAGGCCTTCCGTCATCCGAGCTATGTTCTGCTCGTCCTCGGCTTCTTCACCTGTGGCTTCCAACTCGCGTTCGTCACGGTCCACTTGCCGGCCTATCTGGAGGATGTTGGGCTCGCTGCGTGGGTGGGAGGCTGGACGCTGGCGGCCATCGGCCTTGCCAACGTGGTCGGTTCGCTGTCATCCGGCTACCTATCGACACGCATGCCTAAGCGTTGGTTGTTATCGCTCATCTATCTCCTGCGCTCGGTCGTCACTGTCGCCTTCATCATGCTGCCGGCCTCGCCCGCATCGGCAATCACCTTCGGTGTCCTTACGGGCCTGCTCTGGCTGTCCACGGTGCCGCCAACGTCGGCTCTCGTCCTGTTGATGTTCGGCTCGCGATACATGGCGATGCTCTATGGTTTTGCCTTCTTTTCCCACCAGGTCGGCGGCTTCCTCGGCGTCTGGCTGGGCGGCGTGCTCTACGAAGGCTTTGGCTCCTATGCGGTCGTCTGGTGGCTCTCCGTGGCCTTGGGCGTCGCGTCAGCCGTGATCAACCTGCCGATCAAGGAGCGCGCGGTGTCCCGGCCGCAGCCAGCTTGAACACGGCGGAGCACAGGAAAGGCGACTGACTTTGCGCTGGTGCAATGTTGGTCTTGCGAGTTTCGGGCTTCGCCTTGCACAGCTAGAAGGTATATCTTCCCGGCAGAGGTCGCCGGTTAAGCTCTGCAGCGGCTGGCCGAAGAGTGACAGACGATCACGGAGATCGAGTGATGGCGAAGGTTCTTGTCCTGTACTACTCCTCCTACGGCCATATCGAGACCATGGCCCAAGCGGTGGCCGAGGGCGCGCGGGAGGCGGGTGCCGACGTGGTCGTGAAGCGCGTGCCGGAAACGGTGCCGGAGGAAGTCGCCAAGGGCGCCGGTTTCAAGCTTGACCAGCAGGCCCCCATCGCCACCGTCGCTGAACTGCCCGAGTACGACGCGATCATCTTTGGTGCGCCCACCCGCTACGGCAGCTTTGCCTCCCAGATGCGAGCGTTCATCGATCAGACCGGCGGGCTGTGGGCCAAGGGCGCGCTGGTAGGCAAGGTCGGTTCGGCCTTCACATCATCCGCTACCCAGCACGGCGGCCAGGAATCCACCATCCTGACGTTCCTGCCGACGCTTCTGCACCACGGCTTCGTGGTTGTCGGGCTTCCCTATGCTTTCGCTGGGCAGATGGGCCTCGAGGAGATCAAGGGGGGCTCGCCCTACGGCGCCTCGACCATCGCAGGCGCCGATGGCAGCCGCAAGCCCTCTGCCGTCGAGCTCGATGGCGCCCGTTACCAGGGGCGCCACGTCGCCACGATTGCCGCCAAGCTCGCGGGCTGATTGCACGTTGAGTGTGAGCCGATGACGGCCGGGCTTGTCTCGGCCATTGTCTTATCTGCGAAGGTCAGCGGGGGGCGGCAGCCCGCCGCAACCGGTCATTGATAGCCTCGCCCAAGTCATGATCAGGAATGGGGGCGACGGCTATGATCGTCGGCCGCGTCGAATCGATATGGCGCAGGTAGGAAAAGAGATTGGCCGCAGCCTCGATGAGGTCGCCGCTCTCGCTGAGGTTCAGGATCATCGCTGCGCGCTCCAGCCCAGTGGGTCTCCCGCTCCCGAAAAGAAGCACCGCCTCGCCGGGGGCAATGGTCGTCGCGTCCATCCGCAGGCTCGCATGGGGCGCGTAGTGCGAGGCGAGCTGGCCTGGGGAATGTGGCGCTGTCCCGTCGGTCTCTTCACGCTCCGCCAGCGCCATGCCCAAGACCTCCTCGATCGCACGACGGCTGGTCCCGCCCGGTCTCAGAAGGCGGGGCCTGTCCTCCAGGCAGGACACAACGGCCGATTCCAGACCGACGACGGTCGCGCCGCCGTCGATCACGGCGGCGATGACGCCATCGAGATCGCCCAACACATGTGCCGCCGTCGTGGGGCTCACGCCGCCTGAGGGATTGGCGGATGGCGCAGCCAGCGGGCGTCCGACAGCGCGCAGAAGATCGAGCGCCACGGGGTGGGCCGGAATGCGGATGGCGATGCTGTCGAGGCCAGCGCTCGCCAACGGGGACACGGGACAATCCGGCGTGCGCGGCACCACAAGCGTCAGCGGCCCTGGCCAGAAGGCATCAGCGAGCTTGCAGGCGAGCGCGTTGAACTGGCCGAGCTTACGGGCTGCCGTGAAATCGGCAACATGGGAGATCAGGGGATTGAACCGCGGGCGGCCCTTGGCCGCATAGATCGCGGCCACGGCCTCGCCCTGGGTCGCATCGCCTCCGAGCCCATAGACGGTCTCTGTCGGAAAGGCGACGAGCCGCCCCGCCTTCAGAAAACTCGTCGCGCGGGCGATGCCGGCCGCGTCAGCTACTAGGCATTCCGTTGCGACAGGGGGGACGCTCGTCGCCATGGACCGCTTCTCACTTTTGCAACTGCTGTCATGATATGAAGTGGGGGCTTACGCGGCGTCCCGCGCCTCCGTCAAGCCATAGAGCATTTCGAGCGAAGTGGGCATCGGTTTGCGCGTGAAGGAAAATGCGATCAAGCAAGCAGCTCGAGCATTTCGGCGGTTTGAAGAGACGTCGAAAAGCTTGGGGCACCGAATGCCGGAGGGAGGCATCCAATGACCTATCGCGCGCCTTTGTCAGAAATCATGGTCACCATGCGGCACGCTGCGGGATTGGACGTGGCTGTTCGCGAAGGTCTTTACGGCGAACTGTCGGTGGATCTTGTCGAGGCGATCCTCGGTGAGGCAGGCTCGTTCGCAGAGGAGGTGATCGCGCCGCTCAATCGAACGGGCGATACTGATGGGGCGAGGTTGCTCGACGGTGGTGTCGTAACCACGCCGGGATGGCGCGATGCGTATCGCGCCTGGGCGAGGGGCGGCTGGAACGGCCTTGTCGCGCCGGAGGAATGGGGTGGGCAAGGCCTCCCGATGATCGTGCAGGTCGCCTGTCTCGAGCTCTGGAACTCCGGATCCATGGCCTTCGCCATCGGCCCCACGCTGACGGCGGCAGGCATCGAGGCGCTCGACATTCACGGCACGCCTGAATTGCGCCGGCTCTACCTGCCCAAACTCGTGTCAGGTGAGTGGATGGGCACCATGAACCTCACCGAGCCTCAGGCCGGCACAGACCTCAGCGCCCTGAAGGCGCGGGCGGAGCGCGCTGCCGATGGCAGCTACCGCATCACGGGAACGAAGATCTTCATCACCTACGGCGATCACGATCTCACAGACAATATCGTCCATATGGTGCTCGCGCGGCTCCCGGACGCTCCGCCCGGCAACCGTGGCATTTCGCTGTTCCTGGTGCCGAAGTTCATCGTGAACCCGGACGGCAGCCTCGGCGCCCGCAACGATGTCGTCTGCCAATCCCTGGAGCACAAGCTCGGTATTCACGGCTCGCCGACCTGCGTCATGGCCTATGGCGACAAAGGCGGCGCCACGGCCTATCTCGTCGGGGAAGAGAACCGCGGCCTCGCTTGCATGTTCACGATGATGAACAACGCGCGCCTTGCCGTGGGCGTGCAGGGCGTCGGCGTGGCCGAGCGGGCCTATCAGCAGGCGCTCGCCTATGCCCGCGAGCGTCGCCAGGGACGTCGTCCGGACACGCCGGCGGGGCAATCCGCGCCGATCATCGCCTTTCCCGATGTCCGGCGGATGCTGATGACGATGAAGGCGCTCACGCAGGCCGCACGTGCCATCTGCTATCTCACGGCGAGCGCGCTCGATGGTGCCAGGCTGGCGCCGGACATGGTCGAACGCCAGCGTGCTCACGAGACTGCCTCGCTGCTGACCCCGATCGCAAAGGCCTTCTCGACCGATGTCGGCTTCGAAGTCGCGTCGCTTGGCGTCCAGGTTCATGGCGGGATGGGCTATATCGAAGAGACGGGGGCCGCCCAGCACCTTCGCGACGCTCGTATCGCCATGATCTATGAAGGGACGAACGGCATTCAGGCCATCGACCTCGTCACCCGCAAGATCGGCCAGTCTGATGGGGCGGCCGTTCATGCCCGGATTGCCGCGGTCCGTCGCACCGTCACACGGCTCCTTGCCGCCAATCGCCCGGAGTTCGGCGGGACGGCGGCGCGTTTGCGTGGTGCGGCCGAAAGTCTGGATCGTGCAACGAGCTATCTGCTTGCTGCGTTGCAGAGCGGGCGGACTGACGACGCGCTCGCAGGCGCGACTCCGTATCTCAGGCTGTTCGCCATCGTGCAGGGGTTGGCGTCGCTCGCGGATATCGCGCTCGCCGACGCCGATGATGCGCCGGAGCGCGCCGCCCATGCGGCCCTCGCGCGCTTCTTCGCGGACCATGTCACGATCGGAGCGGATGCCCTAGCGGCCGATGTCATGGGGGGTGCCGGCGTGCTCGGGGAGAGCGAGACGGTCTTGTTCCCCTAGAATAACCTCGCTTCTTACCTTCCCCGCGAGAGACGGAGTGGCGGCATGAGTCAGGCCGCCAGGAGCAGCCGCGAGAAGCGGATAGAGCCCGCTCCGTTTCCCCGAGCTCTCGACGTGGGACACACCTCCCCTCCTTGCGATGAGGGACGGGGGTAGCGCCAGGCCCGCAGATACTTGTCACATATCGAATATAGAGAGATGTGATAGACGATCAGATAAAGCCGGGCTTGCGCTGATGGAGCGAGGCGCCGGAGGTGTTCCGTGTCCTCACGCCGGCCGACGCGAGCCAGGGAGAGACCATGCTCATAGCCTACAGAGCGCCGCAGGATTTTGCCCGTGATGTCGAGATGCGGCTGGAGCGCAGTGTCGTGCCGGCCGATGGTATTGTCCCTGAGGGTACGCTCTGGCTGGACCTGGTCAGTCCGACTTCGGTCGAGGATAAACTCGTGGAGCAGCATCTCGGCATCGAGATTCCGACCCGCGAGGATATGGAGGACATTGAGCCTTCAGAGCTGCTCTATGTCGAACACGGCGCGCGCTACATGACGGCGCGTCTCCTGTTCAATGTCGCGAACGAACCCCAGATGGCCGGCGTCACCTTCATCGTAAAGGACAACGCGCTCGTGACAGTGCGCTATGATGAGCCGAAGGCGTTCGCCATGTTCGCCAATCGCGCGTCACGGCCGGGCGGATGCGGGCCGACGGCCGACGCCATCGTCGTCGGCTTGCTGGAAACAGTCATCGATCGGGCCGCCGAGGTTCTGCAAGCGACGGCCGACCGCATCGATCGCGTCTCGCAGGACATTTTCGAGAAAGCGCCGGGCACGGTGCGCAAGAGGGGTGACTATTACGACACCCTGCAGGCTCTCGGTCGCTATGGCACGCTGATCTCGATGAGCCGGGAAAGCCTGGTGTCGATCGAGCGTGTGCTCCTGTTCCTCTCCGCAAGCTATCGGACGACGAAGGCGCCGAAGGAGCTCAGGGAGCAGGTGCGCACGACGCTTCGCGATCTCCAGTCGCTGGAGGAACACGCGACTTTCCAGTCTAACAAGATCCAGTTCCTGCTCGATGCGTCGCTCGGCCTCGTCAACCTCGAGCAGAACAACATCATCAAGCTGTTCTCGGTGGTGGCCGTCATCTTCATGCCGCCGACCCTCGTGGCGTCCATCTACGGCATGAATTTCCAGATCATGCCTGAGCTGCATTGGGAGTTCGGCTATCCCCTCGCTATCGGCGTCATGATCGCAGCGGCAGTGGCGCCCTATCTCTTCTTTCGCTGGAAGCGCTGGCTGTAGCGGCCGATCGGCGTGGCGGATGAGGAACGCAAGCCGGCTCGTCTCAACGCGCTTGATGCCGCCGCAAGCGGAATCGCTTGAATCGATGTCTGCGCGGCCCAATGCAAATGGTTGATTTTTATGGTTAATGAAAGGTTTTCACGGGATTGTCTCGCCGGCGCAGGCCGCGGACGGGCTTTGATAGTGATACGAGATGCTGGCGCCAATTATGCTGGCAGGCGAGGAGGATAGGCAGCGGGCTTGAATCAATCCGCGCCACTTCGCGTGTTTTCCCGCCGTTCCACGCGGTGCCCGTGACTCACTTTCTCAGCAGACCAGGTTAACGGCCTATCGCACTTTGCAGATTTTCGTCGAGCGACAGAGCTCCGGTCCCGCGCGTTCTCCGCTCGCGACTTTCTCCGTGCAGAGCCGCCGCGGGGGTGAATCGGGCGAGGGTTTGATCATGGAGCAGACGGTGACCACCTCCCGCACGGGCCGCTTCATTGCCTGGCAGATTTTCTCTAGCTGGCAGGTGATGTTTCCTGACGCGCCCGGCGCGCCTTTCCGGTTGCCGCCTTGGGTGGTTGCCGATTTTGACGGTTCACTCGCCTTTCCGCGTCGGGAGGTGTCAGGCTTCAGGGAAGTCTCGGTCTGAAAGGTCGGCGACGTTACAGCTGCGGCCTTGCGCCGGCCTTCCGGCGCCGACAAAGCCGGGACAACTGCGGCCATCAGGAAAACCGCCGCTAGAACCGAGGGTAAAATACGCATGACACGCAACACCATGAATAGGGGTGGCTAGGTTGCAAGCCACGCTGGGGAGAGGGCCCATCCTATCAATGGAGGTGATTGCGTCGCGGACACGGCTGCGTGATGTCACGCAGCCAGTGCCGCTAACGATCTCAGATTTAAACGATAACACCTGGATTGAGGATGCCGGCCGGGTCGAGCGCGGCCTTCAATGTTCGCATGAGTTCCATGGCAACAGGATCCTTCACGGCAGGCAGCGCCGCACGCTTGAGGCGCCCGATGCCATGCTCTGCGGAGATCGAGCCGCCATGGCGGATGACGATGGCGTGAACGACTTCGTTGAGATCGTGCCAGCGATCGAGGAACGCTTGCTTGTCCCAATCGACAGGCTGGCTGAAATTGAAATGGATATTGCCGTCGCCGATATGGCCGAAAGGAACCGGGCGGATGCCGGGAATCAACTTTTCGGCGGCGGCGCTGGCCTCCTCGATCAGCACGGGAATTTCAGCGATCGGTACCGAGACGTCGTGCTTGATCGAGCCGCCTTCGCGGCCCTGTATCTCTGAGAGAGATTCGCGTAAGCCCCAGAAGGCGAGACGCTGGTCCAGCGAGCTCGCAAGCACGGCGTCCAGGACGAGACCATCCTCAATAGCGCCACCAAGCGAATGTTCGAGCTTGGCGTCAAGGTCGCCCTCGATCTGGGATGACAGCTCCAGCAGCACATACCAGGGGTGCGGCTCGGCGAACGGATCACGCGCCCCGGGGGCGTGCCGCACCACGAGTTCGATGCCGATGCGCGGCATGATCTCGAAAGTCGTCAGGCTGGAACCGATCTCGGATTTCACCCGTGCGAGCAGCTGCACGGCGGCCTCGGGGGAGGGGATCGCACAGAACACGGTGATGCGCTGACGTGGCCGTGGGAACAGCTTGAGCACAGCGCCGGTGACGATGCCGAGGCTGCCTTCCGACCCGATGAAGAGGTTCTTCAAGTCGTAACCGGTGTTGTCCTTGCGCAACTTGCCGAGGGTATTGAGGATGCGCCCATCGGCCAGCACCACCTCGAGCCCCAGCACGAGGTCACGCGTATTGCCATAGGCGAGCACCGCCGTGCCCCCCGCGTTGGACGCAATGTTGCCGCCGATGGTGCAGGAGCCTTCCGAGGCAAGCGACAGGGGAAAGAGCCTGTCCGCCGCTTCAGCCGCTTCTTGCACCCTGAGCAACGTGACCCCGCCGTCCACCGTGATCGTATCGGTGAGGGCATCCACCTCGCGGATGCGATCGAGCCGCTGCAATGACAGCACGATTGCTGGACGCTTCGCGTCCGGCGTCTGGCCACCGACGAGGCCGGTGTTGCCGCCTTGTGGCACGACCGCGAGGCCGAGATCATTGGCGAGCCGCATGACGGCGGCGACTTCAGTCGTCGAGGCCGGTTTGACGACCGCGCGCGCCGTGCCGTGGAAGAGTCCCCGGGGTTCGTGGAGGAACGGGGCCATGTCCTCAGGCGCTGTCAGCACATAGGATGCGCCGACAACCGCCGTCAAAGCCTCGATCACACTCGCGTTGTCCATCCGCTACAGCCTCTGTTCAGCGTTTCAGCACTCCGACGATTTCCATATGCGAAGAATATCGAAACTGGTCCAGCGGTATCACACGTTGAAGGGAGAAACCTGCGGCGATCAGGGTGGACATATCCCGCGCGAAGGTCTGCGTATCGCAGGAGACGGCGATCACATGCTTCACCTTGCTGGCCGCGATTTCCCGAACCTGCGCTTCCGCACCGGCGCGGGGCGGGTCGAAGACCACTGCGTCGAAGCGGTTGAGCTCCAGCGGCAGCAGCGGGCGGCGGAAAAGGTCCCGGGCCTCCGTGGTGACGGGGCGCAGACCCTGGGCGCCACGAACCGCCTTGTCGAGCGCTTGGAGCGCGGGCGCAAACGATTCGACCGCATGGACGGTGCTGCGCTCGGCCAAGCGTAGCGCGAAGGGACCGCACCCTGCAAAGAGGTCGGCGACGCGCTTCCGGCCCTGGCAGGCTTCGCTGACGAGCCGCCCCAGTGTCTCCTCGCCCTTCGCGGTCGCTTGGAGAAAGCTGCCGGGTGGCGGCACCACGAGCGCGCGCCCCATCGCGACGCCGGGCGGCCGGCGTTCGACGATAAGCTCTCCATGCAACGCCAACCGGGCGAGATCGAGGTGCCCCGCGAGCGTGGCGAGCGCTAAGCGCTCTTTATCGCGCGCCGGCCCGAGCCCGCGCATGTCAACATCGAGTCCGCCGCTTGTTGCCGTGAGCTGGATATCGAGAGGTTTCCGGACGCCGACCGCTGCCGCGAGCGCTCTGGCGACAGCCGGGGCGCGCGCGAGGCCCGGCATGAGCACGGGACAATGGTCGATCGCGACAAGCGTATGGCTGCGTGCTGCCATGAACCCCACGGCCGCCTTGCCATCCACGAGCCGCGCATGGAATGTGACGCGCCGCCGGCCCTCTCCATGGGCGTCGATGAGGTCCTCGACCGGTGTCTCTATCCCGGCCCGTGCCAGCGCCGCGAGCAGAAGCTCTCGCTTCCATTGGCGGTAGAGTGTCTCGTCCATATGCTGGGTCGCGCAGCCGCCACAATGGGTGAAATAGGTGCATTCGGGCATGCGCCGCGCGGGCGAAGTCTCGTTCACCGCGGCCACTTCGGCGCGATCGCCGTCAATCGTGACGGACACGGATTCGCCCGGCAGCGCAAAAGGGACATGCACCGGGGCGTTCTCATGCAGGGCGACGCCGTCGCCGCGCCGCCCCAGGCGAACGATGGTGAGGCTCGTCGTCATGGCTATCTCCGGCGCGCGCCGATAAGGAATTCACGGTTGCCATCGCCGCCGGCGATCGGCGAGGGGATCAGCCCCAATACATCGAAGCCGAGCCCGCTGACAAAATCCGCGATGTCGTCACAGACGCGCGCATGGATGGCGGGATCACGCACAATGCCCTTCGCCACATGGGCGCGGCCGGCCTCGAACTGCGGTTTGACCAACGCGACGAGCGCTGCGTCATCGGCGAGAAGGGGCAGGACGGGCGGCAGCACGAGCCGGAGCGAGATGAAGCTGACGTCGGCGACAATGAAGCCGATGGAATCAGGAATCTCCGCAGGTGTGAGGCCGCGCGCATCGGTTCCTTCCAGGGAGACGACACGCGGATCTGCCGCCACGCTCGCATGTAGCTGGCCGTGACCCACGTCGACGGCATAGACCTTCAAGGCGTCCCTGCCGAGAAGGACTTCCGTGAAACCACCCGTCGAAGCGCCGATGTCGAGGCAGATCTTCCCGGTCGGCGAAAGGGCGAAGGCTTCCAGTCCCGCCTCGAGCTTCACGCCGCCCCGCGATACATAGGGATGCGGCGCGCTCGCGGTGATCGCTGCATCCGGCGCGAGGCTGTCTGAGGACTTCCGCACGGTGACGCCATCGGCGGTGACCAGGCCCGCGGCGATGGCGGCTTGGGCTCTCGCCCGCGTCTCGAAGAAGCCTCGTTCCACCAAGAGCTTGTCGGCTCTTGTCTTCTCACCGCCCATGATTGTCGCCTGTCATGATCGCTCAGGCGCGTCCTGGCGCCATGCCCGCCGTCTCGCTGGTTGGGAAGGCTCGCATCATCCACAGGAGCAGTGCAAGGCCAGGCAGGGCGGCCGCGGTCGAGATCAGGAAATAAGTCGTCCAGTCCACCTGATCGGCGAGCCAACCGCCGCCTGAGGCGAAGATGGTGCGCGTGAAGGCCATGAAGGAACTGACAAGCGCATATTGTGTCGCCGTATAGGCAACATTGCAGAGTGAGGAGAGATAGGCAACGAAGGCCGCCGTTCCCATGCCGCCGGCCAGGTTCTCGACGCTCATCGTCACGATGAAGACCGAGAGATTGGCGCCGACCATGGCCTGGACGACGAAAACGAGGTTGCTGGCCGCCTGCAGGATGCCGCAGATCAGAAGCGCGCGCATGATCCCGAGCCGCGCGACGACGACGCCCCCGATGAGGCCGCCGGCAATCGTCATGATGACGCCATAGGACTTCGAGACGAGCCCGATCTCCGCCTTGGTGAAGCCCACCGCGAGATAAAACGGGTTGGCCATCACGCCGATCAGCGCGTCGCCGTATTTGTAGAGCGCGATGAAGAGGAGGATCGCGAGCCAATGCGGCCGCTGCGCGAAATCGGCGAGCGGTGCGACGACGGCGCTGCGAATCCACCCCAGCGGATCGGCCGATAGGGAGGTTTCCTCGACGTCCGGGCGCGCCGGCTCCCGGCTTAAGAGGACGGTGATCACGCCGATCCCCATCAAGGCCGCCATCGCCGCATAGGCGGTGAACCAGCCGAAGAGCTCCGCCAGCACCAGCGCACCGCCGCCGGAGACGATCATGCCGAGGCGGTAGCCGAGCACGATATTGCCGGCGCCGGCGCCAAGTTCCTTCTCCTTCAGGCTCTCGACCCGGTAGGCGTCGATGACGATGTCCTGCGTCGCGGAGGCAAAGGCCAGCGCCACGGCCCAGCCGGCGGTTGCGAGGAGATTGTGCGCGGGATCGCTGGAGCCAAGCCCGATCATGCACAGCGCCGTCAGCGCCTGCGCGACAATCATCCAGGCGCGGCGCTGGCCGAGCAGGCCGGTGAGCACAGGAATCGGCAGACGGTCCACCAGTGGCGACCACAGCCATTTGAAGCCGTAGGCCGTCGAGGCCCAGGAGAACAAGCCGATCATGGTCATCGACACGCCGGCCTCTGCCAACCAGGCGGACAGCGTGCCGTAGACGAGCGAGAGCGGCAGGCCCGACGAGAAGCCGAGGAATAGTATCGCGATGATGCGCGGGTCCGTATAGACCGCGAGGGAGCGGAGCCACGCGTTCATGGTGTCTCGTTCATGATGGGCCATCGGGCCGTTGCGGTGCGGTTCAGAACCATTCGTTCGATCGCGCCACTATCCGCGAATATGCTTATCAGTCCGTAAGCGCGGAGCGCACATCCGTCTGTGCGAAATCATTGCCATTGTAAAGCAAGAGGGCATTGAGGGATATGGCGAGGGCGTATGACGCGCAGTCTGCCAGATTGAGCTTCGCGGGGCTGCCGGAGCCACGGCCGAAACGCGCGTAAGCCTGACTGGTTATGTCGGCCTAGCGTTCGTCGAATGCATGCTGCCTCAGTTCCGCTATGGAGAGCAAGTTCTCAAATGGATCGAGGTATCGGCGGTCAGCGCGACGCAAAAGCACCGTCCGCGTCTCATAGATCGTGACCGAGGGCGCAATCTTTTGCGATGCAGTGTGAAGTAACCCCGCGATCTGTTCCGCGTCGGGCTCGCCCAGCAGTATCGAGAGAAAGGCCGAACTATCGACGACGATCAGCATCGTTGTCTTCGTCGAGTTCGCCCCAGAGCTCGTCAAAATCGCGCTTGGTGATTTTCGGAATTGGGCCAAGCTTCCGCACGCGCTCCTGAATCTCCCGGATCGCCTGCATCTTGCGCTCGATCTCGGCCTTGCGTGCGGAACGTGCCTCCTCCTGCAGCAACAGAAGGCCTTTGCGCACCGCTTCCGTGATCGTATCGCCCGTCAGAGCCGCTACCTCGCGGGCCAGCCGCTCGGTTTCAGCAGATTTGATATTGAGGGCCATGGTTTTCTTCCTCGCGCCGGAGAGGAAGAATGGGGATCGAGGCAAGATATTTGCAAGCTAGGATGATGCGAACGCCATGAGGTTGATCGCCATCACCGCATTCTCACGCGCTGCGCGCCACCTCGGCCTGCCCAAGCGCGGCGAAGACCTGGGCGACGATGCCTGCGGCATCAAGGCCGGCATCCGCATACATCGCTTCCGGCTTGCCGTGGTCGATATAGATGTCCGGCAGCGTGAGGGTGCGTACCTTCAAGCCGCGGTCGAGCGCGCCTTCGCTGGCAAGGCTCTGCAGCACGAAGGCACCAAAGCCGCCGACCGACCCTTCCTCGATGGTAACGAGGCATTCATGTGAGCGTGCGAGCCGGCGTATCAGCTCCAGATCGAGCGGCTTTGCGAAACGCGCGTCGGCGACGGTGGTGGAGATGCCGCGCGCCTCGAGAATCTCGGCTGCCTTCAGGGAATCGGCGAGCCGCGTGCCCAGCGACAACAGCGCGACGCGCGTGCCCTCGCGCAGAACGCGCCCCTTGCCGATCGGTAGCGGGACGCCTCTGTCCGGCATATCGACGCCCACGCCGTCACCGCGCGGATAGCGGAAGGCGATCGGTCCTTCGTCATAGGCAGCGGCGGTTGCGACCATATGCACGAGTTCCGCCTCATCGGCAGCTGCCATCACCACCATGTCAGGCA